>CAZYRV010000142.1:327-2590 GCA_964649485.1 uncultured Oscillospiraceae bacterium | reverse complement strand
AGCTCCTCATAAAGCAAAAATCCGCAACGGAAAATCCGCTGCGGATTATGTTTTACCGGACGCCAACAACCGGCTTACATTGAAAAATATTCATCTATATATAAGGCAAGCATAATATGGAATTTTTCGTTTGCATTTTTAAAATCAAAGCCGGCTATTTCTTTGATTTTATTGATGCGATATATTATGGTATTCCTATGGCTGAAGGCTTTTTTTGCGGTTGTAATCAGGTTGCAGTCGCTTTCCAGATAAAATTTCAGAGTTTGAATAAGCGACGATGAGTGCTCGTCGTCATAGCGGTCAAGCTTTTCCAGATATTTATTTCTGATGTTTATCAGCATTTGCGTATCCATCGACGAAAAAAGCACCTGTAAAATCCCAAGCTCTGCAAAACGAACAACCTGAGCGCTGCGAAAAACCGCAACAGCAAGTGCAAATCGGGCTTTTTTATATGCCGAGCCCAAATCCCTCAGGCTGTGAATAGCTTCGCTTATTCCAAGCTGAATACCGCCGTGATAACACAGCCTTTCGAAGATTTCAGCTTGAGTTGCGTCGCTTTTTTCAGTGTCGTAAATAAAAAGCTTGATATGCTCTATTTCAATAATATGGTATGTAAGCCCAAGCCCGTTCAGCGGCTGTGTAATTCTCGAATTAAACTTTAAATTCTGAATTGCAATAACCGAATAACCGCCGATTTCGGGATAACCATAATTCTCAAGCGTGCGAAGCACTCCATCGCTTGCCGGCGAATGGTAAATTGCCGATTGAAAAGCGGTGTCAAGCTTGTCAAGGCTTTGAGAATTTTGCAAAAGCCTCGTGCAATAGTCCTGCATAATATCAACCAAATGCACAGACCACGGCATTGTGAAAAGCGGAAAGTTGTTCTCATTGCACAAAGAAATGATTTTTTCACTTATATCATCTGTATTGATATACTGCCCGATGTTTATGATAAGTCCTGCGCTGTTCGCAACAATAAGCGAGCAGATAAATTCATAGAGGGAGATGCCGCTTTGGGTAAAAATTCCCGTGGTGATAATAAGCTCGCCGCCCTTTAAAAATGACATATTGCTTATATCCTCGGCAAGATAAACCCAGTACACACCGTTTTTATGCCCCTCGTTTCCCGCCAAGAAATCTATCGAATATTTACTTTTTCCTTCACGGAAAAGTTCGTCAACCTGAATTCTCATTTCATCACCCTTTTTGCCAAAATTCCGTTTTCTTTATTTTAATTATAACACATTTGTACTCAAAGCACAATAGCTTTGAATTTTTTTATATTTCCGTGACATTGCAAACCTTGCTTAACAATGCTATAATAAACTCAACAAATACGAAATAAGGTGATTATATGGCTGGTAAATTTGTTGTTACTATTACAAGGCAGTTCGGAAGTCTTGGACGCCCCATTGCGAGAACGATAAGTGAAAAGCTTGGAATTGATTATTATGACAGGGACATTGTTGACTGGGCGGCAAAAAAGCTTAGTCTTCCCGTTTCAACCGTAAGCGATTCCGAGGAAAGCGCAAAATCCACATTTTTCAATATGAATTATCCCCTCGGAATAGGGACGACGGATATTCAGGACAAAATTTTCGATACCCAGCGTAAAATTATTATGGAGCTTGCCGAAAAAGAATCCTGCATAATCGTCGGGCGCTGTGCCGACTATATTCTCCGTGACAAAAAGAACATTATTAACATTTTCATCTATGCACCCTATGACAAACGACTTATAAACTGTGTCGAACGGCTTAATATGAAGCCTGACGAGGCAAAGCGAATGATTGCCTCCGTTGATAAGGCACGTGAGTCATACCACCGCCACTATTGCGGCTATTCCATGTCGGATAAGGAGCACAAGCATTTAATGATTGATTCAAGCCTGCTTGGTACGGAAAAAACCGCAGATATAATCGCTGAAATCATCAAGGAAAGATTTTTGCTTTAACTCATTTGCATTGACGGTAAAAATAAAATCATAGGCAATGGCGCCGTTTTGGTGCCGTTGCCTTTTGCTTTACGGGAGGAAATATGGCTATAATCGAAATTAAAGGACTCTCGAAAAATTTCAAGGATTTAGAAGTGCTTAAGGATATAAACTTAAGCATTGAAAAAGGTGAGGTTCTGGTAATAATCGGCCCGTCAGGCTCGGGGAAAAGCACTCTTTTAAGGTGCATAAACCTGCTTGAAGCACCGACAGGCGGCGAAATAATCTATAACGGCAAGGACATAACTCACCTTGGCAAGAGGGTTGTGA
>CAZYRV010000142.1:0-209 GCA_964649485.1 uncultured Oscillospiraceae bacterium | reverse complement strand
AAGCCAAAGGCAAAGGAAGATGCTCTTGAGCTTCTTCGTAAGGTTGGGCTTGAAAGCAAGGCGGACGAGTATCCGCAGGCGCTTTCGGGCGGTCAGCAGCAGCGTGTCGCAATCGCCCGTGCTCTTGCAATGAATCCGGACGTGCTTTTATTTGACGAGCCAACCTCGGCGCTTGATCCTGAAATTGTAGGAGATGTGCTTGACGTAAT
>CAZYRV010000141.1:0-2611 GCA_964649485.1 uncultured Oscillospiraceae bacterium | reverse complement strand
TCTCGAAACCGCAGGACTGGATTTGGGGTTACCCACTTGATTTAGCGAAGAGCCATTAAGTTTTAATATACAGATTGTAAAGCGTACGCAAACTTTTTTGATTGATATTCCAAAATACCCCTGAAATTTTATCGCATTTTCAAATGATTTTGATAAGGAATATTATAATCAGTTTTATATAATTTTACATAAATGCAGTTTTCGAAACTAAAACTGCGGTTTTCAACAGGTTTTCCTCGGAAAAATGTTGAAAACCCTTGAATTACGGAAGTTTTTATGTTGAAACAGGATTATAACCGTTGAAAAGTCTGTGGAGAAAGTTGAAAAGCGTGGATTTTATAAGCAACACTTTTACCGGCGAAACAAAAAAGCGCTGTTGAAAACGTAAATGAAACAAATTTGCTGAACAATATTTCCAATAAACAACGTATAAAAACAAGCTTTTTCTGTAATTTTTACACCGTGACAAGCGAGAATATATATGTTATAATAATACCACGCAAGTATACAATCACCGCCAACCGGTGTTCTATATATATGTTCATAACAAGAAAGGATTATTATAATGAAGAAGTTTTTATCAATTCTGGCAAGTGCGGCGCTTTCTGTTTCGCTTTTTGCGGGCTGCGGCGACACAAATACAAGCTCTGGCGAAACATCAACCGTGGCGACAACCACGGCATTAACAACCGAGGCGACAACCCCCGCCGAAACAACAGCGGCGCAAGAGCCGACAGCAGAGCCTGTTGACGTCAAGGTTACGGCGCTTAAAGGCCCGACGGCAATGGGAATGGTCCAGTTTATGGATAAGGTTGATGCGGACGAAATCGCCGATAATAATTACAGCTTTACAATTGCGGCGGCAATTGATGAGGTTACCCCCGCAATTGTTCAGGGAAAAACGGACATTGCCGCTGTTCCCGCAAACGTTGCGTCCGTCCTCTACAATAACCCCGACGTAGGCGTGGAAGTCATCGCTTTAAACACCCTCGGCGTAATCTATATCGTTGAAAACGGCGACACAGTCAAAACCGTTGAGGATTTGCGGGGCAAGACAATTTATGCAAGCGGAAAGGGCGCAACACCCGAATATGCGCTTAACTATATCTTAAGCGAAAACGGCATAGACCCTGCAACGGACGTAACAATCGAGTGGAAAAGCGAGCATTCCGAATGTGCGGCGGCTCTTGCGGGAAGCGAAAACGCGATCGCCATGCTTCCCCAGCCCTTTGTAACAACCGCACAGACCAAAAACGAAGCAATCCGTGTCGCCCTCGATTTAACCGACGAATGGGACAAGATTCAGGCGACGGAAGAAAGCCCCTCGGCGCTTATCACGGGAGTTGTCGTTGCGAGAACCGAATTTATCGAAAATCACCCCGAAGCGGTTGCGGCTTTCCTTGAAAACTACAAAACCTCCGTTGATTTCGTAAACGGTAATGTTGACGAAGCGGCTGTGCTTGTCGGCAAGTATGACATTGTTCCCGAGGCGGTTGCTAAAAAGGCAATTCCCGAATGCAATATCGTTTATGTTGACGGCGCCGATATGAAGCAAAAGCTTTCGGGCTATCTTTCCGTGCTTTTTGAGCAGAACCCCAAGGCTGTCGGCGGAGCTTTGCCTGCTGATGATTTCTATTACGGAGCGTAAAATTATAGAATAGCAAAGCCTTAAAAGCTGTACGCAAACAAACAGGAAAATCCGCCGAAGCAAATGTTTCGGCGGATTTGGATAAAACGTCACACGTTTTAAGGTGAAATTATGGGTAAACTTAAACCCGCCGTGCAGGAAAAACTCGGTCAAAAGCAAACCTTAGCACGGCGGATTTGGATAAAACGTCACACGTTTTAAGGTGAAATTATGGGTAAGTATAAACCCGCCGTGCAGGAAAAACTCGGTCAAAAGCAAACTTTGGCACGGCGGATTTGGATAAAACGTCACACGTTTTATGCGGTGGCGTTCTGGCTCGTCGTGTGGCAGCTTGCAAGCATGGCGATTAACAAACAGATATTGCTTGTTTCCCCCGTGTCGGTGCTTATCCGGCTCGGGGCGCTTGTGCTTGAAGGAGAGTTTTGGCGGTCAATCGGCTTTTCGCTTGTGCGCATACTTGCGGGCTTTCTTTCGGGGGCTGTTGTCGGGGTTGTTTTTGCGGCGCTTTCGGTGCGCTTTAAATGGGTAAGCGTGCTTTTAAAGCCGCTTATGACGACGATTAAGGCTGTTCCTGTCGCATCGTTTGTCATACTCGTGCTTATATGGATTTCATCGAAAAATCTGTCGGTTTTAATAACGTTTCTGATTGTGCTTCCTATTATTTACACCAATACAAGAGATGGAATTATCGCAACCGACCCAAAGCTTTTAGAAATGGCAAGGGTTTTTGATATTCCGAAATGGCGGCGGATACGCTATATATACCTGTCACAGGTGCTTCCGTTTTTCCGCTCGGCTTGCTCGGTTGCGCTTGGACTAAGCTGGAAAAGCGGGGTTGCGGCGGAGGTAATCGGCATTCCCGACGGCTCTATCGGCGAAAAGCTTTACAAGGCGAAAATTTATCTCGATACGCCCGACTTGTTCGCTTGGACGGTTGTAATAGTGATTTTAAGCTTTTGTTTC
>CAZYRV010000140.1:0-2625 GCA_964649485.1 uncultured Oscillospiraceae bacterium | reverse complement strand
GCAAGCAAAGGCGTTTTTAAGCCCTTGCGAACGAGAAATCAGCGATGAGGAGCTTGAAAATGTCGCAGGCGGCGGGTGCGATTTTTCGATAAAGTGCCCATCATGTGGAAGTAATAATATTAGTATCGATGAAGTTGTTCATGTAGGATTTACTGATTGCACGCTTATTTGCCGCAATTGTGGTTATCGAGAGGATTGGCGAAATTAGGAAAACGCTTAATTCACGGCGAATTTTAGTTAAATTGTTATCAGTTACAAGGCTTCTCCGCAAAAAAATCTGTATTTCATGCGGCGAGCCTTAAATAAACCAAAAATGGAGGAAATATTTATGAGCGAAATAAGATTAACACCGGAACAGCTTGAGGCGATTAAAGGTGCAAAGTCGCCCGCAGAGTTTACAAAGCTTGCAACTGATTATGGCATTGAAGTTACCGAGGAATCGGTTAAAAAATTGATGGATTCTGAATCAGGAGAGCTGAGCGACGAGCAACTGGAAGGTGTTGCGGGCGGAATCCGTTTCAATTGGCAAAGAGTGTTAGACAAGCTGAATATCGCATACGGAATGATAGAGAGAGGCGAGAATCCTTTTACGTCAAGTACAATCGAAGTCGGAGCGGCAGGACAAAACGGCATATCAAAACAAATCGGCAAAAAGGTAACATTAGAGCAGACAATAACACAAACCGGCGGCAGAATGCAAAAGCTTTAACACGGTCATAAGCAAGTAAGGAGTGGGGCATATGTTCTATATTTTAAAACCCAATATAGCTTTGCGCGGGTGGCGGCTTGTGCCCCACGCTTACTATGTTTACGGTGCGGGCAATGCACGTTCTGTTTCGAGTGAAGCCTTTGAAATTTTGCGGCTTTGCAACGGAAAAACCGAAATTTCACCGTCGCCTTTGCTTACACAGCTGGTTGAAAGAGGGCTTTGTTTGCCTGCACAAAAAGGTGAACAACTAAGCGATTGGCAAAAATATAGGTTTTGTGACAACCGCTATTTCCCCGCCGTTAACTGGGCGATTACAGGGAAATGTAATTTTAATTGCCGCCACTGCTTCAATGCGGCGGACAATGCGCCTCTTAATTCCGAATTTACGTGGGAACAGTGTTTGAATTTTATTCAAGAGCTTGATGAATGCGGCGTGCAAAATGTCACATTAACAGGCGGCGAACCTATGCTCCACCCTTATTTCATGGACATTTGCAAAGAAATTTTAAAGCGTGGAATGGAAATAACCGAGCTTACGACAAACGGCAGTTTAATTACACGTGAAATGCTGGACGAATTTGAAAGGCTTGATTGCAAACCGCTTTTTAAAATGAGTCTTGACGGTATCGGCCATCATGATTGGTTTAGAAATAAAAGCGGCGCTGAAATAGATGTTTTTTTAAAAATAGAAATGCTTAAAAGCAAGGGATTTAAGATTAAGCTGCAAACAAACATACATAGAGGGAATCTTGACACAATAATTCCTACTATTATGAAAGCGGACGAGTTGGGCGTTGACCAAATTCGCCTGATTCGCACTACGGAAGCTCCCCGCTGGGCGAAAATGGGCGGCAATTTATGCTTGTCAATGGACGAATATTTTGATTTTTCATTGGATATTGTTCAGGCGGTTATTTCTGAAAATGTAAAAATGGACATAGATATATGGCAGGTTATTTCAATTTATCCTAAATACAAGCAATTTCATCATCGTGCAATAGAAGGCGGAGCTCACAAATATAGAGCAAGCTTGCCTGTGTGCCGAAGCGCTCGGGGACAAATTGCGGTAACTCCCGAAGGCAATGTCCTTCCATGTAACCAGATGAGCGGTTATTTTAAAAAAATCGGCAAAATTTTTGAAAACGTCCACGAAACTCCTCTAAGACAAATATTATCCTCCGGAGAATATTTAGATTCGGTTTGCTATAATGTCGGTAATTTGCTTGAGAAAAACGCTAAATGTCAAAGCTGCGCTTTCTGGAGGCTTTGCTTGGGCGGCTGCCGAGCTATTGGGATTGTTTTAGGCGGAAGCTTTGAAAGCTATGACCCGTCAAAATGCTTATATTTTGATGAGTATTTTCATAAATTCTCTGCTTTGTTTGACGAAAACTGGAGTTGTATTGATGACATAGAATTGGAAGGGGTAAAAAAGTGAAAGATGATTTATTCAGGAAAGAGGTTGTTGAAAAAATCACCGGACCCGAAGATTTAAACAACTATATAAAAATATTAAACCCTCGAATCTGGTTGATAATTATCAGCATCGCTTTAATAATTGCGGGACTTGTTATATTCACCTCTTTATCGGGTTTTCCTGTGTGGGATTTATTCTTTGGAGAAATAGCCGGACAATAAGGAGGAAATATTGTGAAGAAAAAAGTTCCGGTAATTCTGCAAATGGAAATTGTAGAGTGCGGTGCGGCATCATTGGCAATGATTATGGCATTCCACGGAAAATGGGTGCCTTTAGAGAAAGTCCGCTCTGATTGCGGCGTTTCACGTGACGGAAGCAATGCGAAAAATATCGTTAAGGTTGCCCGAATGTATGGCTTTGAGGCAAAGGGCTGGCGAATAGAGCCTGAAAAAATAACAACCCTGCCTTTCCCCTTCCTGATTCATTGGAACATGAATCATTT
>CAZYRV010000139.1:0-2645 GCA_964649485.1 uncultured Oscillospiraceae bacterium | reverse complement strand
CGTCAAAATTCCTCAAAATACGCAAGTATTTCTGCGGATTTTTCCTAAAAATCGTTTAAAAATCCCTGCGCAATCGCACCGCCATCTTTGTGCGGTGAAGCCTTAAATCTGAAAGTTTATGATTTCTTTATTATTTTAATATGGAATTTTAATGTTTTTCATGTATAATCAAGTAAGAATTAAAACAGGGAGGTTATCATGTCTTTAAAAGTGAGTCATGTCGTAAAGCGGTACGGCGATTTAATCGCAGTAAACGATTTGAATTTTGAAATTTCAAGGCCCGGTGTTTTTGCGCTTCTCGGGACAAACGGCGCAGGAAAAACGACGGCAATACGCTCTATTCTCGGAATGCTCAGCATTCAAGAGGGCGAAATCACATGGAACGGCAAGAAATTCCGTGCGGTTGACGAATCCATTGGTTATCTTGCGGAAGAACGGGGGCTGTATCCGAAATATAAGGTAATGGAACAGCTTGTTTATTTTTCAGAGCTTAAGGGGCTTAAAAAAAGCGAGGCAGTTTCAGCGAATAACTATTGGTTTGACCGCCTTAACATCAACGAATACAAGACGAAAAAGGCAGAGCAGCTTTCAAAGGGAAACCAACAGAAAATTCAGCTCATAGCGGCGCTTATCGCCGACCCAAAGCTGCTTATTCTTGACGAGCCGCTAAGCGGGCTTGACCCCGTGAACACTGATTTGTTTAAAAGCATAATCCGAGAGGAAATGGCAAAAGAAAAATATATCATAATGTCAAGTCACCAGATGCCTGTTATTGAGGAGTTTTGTGAGGATATTGTCATTTTAAATCACGGCAAAACCGTTTTGCAGGGAAACCTGAACGCAATCAAAAAGAGCTATGGACGGGTTAATCTCACGGTTAAGGCGGAGGCTGACATAATGCCGCTTGCAAATGAAGTCGGGCTTTCTGTGACGAACCAAACGCCGAACGGAACGGATTTTAAAGTAAGCAGTGAAGAGCAGGCGAGAGAATTTCTCACAAAAGCAGTCGGGCAGGGGATTAATATTATTAAATTTGATTTGCGTGAGCCGTCGCTTCATGAGATTTTTGTGGAAAAGGCAGGTGTAAGTGATGAAAGAAACTAAGGGCTGGGGAAAGGTATTTAAGTTTACGTTTTTACAGATGATAAAAACGAAATCGTTTATCATAAGCACCATAGTAATCCTTGTAATTATGAACCTGCTTATTGCGTCATTGGTGTTCATTCCCGCACTTATAGACGGCAATGGAAGCATTGGCGGCGGAAGCTCTGACGAAATCGGAAGCGCAAGCTATGACAGGACCATTTTTGTTTCGGATACGACTGATTTGCCTCAGAAATTCGATTTTTCAGAGCTTTCAAAAATGGGAATAACATTCGTTGAATCAGATAAAAGCTTTGACGAGCTTGTAAGCGAAATCAAAGACAGCAGCAAGGCTGTGCTTGCCTTGGGAATAGGCAGAAATAACGACGGAAGCTTTTTTGCACAGCTTGCAAGGCCGTATTCGGAGGAGATTGTCGGCAGAGATGAAAGCGACCGGATTCTGGATTTAATAACCGACAGCATGAAAGAGCAAAAACTCAAAATGGCAGGGGTAAGCGACAGTGAAATTTCTCTTGCAATGGCGGGAATAAGCTATGATTCTATTCTTGCGGGCGGCTCGGCGAACGAGTTTGAAAAGGTTGTAAAAACAATTCTTCCGATGATGCTTTCTCTTGTGCTTTTTGTATTGATTTTCCAATATGGGTCAATGGTGGCGCAGTCGATTGCAACGGAAAAAACTTCTCGTGTAATGGAGCTTTTGCTTACCTCCGTCAGACCCTTTGCGGTTATAATAGGAAAAATTCTTGCAATGGGAACAGTCGCACTCTTACAGCTTGTGTTATTCGGCGCAACGACGGGTATTACGGGATTTATCTCATTCAAGGCGATAATGCCCGATATTACGTCGTCGATTGGCTCGGCGGGGGAAATCCCATCAGGGGCTTTTGCGGAAATACAAGAGGGCTTAAGCTCGGCATTTTCAGGGTTTAATGCGCTTTCAGTCGTGCTTTTCTTTGTGATTTTTATTCTTGGATTTCTTTTCTATGCGCTTATCGCCGGACTTATCGGCGCAAGCGTAAGCAGAGTTGAGGATTTGGCGCAGGCAATGCAGCCGCTTTCGCTTATTGGCGTTCTTGGATTTTACCTAAGCTATATGCCGAGCGCTTTTGATATTGAAAGCGACAAGGCGAACATCGTTGTGATTATATCGCGGTATTTGCCTATTTCATCGCCGTTTTCACTTCCAAGCGCGATAATTACGGGCGATATGTCAACGGGTGAGGCGCTTATTGCGGTTTTGGTGCTTGCGGCTTGCGTGGCAGTTTTTGCGTGGGTGGTCGCAAAGGTTTACGAAACGCTTATTCTCCATAACGGCAACAGGATTAAATTCCTTCAGATTTTTAAAATGGCAGGTGCGAAAAAAAGCTGAATACAGAAAAAGCGGCGAGAAATTCGCCGTTTTTTGCGTTCTGCGGTAAATTTTATTACAATTCGCACTCTTGCAAAACAAAAGCACCGAATCGTTTGAAATCATATAGGCTTCACTGCACAAAGATGGCGGTACGATTGCGCAGGGATTTTCTGACGATTTTTAGGAAAAA
>CAZYRV010000138.1:0-2673 GCA_964649485.1 uncultured Oscillospiraceae bacterium | reverse complement strand
TCGTTGTTATTATATCATATCAGCGCTACCCATTCAATATAGCGAAGAGCCTAAAATACAAATCAAGTGAATGGGAATCAATGATAAGAAATAAATTTCGCATTCGATTTATTGATTCTAGTGTTACTTTACTAGAGGCGAAAAACATTGATTACATGAAAAAGATATTTAAGTTAGACAGAAACACCATTGTTTTTCAGCTTTCAAAATGCTCAGTGCCTTTAAAAATGGACAATTTCATATATATTGCCAATGAATTATATATCCACGATAAGTCTATAGTAACTCCTGAAATAATAAAAAAGTCACTTGCAATAGATAAAGCTGAACAGTCGTGTGATCTTGTAACAACATAAGCCTGCTGTGCTATAATTTGTTAAATACAAAAGCTCTGCGACTCAAAAGCAATATAATTACACCATTTATACGGTATTACTTTACATCACCACAAGCATTGACTTTGAATTAATAATTCACAGGTTACAAAAATTGATATAATGCAACTGACCGCCTACAAGAAAAATCCTTTGTAGGCGGTCACTATTTATATCATCTTAAAATACTTCAGCGCATCCATAATAGCCATTTCCTTATCCTTCGGGCATTTCGGCTGCTTAGCGTCATCAGACTTTGCCTTATTGTAATTTTCCCTCTCAATAATCCCGCATTTCTGCTTAACCTGTGCGATATACAGAGAAGAAACTGACAAACCGGCGTGTTCCTTTACATAAGCCTTAATCTCATCATAAGTCGCCTTACTCTCCGAAGCAGTCAAATCAAGCTCGTCCGTCTGCAATTCAATGTCGATATGTTGCTTTGCGTGAAGTTTGGACAATAGCACTACCGTCTCCACATGCCTCGTCCTCGGAAACAAATCCACCCCCTGCACGCTCTCCGCCCGAAATCCCTTATCCTCAAGCATTTTACAATCTCTTGCCGCCGTACTGGGATTGCACGAAATCATAACCACTTTTTCGGGCGCAATCCTGCAAATTGCGGCAATCGTTTCTGCCGAACAGCCTTTTCTCGGCGGGTCAACCACCGTTACCTCGACTTTTTCGTTAAATTCAGCCGCAAACTCACCCGCATCAGCACAATAAAATTCAACATTGCCAATCCCATTAAGCTCGGCGTTTTCCCGTGCGTTCTCAACCGCCTCAGCCACGATTTCAACGCCGATTACACGCTTTGCAGTCTTGGCAAGAGCCATGGAAATCGTTCCTGCACCGCAGTAAAGCTCAAGCGCAGTTTTGCCCTTGACATCAGCAAAATCGGCGGCTATTGAATAAAGCCGCTCGGCGGCGGGCGTGTTTACCTGATAGAAGGCTTGCGGCGAAATTCTGACACTGCTCCCGCACATTTTGTCAGTTATTTCAGAGCTCCCCCAAAGCAAAATTTCCTTTTTTCCGAGAATAACATTAGTTTTTTCTCGGTTAATATTAAGCACAACCCCCTTGATTTCATGAAATTCCGCTGCCGCTTTTTCAGCAAGAGCCTTAAACTGCGGAATATTTTTCGTTGCGACAACACAAAGATTGATTTCGCCGGAATAATGCCCTCGTCTGAGATAAATATGCCGCAAAATGCCGCTGTGATTTTCCTCGTCATAAACAGAAATACTGTTTTTACCGGCAAATTCTTTTACAAAATCGATAATTCGACTAAATAATACAGGCTGTAATAAACAATCCTCATGCGGAATAATCCTGTGGCTGTGATTTGCATAAAATCCGCTTATGATTTCGCCGCTATTTTCGGTTGCAACAGGGGTCTGCGACTTGTTGCGATAACGATTGATTTCGCTTTCATCGCAGGCTGAAAATGGTAAAAAATGAGGAAAAAGCCCCTGCTTTGCAAAGGCTGATTTAACAATATTGTTTTTTGCCGCCGCTTCCGCAAAATAGCTTAAATGCCGAAAATCACAGCCGCCGCATTTGCCGAAAACAGGACAATCCGCCGTGATTCTATCCTCTGACGGCACTAAAATTTCATCTATTTTGCCATAAGCATAGCTTTTATTGACCTTCAAAATTTTCACCGAAAGCTTATCGCCAACCGCTGAAAATGGAACGAAAACCGCCATGCCATCGTGCCTGCCAACTCCCGCACCCTCGCTTGTAATATCTGTTATTTCAAGCTCTATAATTTGATTTTTAGTCATTTTTCACCTTTATTTTCAACGAACAGGCTTTTCCGATTAAGCTCAAGCTTGTCCGATTTTATGTGAATAATCAGCTCTTCAATTGCGGATAAAAACGCAAAAATAAAAACAATGGCATTCATAAAATCTGCTTTTGCCATGATAAAAACAGGAATAAAAAAGCATAAAAAGCCTGATATTTTATTCCCGATTGTATGGATTGACGCAAATTCGCCGAACCTGATTTTACTTATTATAAACCCGCAAACCCTCACCACAAATACAACGGCAAGGAGAATAACCCACACCGTGCTAAGCCTTGTGATTACGATTAACACAATCATGGCGAAGAAAAAAATATCCCCGACAGTGTCAAGCCTTGCGCCGAAATCGCTTTGAACATTGAATTTTCTTGCAAAAAAGCCGTCCAAGGCATCGGTTAATCCGCAGAAAACATACAGTATGCCGAACACTGTAATATCCCTTATAATGAAAATAAGAAGCATAGAAACAATTATTCTCGATACGGAAAG
>CAZYRV010000137.1:0-2723 GCA_964649485.1 uncultured Oscillospiraceae bacterium | reverse complement strand
GTCAAAATTCCTCAAAATACGCAAGTGTTTCTGCGGATTTTTCCTAAAAATCGTCTGAAAATCTCTGCGCATTCATACCGTCATCTTTGTGCGGTGAAGCCCTATAATTTCTATAACGATATTATTTTATCAAAATATCACTTCATTTTTAAAAGCAATGTGTATTTACAGGGGGTCGGACGCTATTGCCATTTAAATTTCAGTGATTTTTTTATTTTGAATATCATGGACAATCTTCAAAGCCGCCCTCTCGGGAATAAATCTTCCCGCAAAAATCGCCGCTTTCATGAGGCTTCCGGGAATGACAATCATTTTGCGCTTGAACATCTGTTCGACGGCATATTTTGCGACAAATTCACTTGAAAGCCCGCTTACGGCGAACATTACTCCCGCACGCTCGCCAAATTCCGTGTTGACAGGGCCGGGGCAGAGCGCACCGACATAAACGTTGCTTTTACGGCTTTTAAGCTCTTCGTTGATAGCTTCGGTAAGCCTTAAAACATAGTTTTTGCTTGCGTAATAGCCCGAAAGCATCGGCCCGCTGAAAAAGCCCGCTGACGACGCTACGTTTAGAATATAGCCGTGGTTCTGGCGGGTGAAATCACGCAAAAACAGCTTTGTGAGAATGTGTACAGCCTTAATGTTGAGGTCAATCATGCCAAGCTCTTCATTAATATCGGTGTCCTCAAAAGCGCCGAAAATACCAAAGCCGGCGTTGTTGACGAGAATGCCAATGTTGGCGGTTTTGACACGTTCGTGAAGCCTGAAGCATTCGTCGGGCTTTGACAAATCGGCGACAATTATTGCCACCTTTACGCCATATTCATGCCTAAGCTTTTTCCGAAGCGCAACAAGCCTTTCCTTGCGCCTTGCAACCAAAATTACGTTATAGCCTCTGCTTGCAAGCTCAATTGCGATATCTCTGCCGATTCCCGAGCTTGCGCCTGTAATAAGTGCGTTCATTTTATCCCTTCTTACTCTTTAAGTATTGTTTCAAAAAGCCATTCGCAGCTTTTAATTTCGTCAATAACCGCCGCCGCAGCTTTCAATGCCCTTGTTTGGTTATTGCGCCCGTCGCCGAGCTTTTTAACATTATTGTAATAATACCCGGGAAGTGCGACGTGAAGAGTGTCGCCGTGCAAAGCCAAAGACGGCGGTTTTTCGGCGGCGCCGTACAGCTCTAAAATTTTGCTTTTGATTTAGGGAGTGAAAATTGTCGCCGGATCAATCGGCGAATCAATCTCGACAAGGTATGCTTCCTCGAAGGTTTTGGGGAGCTGAGGTTCGGCGGGAACTTTTTTCCTGCGTTTTTCAGTTGGTTTTGAAATGGGTTTTATACGCAGATTGACGATAAACGGCTTGTCAAACGTGCAGGTGAGCCACATCCCATTGTAGCGAATGTCGGTGATGGTTTCCGATTCGCCGTCGCTGCCGATGGTATGGGATATGTAGGAAAAGCAAATCCTGGCGTAGGAAACCGGAAAGCCGCCGGATTCGCCACGGATGAAAAATCCGCAAGTATAATCGTTCCAAGTAAAATCTAAAAGCCCTGACGACAAAATGTCTTCGGTTTGAAAATTTTCATTTCGCGTATCCTCACGCAGGGAAAACGCCGAAGCCATTGCCGGATAAGTGACTTCGTCGTAAATTGTGTCATTAATTTTCGCCCAAAGTTTTGATTTTATGCGCCCCAGAATTTTAATCACTATAAACGGAACAAACAAAAACAGAAATAACGGCAAGATTATAATCAGAATTCCCTCTTGTCCGAGAAAGGGAATGGTTGAAGCAAAGCCTGCCGGATAAGCCAAAATCTGAATGATTGTCAACACTGTTATTTTGTGGCGGGTTTTCATCGCTTCACGTCTGCGTTCTTCGTTTGTGGGAATCAGCAAGGTGGAATCTGACAAAACATCTCCTCTTGTAAATAAAATCCAGGGAAAACGACCGCTTTTTAAATTATCTCCGCAATTCCCGTAAGCTCTTCGTCGTTTAACAGCTTGTTGGTATCGAGTATCAGAATGATTTTATTTTCAACCTTTCCTACACCTGTTACGTACTTGCTTGTTGTGTCGGCATTCATACGAGGAGAAGGAGAAATATCGTTTTTGTCAATGTCAAGAACCTCATCGACGGCATCGACAATCAGACCGATTAAAAGCTCGTTTATAAGCGCAACAACGACACTTGTCCTTTCATCATAGGCTTTATCGGGCTTGTGAAAACGAACACGTATGTCGATAAGCGGGATAATCGTCCCCCTCACGTTGATTATCCCTTTTACGTAAGCGGGATAATCAGGCATCTGGGTGACATCTTGAATGGGAATAATTTCTCTGACTTCGGAAATAGGAACAGCATAGTTTTGCTTGTCGAGAATAAAGGTCAGGTATTTGTCTGTTGCGGCAACGACCTCTTCTTCTTCAGTCAGACGGTTAATAATATCGCTCATGTCAACCTCCAAAAATTTTATTAAGCTTAGTATAGCACAGTTGCCTTAAAAATGCAAGAAAAAAAGCATATCATAATATAGAAAAAGCGGTAAAAATCGAAAATGTTTAAACTGATTATTTTTAAGGCATCACCGCACAAAGATGCGGTACGATTGCGCAGGGATTTTCTGACGATTTTTAGGAAAAATCCGCAGAAATACTTGCGTATTTTGAGGAATTTTGACGCCAAAATCGGCGAAAAGAGCAAGCAAGCGTGCCGTCAAGGAAATT
>CAZYRV010000136.1:0-2808 GCA_964649485.1 uncultured Oscillospiraceae bacterium | reverse complement strand
ACGGTTGACGAGCTTGCGGACTATTGTGTCAAGCTTTTGCTCGATGAGGATTTCCGCAAAAATGCCGCCGAATATAACGCTGCTGTCGCAGTTAAATTCGGGCGGGAGCAATTCGGAAAGTCTGTTTCCGCCTTATACCGTGAGGTTTGGGAAGAAACCGAATTTCTGGATAACCAGCGAAAGCACGTAATAAGCCTGCTTGATAACAAGGTGATTGACTTTTTCAGGCGTAAAAAAAACGGCAGAGCCGACGATGATGAAGAAGAGGACGACGAAAGCTAAGTAAACGTTTTTTCACGCAAACGCTTAATAAGAGCGAATTTCTGCCGATATAATAACAGTAATATTATTGTTCCATAAATCACATAAGCCAAATTTTCGAAAACTGCTTCTGTGCTTATTTCTCAAGGAGGGCTTATGGCTTTCAGAAACATAAAAAGCGTAAAGGTAAGCTCCGTAAAAAACGGTAAAACCTATATAATCGGCGACTGCTTTGCTGTTTTGAAGGAAGGCGCCGAAATTTTCGCCTGCCCTTGGCGTGATATAAAGCAGATTTTCGAAACCTATGATTCGGTGACGGTTTATGGTCCGTTCGGCTCGGAAAAGCTCAGAATGTCCGATTTTGGCATGAAGAAGGATTTTTTCGCCGCTTTGGCAATAATCGAGGGCGCAGCGGGCGACTATGGAATCGACATTCGTGTGCCGTACAGAACCATTCCGCCGAAAACAATGTACATAGCGGGCGGCCCGTCCGACACAGGCATAGCTTTTGCGGCGCCTATCGACCAATCGGAGATAATTTCAGGAAGCCTTGCGATCGCAAGCGCAAAAATGCGCCGCCTTATGTGGCTTTGCGTGCTTCTGGTTGCTGTCATAGTGTTTATTGCGCTTCATAAGGCTTTTGGCACAACCGCCCAGACCCTCCTTTTGTTTTTCCCGATTTCCGTATTCAGCGGGGGGATTGCCGCCATAATAATTTATATTTTCATGTATTTTTTGGTTGGAATCAGGTGCAAGTCGCTTGCAAAAAGCGACACAACCTTCGGCGAAAAAATTTCATATTCAATAAGCACAAACGGCTTTGCCGCTGTTGAAGAAGAAATAGGCGCAAGCCAGAACCTTATTCCGTGGCGGTTTGCTGATTATTATAAAGAAACAGACCGTCTTTTTATTATCGTTTGCGGAGGCCGCCCTGCGGTTTATGTTCCGAAACGGCTTCTCAAGCAAGGCGAATACAAGCTTTGTGAGGAAATTATTTCAAGTGCGCTTGAGCAAAGGTAGGTGGAAAATGCAAGCTAAGATAAGCAAGATAAACGTTTCCGCCGACGGCAGAGAAATTCTTATCGTCTGCGTGAAGGACGGCGGATTAAAGCTCGGTGTATGCGAAATCGGCTCGGCGAACCGTGCAAACGACCCCGGCGCAATATGCGAAGCGTTTCATATCGGCTCTGACCCTATTGTGAAGATGATTTCGCCTGATTATGGGAATCCGCATGAGGATAAGCTTATGGTGCAGATTTACGGCGCCGAAAGCAGCGACCCAAAGGTTATGGCGGCGCTTACCTTGGGCGCAAATTCCTGCTTTAACGATGGTGTTCCTGTCGAAACAGCGCTTGATGAGATTCTGCCTTTTTTATATGACGGACTTTATGCCGTCTATACGACAAGATATTTTCCCTCGGACGGAAGCGGCGATTTTTTCTGGGACGCCTACACCGTAAACCGTGCAGTCAAAGGCACGGCAATGCTTGGCGATGTGTCGGGGGCGACAGATTCATACACCCCCTGCTTTCTTATCCCGACAAAATCACCGGCACGCTTTAAATATCACTCGCTTCAGAATGCCGTTGAAAAAATCAAAGCGGGCGGAACAGTCGCAGGCATAGCCTATCACTATTCAGGTCAGCACGCTTTTTTGCTTAAAGGGCATCACTGTGCGCTTGCGGCGCTTTCACAAAGCGTTGATTTCAACTGCATAACCATAGAGCCGCTTAACCGCTTTGTAAAAAATCCCGACGACGACAGAATAACGGCGATAGCCGGTGTTTCGGCAGAGCTTCCCTTTTCAATTTTGCCGCCTGAAATGCTCGAAACGGCGCTTATGGCACGTCGTGGAATAAGCCCGCCCAAAATCGAAACAATCAGAAAAAATATGTCCTATCGGCGCATGGCAATCCGCAAGGGCTATTTCCCAAAGGAATTTCTCTCAAAACTCGAACCCCTCCCCGACACGGAAATGATACGGTCGGCGCAAAGCGTTTCTTCCCTTTCCCCGCAGCAGCTTGAGGCGCTTCTTACGGGAAACACCTATTTTGAGGGCAAGGTTATAATATCTCCAAACTATTACCAAAGCATAATAACCGCCTCGAATTATCTTCAATATACCGACAACGAGCAATTTATGGATTTTGCTGTCAACATAATATATAATCAGGATTTATCGGCGGTTCACGAATATGTCGCCAACCGCCTTTTGAGGATTCACCACAAGAAAATTTATGACCTGTTTGCGGGAATCATTGAGGACAACCTGCCCGCCTATGCAAAAATCAAGGGTATCGCAGCCCGCTATCTCAAAAAATACGACTTGATTGAAAAGGAAGCGCACGACAACAGCAATGATATCACCATAAAGCGCACAACAAACAGCCTTCTTTCAAACGAAAAAACAAGCTGAATAAAAACAACGGATATTGTAACCGGCAATATCCGTTGTTTTTATATTGGAAAAAGTAAGAAATAAGCAAAATTAGGGCTTCACCGCACAAAGATGGCGGTACGATTGCGCAGGGATTTTCTGACGATTTT
>CAZYRV010000135.1:0-2918 GCA_964649485.1 uncultured Oscillospiraceae bacterium | reverse complement strand
AACTTTCCGGACGTGCGGTTTTTTTATAATGAAAGAATTCTCTAATTGGCAATTTTCAGTCCAAATATTGGGACAATCAAACGCTATGCAGTACATTTTTCATAACAAAGCGGGGTTGCTATTTTGAAAATGGAGCAGTCCCGCTGAAGATATTTTGACTATTTTTCCTCCGTGAGGAACCCGATATACCGCTTCAATTCCGCTTCCTCGTACCCGGCAATGAACCGCACAAGCTTCTCCGGCGAACCGGTCACGCGGTAATCATCAAAGCAAGCATAATACTCCGTGCGATCTGTGAACTTGATGCTCACCGGAAGATAGCCCGCTTTCATAAGCTCCAGATTCAGCAGAAGCCTACCGGTTCTGCCGTTTCCGTCAACGAACGGGTGGATGCTCTCAAAGCGCAGGTGAAATTCTGCTACCGCCTCAATAATATGCTTGGTTTTGACAAGCGTCATATAATCGGCAAGCAGCGCTTCCATTTGTACCGGCACAAGATACGGCTGCGGGGGCGTGTGCTCCGAACCAACAATCTGCACAGGCACGCTCCTGTACATGCCCTTGTTCTCACGATCGTTCATCAGCACCAGCGCGTGAACATCCTTTACCGTGCGCTCTGTCAGCGGGCTTGCGGCTTCTGTAAGGTTCACAACGAACTCGAAAGCTTCCTTGTGTCCGATTGCTTCGAGGTGGTCTTTCAAGGGCTTTTGTGCGATTGTGATGCCGTCCTGAAGAATGAGTGCCGTTTCCCGCAGCGTGAGTGTGTTGCCCTCAATGGCGTTTGAATTGTAGGTGCTGTCGATCATGAATTCCTCGCGCAGGCGCTTTAATTCGCCTTGATTGAGCGGGCGCAGGGAAGAAAGCTGGGCTTTCAGCTTTGAGATATGTTCAAGGTTCATGTTCATCCTCCTGATTGTGTAAGCGGGCTTGCGGTGGTACAGTCCCGCTATTTTTATTGCGCCTTTTTATTATGTCCGCCCCGAAGAATCACGTCGGCAATACATTCGGCGGATTTTTCGTCGGCTTCCTTCATGATGTGGCTGTAAATGTCCGTTGTGGCGGAAACCTTGCTGTGTCCCAGCCGCTTGCTGATGCTGTCCACGCCGTTAAAATACAGTACAGATGCCATTGTGTGCCGGAACGCGTGGGGATTGATGTGCGGCAAGCTTTTTTTGTGTCAATCCCGCTGCTTTTATTTGTTCCTTGAATTTTTTGCGGGGAGTACAGCGGGCTTGATTTGCGCGCATGCCTTCCATTGCAAGTTGCTCGTAAAAAGTGTTCAGGTTCTGTGCCTTCAGATTCTCAAGGCGGATATGCCCGATAGCCTGTGTTGTACGTTTGAGCAGATACCGATATAGTTCGACAGTGCGCCGTTTTACACCAGTGCGTTCTTTAAGAGTAATCACATATTCTGCATACTGTGCAAATGTTTGGCGGGTGCTGGAAACGAAACCGATTCTGCATTTTTCCTCAAATTCCACAACGAATTTGTTTAGTGCTTTTTCATTTTGGCGTTCAGTTTTGGCGGAATCGGGCGTAAAGGTAGCTGTATACGGCTTTAAATTCTTGCCGATCCCGTCCTTGCCCTTGTGAACGCGGACGGAGTAGCTAATAATCTCTCCGGCTTTATCATAGCGGGGTTGAATGTATGCCATGTGGTCAGCTCCTTTCGGTGTTGTTTATCCTAATCCTCTTCGTGGTTGCAACACGGGGGGGTTTTTTTATAAATATTCATCTGATTCAGAAATCATTTGTTCAATAAAGCCCAGTATTTCGCCTTGCATTTTCCATTTTGAGAATTGCATCGTCTCATCGTATTCGTCCTTTTTATGTTCTAGTTCCTCGCGCTCTTTAATCAAGTCTTGTGGGTAGTAACTATCATCACCATCTGCTCTTGAAGCATAATCTGAGCGCCCTTGAATTTCCTTATTTAATTCATAAAGGGTGTTCTCGATATCAAGAACCTTAGATGACTTAAAGTAATTTTTATCTACGTAATCCGCTATTAGCGCGCAAACTCGAAATATAGTTCCTGTTTTACATAAATTATCGAATATTTCAATAGGGCTAAAAGGATATTCAGTCGCAGGACAGTATTCTTTACAATGAATAATATTCTCTATTGCTTTATCTGAAAGCTCTAAATCACGTTTTACAGACACGTTTTCGGCTTTTACGCCTCTTAAAATTTCATCGCTTGACACATCGAAAAAATCAGCCAGTTTGACAGTGTATTCTGTTTTTAAATCTCGCGTTCCCGTCTCCCACTGAGTTACAGTTTCCCTTTTTACCCCCAATGCTTTTGCCAGTTCTAATTGCGTAAGGCCTTTTTGCTCGCGTAATCGGCTTATTCTCTTACCAATTTCAGGTATTCTAGTTTCATTGCTTTTTGCCATGCGTAAGCCTCCAATCGTTAATTTTGTTACATAATCAAATTATGCTTCAAAACAGGATGACATTTATTTTGTTTTCTGTTACTATAATATCATGATGTAACAAAAATGTCAAGATGAAAGAAAAATAAATTTTAAAAAGAAACCGCCTGAGTAGAACAAGTACCCAGACGTCAAAGCGGGCTTGTGCAGCCCGCCAGAACACACCCACACATGAATATGTTCCTGCCTGTATTGTAGCACATTTTCGGCGGGAACGCACACCATGAACGGCAGAAAGGAAAAGTATGACGGAAATGAAGATTCCACTCGGTGCTACTGAAAGCGATTCGGGCTTTTGTGGACAAGACCCGCTTTTATTGAATTTTTTCAGAATAGTTGAATTATCCGTATTTTTTGCACAAAAAAACCGCACCCCCGAAATACTCCGGAAGTGCGGTTTTTGCCCGTAAACACGGGACTTTTATGGTTGGCGCGCTGTAAGGGACTCGAACCCCCGACCTACTGGTTCGTAGCCAGTCACTC
>CAZYRV010000134.1:2073-2963 GCA_964649485.1 uncultured Oscillospiraceae bacterium | reverse complement strand
GCTTATTATAAGCTCTTCCTTTGAGGGCTGGTGAATTTTGTCAACCCTTGAGCCGATAAGCCCATTATCGATAAATTCCTGCCTAAGCAGGCTTAAATATGCACCGTCTAGTGACATTTTTCCTCCTAAAAAGCGGCTTATACTAATCTCTGATTAAAATGCTTACCAAAAAATCTTCGTAAAACCCATAAGTCAAAGCTTTTACTCGATTTTTTGGATCATTTTTAATCGAGATTCAGTATTAATGCTGAGCCTGATTGAATAAATCTCCCGCAACAGCGCTTATAATCGGCGCAAATTCAAGCTGTTTCACCCATTTGCGTGGAATAGCGTTGATTCCGAGGAGCGCACCCATGATGTTGCCGCAAATTGCGCCTGTGCTGTCGCTGTCGCCGTCGTGGTTTACGGCAAGGCAGACGGCATTTTTAAAGCTTGATTCATGAACAAGCGAGCAGTATACGGCGATTGCGACGGCTTCTTCGCCGACCTTGCCAAGCCCGATTCTGCTTACTGCCTCAAGCGGCAAAACGTCGCTTTCCGCAAGAAAAATCGCTTTGTTAAGCGCTGAATAGCATTCTCGGCTTCCGTCGTAATTTTTCAGTATTCTCATCGCCGAAAGGGTTGCGTTTTTGACGTCCATTCCCCGCAAGATGCAGGAAATGATTGCGGCGAGAACGCCCGCCGAGAGATAGCCGCTTGGGTGACCGTGAGTTATTGCCGCAGATTCACAGCCCATTCGGAAGGCTTTTTCAGTGTCGTTCCAAAAATAAAGTCCAATCGGAGCCGCACGCATAGCCCCGCCGCAGCCTTTGCTGTTATTAACAGGCTCTTCGATGCTACCCTGCTTTCGACTCTGGAGGGCAGATATACAGGTATTACCCGGCGCGCGA
>CAZYRV010000134.1:1646-2063 GCA_964649485.1 uncultured Oscillospiraceae bacterium | reverse complement strand
CCGCCGCAGCCTTTGCTGTTGTTTATTTTATTGTTTATTTGTCCATATCGCCCGCCGCAAGCGTTTTCAAGCGCAGAAATGCAGGTTTGTCCAGGACCTCGTTTTTCGTACATGGCACGCTGTTTCATAAGCCTTGAGTGGTAGGCTTCAGAGTCTTTCTGCAAAATCCAGCCGTATTTTTCATCGGCAAGCTTGCCTGTTTGTGTAAAAAGCCAGCGCTGGTATGAATAGAAAATATAGCTTGCGTGGACGGCGCCGCTTTGCGTTCCCCAAAGAAGCCCCTCCGCCGTAAATAACGTCATTTGTGTATCATCGGAAATTTTTGCTTTTTTATCGCCGCTTCTGATGTAAAAATCGGTTATGCCGAGCTTTCCGAATATTTCAACGATTTTATTGCGGTTCATAAGCTCGACAGGA
>CAZYRV010000134.1:0-1590 GCA_964649485.1 uncultured Oscillospiraceae bacterium | reverse complement strand
TTTTTTATCATTTTTATCCCCTTACAACCGTAATATAAGACAATCTTCACTTCATATTATAATATATAAATTCAAATAATGCAAGAATGGCGGTAATTTTTTATGTTTAACGCAATTATAAGGCTTGTTCTCAAGTATATACTGTATTTCGGACTGCATTTCGACAACCGTTCAAGCTTTCCAAAGCCGCTGTCGTCAAAGGAGGAGAGGGATTGCTTTCGCCGCATGGCGGAGGGCGATTCCGACGCACGAAACACGCTTATTGTGCATAATTTACGGCTTGTCGCCTATATTGTCAAAAAAAATTATCCCGAATACCGTGACCAAGACGACTTGATTTCGATTGGGATAATCGGGCTTATACGTGCGACGGAAACGTTTGATTACACAAAAGGAACGTCGTTCAGCACCTATGCGTCAAAGTGCGCTGACAACCAGATTAAGATGCATTTCCGCAAAATCAAGCGCCAGCAAAACGAGCTTTACCTTGACGACCCGATTGACACTGACAAGGACGGCAACCAGATTACGCTTGCCGACACCTTCAGCGACCAAAGCAACATTGCGGACATTGTTGACAACAAAATCGACTGTCAAAAGCTTCGTGAGAAGATGAAAAAGCATTTGACAGAGCGAGAGCAGGAAATTATCTGCAAGCGGTATGGGCTTGCGGGAAGCAAGGCGGAAAAAGAGCTTACGCAGAGGGAGGTTGCGAAAGAGCTGAATATTTCGAGGTCGTATGTATCCCGAATTGAGAAAAAGGCGATTGAAAAGCTTGGAGAATGCTTTGGCAAAAGGGAGGGAGAGTGACGGTTTAATTCTTTTATCCTGAAGTAAATTATGATTTCTTATGCGCTAGTAAGCTCGATGCGCGATATTAAGCTTACTAAAAGTTCACGGTTTTTGTCAGTGCTTTCGATAAAATCCTTAATAACTTGCTTAACATTCAGTTTTTGGGGAGTTGGGTTTTCAGCTTGCTTTTCAAGTCTTATAAGCTGTTCTTTAAGCTGATTGCGTTCGTTTTTTATTTTGTCGTAAATCCGCTGAAAATCGCTGTCTTCAAGCTTTCCGGAAAGCTTGTCATCGTATGCGTTGTCAAGGTTTGCCGTAAGCTTTGCAATTTGCTGTTTAAGCGTGATAATTTCAGCCTTTGAGTTATTGCTTTCCAGGGCTAAATTTTCCGCTTTTTGAACCTTTTCCTCGCAATCTTTATGGTCGAGATAGTCACTACAAATCGACTTGGGGGCTTTGAGGGAATCCGGTTGCTTGCGATATGATTTTTTGAAAAATATAAAAATATACTGGGATTGGAGGTAGGCATAGAAATTGTATGAGGTTAAAATAAAAAACCGCCCTTAAGGCGGGCTGTGATAAGGATGTATATACTAACGAAAACGGTGTAGCATGAGCTATGCCGTTTTTTATATGGTTATTTCGCCAATGCCATTAAATATAATGTCAATTTTCTGAACTCTTTTATCGCTGCTTGTATCAGGAGCGTGAATAATTATTGAGTTACCCACCGAAAATTCATTTAAATAAATCTTGACTCAGTCCAAATAAAGAAGTATACTAATAAAAATGGAGGAC
>CAZYRV010000133.1:2197-3050 GCA_964649485.1 uncultured Oscillospiraceae bacterium | reverse complement strand
CGTTTGATGCATATTTAATCATTTCCGCCGTTTCGAGATTTGTCAGAAGAAAAGGTGTGTGATTGATAAAAAGCACATCATAAACTTTTTTCATTATTTCCGCCGCTTTTTCACTTTCCGTGCCGATAACGACCCTGTCAGGGGTTAAGCAGTCACGAACCGCCTTGCCTTCTCGCAAAAATTCGGGGTTTGAAACAATGTCAAAGCTTGTGTTTACACCTCGATTATCAAGCTCGTTCTGGATAATAGAGCGCACAAGCTTTCCTGTTCCGACGGGAACGGTTGACTTATTGACGACGACGGTGTATTTATCCATGCTTTTTCCGATCGCCTCGGCGACTGCCCGCACATATTTAAGGTCAGCGCTTCCGTCGTCCTGCGGGGGAGTGCCTACCGCAATAAAAACAACGTCGTTTTTCTTGACGGTTTCTTCCATGCAAGTGGTAAAGCTAAGTCTGCCTGCTGTGACATTTTTATCCAAAAGCTCTTTAAGCCCCGGCTCGTAAATGGGAAGAACTCCTTGCTTAAGCAGGTGGATTTTTTCCTCAATAACGTCCATACAGGTGACGTTCATGCCAAATTCCGACATAATTACACCTTGAACAAGACCGACATAGCCTGTGCCAACTATACCAATATTATACATTTAACTCTCTCCCTGATTTTTCAATCGGTTCATAATCTCTATACACATTCTTCCATTATGATAGGGACATTTCCACGGGTCAACAATTGATTCAATCGGAAAACTTCTGCCTCGATAATCTACCTTGCTGTACCATTCGCCGTTTTCACGGCTGTCGATGATGTTTCTTTTGATATAATCCCAGATTTTTTCGGCAATATCCAGGTA
>CAZYRV010000133.1:336-2153 GCA_964649485.1 uncultured Oscillospiraceae bacterium | reverse complement strand
CAAGCATTTACAAAGCCGACAACTGCTTCCGCTTGCACCCACCAAATTCTCCAAGTATTTATCAGAGAATTGTCACGCTCGTTATTTAATGCTTGACCGTCAAAGGCGACACAGGCGATTTTATCGGCAATTTTCCTGTTAATAACGCTGAAATCAGCCCTAAGCTTTTCATCGTCAAGCACCTCAATTGCTCTGTCAAAAAGCCACGAAGCCTCAATGTCATGCCCGTAGGAGTGAATATCGCCTATTACCTCCATATTTTTATCGAAAAAAACCAAAAGCTGGTTATTTTCTGCGTCAAAAATTTTATCACGTGAAAGCTCAAGCAAATATGTAAGGCGCTCGGAAACACGCTTATCTCCCGTTTCTCTGAAAAGCTCTGTATAAGCTTCAATCAAATGAATAACAGTATTCATTGTTTTTTCAGCGAGAAGACCGTTTTCAGACAAGGTTTCGTTTTTGATTAATTTCCAATTTTTATCGAACGCTTCACCGTATGCAATGCTATCTGCGCATTTTTCTTCAACAAGCTCAAACGCTTTAACAGCAAGCTTAAGCGCATTTTTATCGCCCGTCGCCTTATAATATGCGGTCAAAGCGTATATGTAAAAAGACTGGCAATAAACGTGCTTCATCGTATCAACAGGCTTTCCACGATAATCCATCAGCCAGAAAACGCCGCCGTTTTCTCGGTCAATGCAATTATTAACCAAAAAGCTTAAAGCGTGTTTTGCGTTTTTAAGGTTTTCCTCTCCGCCGACCGCCGTGTATGCGGAGGAAAAAAACCACAAAATGCGGCAATGCAGTATGACGCCCTTATCTGCGGTTTTGTCTATGGCGAGATTTCCGTTTACAAGTCCGTAAAAGCCGCCGTTTTCGTCATCGCGAAGCTTGCTCCAAAAGGGGATAAGCCTTTCGCAAAGTTCTGCCTTAAATTCCGAAGAAAGCATATTATACCTCTAGTTAATTTGATTCATCACAAGACCCGTTATGAGCTTAGGATAAAAATAGGTTGATTTCTGCGGCATTTTTTCGCCGTTCTGGGCGACATCGCGGATTTCCTCAACCTTTGTCGGGTTCAGGATAAACGCACAGCAGGCATTGCCGCAATCTACTTCTTCCGCCGCCTCAACAGCAGATTTTGTATAGGTAAGGTTTTTTTGATTAGCCATATTTTCCTTGTCGATGCCAAAAATACGCTCGAGAACAAGCGAGTGCAGGACGCTTACGTCAAGCTCACGCAAAGCTTTTCCCGCATTCGGAAGAAGCTTTTCCATAATCGCCGTGTCTTTAAGCTCCATTACCGCATAGCTTTTGTTATAATAAAGCGCAAAAGCTTTTTTGCCGTTTTCGTATGCTTGCCGTAACAGCTCTGCCGATTGCTCGGAGTTTAAATTTTCCTTAATATCAAAATATTCTCGGCTTTTTTCAACAACAGCTCCGCAGTTAAAGCAGTTTAAATCTCTTACAAGCCTATGAGTAGGGAAGACGACAAGCCCTGAATTTTCCATATTAACCAGCATCATCGGAACATATTCGGACGTGCCCTGTGCCATTCGGATTGTCCTGCGCCACTCACGATAATTTAAAGCCGTTTCATAGCGGTGATGACCGTCGGCAATATAAAGCTTTTTATCGGCAAAAATCGCCTCAAGCTTGTCCGCAAAAGCTTTATCCGAAACAGCCCAAAGCCTGTGCGTAACACCGTCCCCGTCCGTAAGCTCGGTTGTCGGTTTTCCCTGTGAATATCTGTCTATTTCTGAAAAGGCGCTTCCGTCCTCGTCCATGTACAGTGAATAAATCTGACTGCAGTTACA
>CAZYRV010000133.1:0-212 GCA_964649485.1 uncultured Oscillospiraceae bacterium | reverse complement strand
TCGCTTTCATGAGGTTAAGCCTGTCTGTCTTTGCCTTAGAAAGGGTTTCCTCGTGCGGGAGAATGATTCCTTTTGAAAAATCCTCAAGCTTTACAAGCGGAATAATCCCCTTGACGCAATGATTCTTTCCGAAAACAGAAAACTCCATCTCGTAGATATAAATTGACGGCTCGTCGTCACGGGCAAGAATGCCGTCGTCAATCCATTCGCCG
>CAZYRV010000132.1:0-3130 GCA_964649485.1 uncultured Oscillospiraceae bacterium | reverse complement strand
TGTCCATCGTGTAAGAATAAGAAATAAACTGTTCAAGCTCGTCGCCTGTCGCTTCTTCCTTTTCGACATTTTCCCTGAGAGCGCCGAAATACAGATACCACTCGTTAAACTCCTTGAGGCTTAAATCTGCGCCGACTCTTTTCCTCATAAACGAAATAAGCTCTGCGCATTTTTCGTCAATTGTTTTTTCCCGAGGCTTTTGCGCTTCAATATTTTCCTTTGCCTGCCGAATCGCCATAATTTCAGCACAGGTCAAAGCGCTTGACGTAACCCTGCTGCAATATCTGGAAGTATCAGCCTTGTCCTTGGCAAAAAGTCTTCCGCAATTTTCACATCTATCTATTATTATATCACTTTCCACGATTTTGTCAAGCTCTAAATCAATAATAGTTTTTATTCCTGTTACAAGATAAATTTCATCAGGGAATTTTTTAAAGGTATGCTCGACTGCGTTCAGGTCGGAAATACCCGCCTTTATGCCGTCTTTAAGCTGTAAAAACGCTTCTGCTGTTGTCGGCTTTGTTTTTTCAAAGGCGGCATAATCAAGGTCGGCAAGGTTGTTTAAAACGATGCTTTTCGCAAGCTTAGGCATAATAAACGGTGCGTTTGAAAGCTTTGGCGCAGAACATTTTAAAGCGCCCGAAAGGCTTTCCACATCAGCGCCAAGCTCTCTTGCGGCAATGCCCATCGCAAGGTCAAAATAGCCTGTGAAGGTTTTCGCCCTGTCGGGAACTCGAAACACAAACTCAAGCTTTGTAATTGCGTACTGCTGAAAAGCAATAAGCTCTGTCCATAAATTTTTTGCCCTGCCAAAACGAAAATCGCAAAGGCGCTGGAAAAAAAGCTTTTCCTGTATGGTTGCGCAAGGCGAAAACCGCTTCCACAAGCCGTTTTCATCGGTTTGCTCGCTTTCGCACAAAATTGAAATCCAACAATCCGTTACAATCTTATCATAGGCAAAATCAAGCGAATTTTCAATGTAAGCATGGGCGGGAGCAATTGAGGTTTTAAGCCGCTGAAGCTGTTCCGGCTCGAATTTGCCTGTTTTCAGAAATGCTTTAAGCAAAGCCTCGGCATTTTCCAAGAACAGGGAAAAATCAAACTCGCAAAAGGAAATAACGCTCTTGGGATACAAAAGCGTATAAATCTTATTCGAACCTTTGTTTATCAGGTACAGCTTCATATTTTCAGTTGCCATTCCGTAAAGCTTAATCCTCCTCTTCCTCCGCATTCAGGGCGGGGGTCAGATTGTTTACCAAAGTAAAGTTGCCGTCCTTATCGGCAATTTCAGAATAAATCACCGTAAAACTTCCGTCGTCAACATAAAGCTTGCCCGAATCGTCCCATTTTACCTCGACCTGAGCGCCGTACGGACGTGTAAAAACCCACTGGCTGCCCATAATTTTTTCGGCATAGGAAAACGGAAGCTTGAAATCATCTTCAGTTTTTTCGATATAATAGTCAATCATGCGTTTTTGACGGCTTTCAGGGTCGATATAACGGACAATTCTATATTCACCGTCGAGAGAAGTTATTGTATAATCAGAGTCACGATAGTTTAAATCAACCTTTGAAAGCGTAAGCGGCTCTGTCACGAACATTCCCATAACAACATAGGCGACAATTCCCAAAAAATACATAATCACATAAACCGTGCCCAAAACCGTCTTAGTGTTTTCCGAAACACGGACAATCACAAATGCGATAAACACAACGGCAAGCGGCGGAATAATCACATACCAGTTTCCAAAGCCCAAAAGCACTATCGCAAAAACAACAGGCGGGGCAAGCAGGGCAACAAGCTTTGTCGCAAAAACCTTCCTTGTAAAAATCATCGCAACAAGTGCGACAAGATTAATAAAAAGGTAGATTACAAAGAGGGAGGCGCTGTCGCTTTTGCTTTCAAAGCGCAGAAAATATGCCATCGAAAGCCACGCAACCCACGACAAAAACGCGATATAAAGCACGCTCAGGCTTGAAAGACCTCGCCTAAAGCCTTTACTGTTAAAAAATTTGATAACCTTATCCATCAACATATCTCCGATGTCCCGACAAAAGCCGTTATTTTATATCATAAGAAATAAGCTTTAATCTTATGAAAAGGCGGCGGATTTCCGCCGCCCGTCCCTTTATACCAATTCTTGGGCATCACCGCACAAAGACATAAACTTCCTTGGCGGCACGCTTGCTTGTTCTTTTCGTAGATTTTATCGGGGTCAGTTCCTGTTTTTGAACAGGTTCATTAAATCACGGTAAGCATCGCCTTCATCTCCATCAGAGCTGTCGTCGCTGTTTAAAATAGCGATTATCGTGCGGTTTGAAATTGCCTCCGCCTCAAAATCTTCACCGCTTGCCGCCTTAGGGGCAGGCGCATTATCCTCAAAGCCCGTCGCAATAACAGTTGCGATAAGCGAATCCTTGAGGTCGTCGTCAAAGCTTACGCCCGCAATAACCTTAACCTCAGGGTGAGCCGCCTTTGTGATGCTTTGAATAACAGTATCCGTATCATTAAGCGCACCGTCGGGAGAAAGAGTAACGTTTATCAAAATCCTTCCCGCACCGCTTATCGACGTTTCGAGGAGGGGGCTGTTCACGATTTCCTTTACAGCTTCTTCCGCTTTATTTTCGCCTGAGCCTATGCCAATCGCAATATGAGCGTCGCCGGCTGATTTAAGCGTGCTTTCGACGTCGGCAAAGTCAACATTGACATAGCCGGAATTTGTCACGAGGTCGGCAATGCTTTTTACCGCTTTATAAAGCACGTCGTCAACAAGACCGAATGCCTGCTTCATGGAAATGTTTCTGTCGCTTAGCTTTAAAAGCTTTTGGTTTGGGATAATAATAAGCGCATCAACATATTTTCTCATCTCGGCAATGCCCTTAAGCGCTTGATTCATTTTCTGCTCTCTCTCGAAATCAAACGGCTTTGTGACGACACCAACAGTAAGAATACCCATTTCCTGCGCAATGCTTGCAATAATCGGAGCTGCGCCCGTGCCTGTTCCTCCGCCCATTCCTGCGGAGATAAAGACCATTGTAGAGCCTTGCAATGCGGTTTGTATGTCGTTTTTATCTTCAACAGCGGATTCAGCGCCAATATCGGGATTGTTTCCTGCGCCGCGTCCCTTTG
>CAZYRV010000131.1:1722-3169 GCA_964649485.1 uncultured Oscillospiraceae bacterium | reverse complement strand
GGGTAAAGCGGGCGCTTCCCGACAAATTCGTCTTTACCTATCAAGGCGACGGCGACCTTGCCGCAATCGGCACGGGAGAGGTTGTTCATGCGGCGGCACGCGGCGAAAATATAACCGTTATTTTCATAAACAACACCACCTACGGCATGACGGGCGGACAAATGGCGCCGACGACAATTCCCGGACAGGTTACGCAAACGACTCCCTTTGGACGTGATCCGATGAAACAGGGCTTTCCGGTCAGAGTATGCGAAATGCTTGCAACGCTTGACGGAGTTGCGCTTGCACAGCGTGTTTCCGGCGACAGCGTGCCGAATATCCGCAAAACAAAGGCGGCAATCAAAAAAGCTTTTGAATATCAGCGTGACAAAAAAGGCTTTTCAATCGTTGAAATCCTCTCGACCTGTCCGACAAACTGGGGACTTTCACCTGTTGAATCTCTCGAGCGAATCCGCAAGGATTGCATTCCGTATTATCCTCTTGGCGTTTACAAGGACGTCGGAAGGGAGGAAAAAAGCGAATGAACACAGAAATTCTCGTGGCGGGCTTCGGCGGACAAGGCATACTTTTTGCGGGAAAGGTGCTTGCCTATTGCGGGCTTTTGCTGGACAAAGAGGTTTCGTGGCTTCCCTCCTACGGCCCTGAAATGCGGGGCGGAACGGCAAACTGCTCGGTCTGCATTTCCGACGAGCCCATAGGCTCGCCGCTTGTGACAGAGCCTGAGGTGCTTATGGTCATGAACGCACCATCCTATCACAAATTCATTTCCCATATCAAGCCAAACGGACTTGCACTTATCGACAGCACCTTAATCACCGACAAGCCCGTCCGAACCGACATCGCCACGATTATTATCCCCGCAACAGCCATTGCCGCCGAAAACGGTCTTGACGGCATGGGAAACATTGTTCTCGTCGGGGCTTATCTCGGAAAAATCAAGACGGTTACGCTTGACACGATAAAAAAAGCCATAGAACATTGTATCCCCCCGCAGCGCAGGGCGCTTATAGATAAAAATATGCGTGCTATTGAGCTTGGAATGGCTTCTGTATAATACAAAAACCTCATGACTGATAATCATGAGGTTTTATTTTGCTGTATTTTACTTGTTTTCCTCAAACTCAAGCGATGCACGCATAAAGTCTTGGAAAAGAGGGTGCGGGCGGTTCGGGCGGGATTTAAACTCAGGGTGGAACTGAACCGCAACAAACCACGGGTGCATGGATTTCGGAAGCTCTACAACTTCAACAAGCTTGCCGTCGGGGGATTTTCCAGCAAGAATAAGCCCCTTCCCTGTCAACAGCTCACGAAAATTATTGTTAAATTCATAGCGATGGCGGTGGCGCTCGTAAATAACCTCCTCATGATAAACGCTTTCACAAATAGTGTTCTTATCAAGTCGGCAGGGATAAAGTCCAAGGCGCATTGTTCCGCCCATATCAACATC
>CAZYRV010000131.1:793-1712 GCA_964649485.1 uncultured Oscillospiraceae bacterium | reverse complement strand
GTCGTTTTCGACAAATTCGCTTGAATTTGCGTCGGAAAGCCCGCAGATATGCCGTGCAAATTCAATAACAGCCATGTGCATACCGAGGCAAAGTCCAAAATAAGGCTTTTTGTTCTCACGTGCATATTGAACGGCTTGAATTTTACCCTCAATTCCCCTGTCGCCAAAGCCGCCGGGAACAAGGATTCCCGCACAATCGCCCAAAAGCTCGTCTTGATTTTCAGCGGTAAGCTCTTCGGAGTTTACAAGCTTTATTTCTGCGGAAATACCGTTTGCAAAGCCGCCGTGTCTGATTGATTCCATGACGGAAAGGTATGCGTCGGGAAGTGAAACATATTTACCGACAAGCCCGATTTTAACGTGTTTTTTAGCGTTTTCATGGCTGTGAACCATGTTTTCCCATTCGGTAAGGTCGGGCTTTCTGTCCTCCATTTTCAGATGATGGCATACAACCCTTGCAAGCCCCTCCTTTTCAAGCATAAGAGGAACGGAATAAAGCGACGGAGCAGTCAGATTCTGGATTACGTCCTCCTCACGAACATTACAGAAAAGGGCGATTTTTTCCTTCATTTCCTTGGGAATTTCCATTTCGCTTCGGCAAACAAGTATGTTCGGCTGGATTCCGAGAGAAAGAAGCTCTTTTACGCTGTGCTGAGTCGGCTTTGTTTTAAGCTCGTTGCTTCCCGCAATAAACGGTACAAGCGTAACATGGATATAAAGCACGTTATCCCTGCCGACCTCGGTGATAACCTGACGGATTGCTTCCATAAAAGGCGTGCTTTCAATATCGCCGACAGTGCCGCCGATTTCGGTTATAACGACGTCAACATTACCTGAAGAAGTGTTTGCAACTCGGTAGATCCTGTTTTTGATTTCATTGGTAATATGAGGGATAACCTGAACAGTTCCGCCGAGATAA
>CAZYRV010000131.1:0-783 GCA_964649485.1 uncultured Oscillospiraceae bacterium | reverse complement strand
TCTTTATTAAGCACGGTCCAGTAAACCTTGCCTGTGGTAACGTTATTGTTAATAGAAAGATTTTCATCGATAAAACGTTCGTAATGTCCTAAATCAAGGTCGGTTTCAGCGCCGTCGTCCGTTACGAAAACCTCTCCGTGCTGATATGGGCTCATTGTTCCGGGGTCAACGTTGATGTAGGGGTCAAATTTCTGAATAGTAACCTTATAGCCTCTCATTTTAAGCAAACGTCCAAGTGAAGCCGCCGTGATTCCTTTGCCCAGCCCCGAAACGACGCCGCCTGTGACGAAAATGTATTTAGTAGCCATTTTACATCCCTTTCATTTCTGTTTTTAACATAACTCCTTGTCATTATACAACATTACATAGGCAAATTACAATAGTAAAATAGCCGAAATTTCAGCTTTTTTTTGTATAAATTTATAGCTCCCGAAATAAATATAGTTATAAAGCTGTTTTTGTTAATATAATAAGGAGAACTGATGAGAAATATTGAATACAACCGACAAAAGGCAGTCGGCTATGCCTTAGAGTGGGCAATGTCGAGAAATCCTGCTTATTATGATTTTCAGGAAATCGGAGGGGATTGCACCAATTTCATCTCCCAATGCATTTACTCAGGCATCGGCATCATGAACTTCACCCCCGACACAGGCTGGTATTACATAAGCCTAAACAACCGTGCCGCCGCATGGACGGGGGTACAATATCTGCAAAAATTTCTGCTTACAAATGTAGGAGCAGGTCCTTTTGCAACAGAAATTCCCCATTATTGCAAAAAGT
>CAZYRV010000130.1:0-3176 GCA_964649485.1 uncultured Oscillospiraceae bacterium | reverse complement strand
TTTTGACGCCAAAATCGGCGAAAAGAGCAAGCAAGCGTGCCGTCAAGGAAGTTTCTGGTCTTTGTGCGGTGATGCCTTATATCAAGCCGTGTAAAGGAGGTGTTACTTTTGAACGCAAGCATCACGGAATTTGTCGAATCCATTGCGAATGATAAAGAGGTTAAGGCTAGATTCGAAGCGCTTTATGAAAACCATAAAAACTCAAGCGAGCCTGAAGTGCTGATTGTTAATTTTGCAAAAACCGAGGGTTTTTCTTTCACAGCAGAAGAATTTATGCGGTACATACAAAAAAACAGAGAGCTTAATGAAAAAGAGCTTGAGATGGTAAGCGGCGGCATAAAAATCCATAACGACGATGAAGATCATGACTTTGGCTTTTCTGATGTTTGGGAAATAATGAAGGTTGTTTGGAAATTTATGTAGCATAAAATCACCTGCCGAACAGAAAAAATCACCTTGGTTATTATTGCGGGCTTGTGCGTAACCGCAGTGAATACACATTTCAAACGATAAAGCAACCAAAAATTTATACTTGAAAGGAATTGAATTATGAGCAACAACATTAACAAATTTTACGAAGCATTGAAAGCAGACGAGGGTCTTAAAAGCAGATTTAACGAGCTGCGTGCAAAGAATGAAAATTCAGACGAAGCGATGACTTTAATTGCGGATTTTGCAGCTTCCGAGGGCTTCCCTTTTACGGCGGAGGAATTTGCAGCTTCCATCAAATCAATGCAAAGAGAGCTTGACGACAGCGAGCTTGAAGCGGTAGACGGCGGCATAGCAATTGCCAGTGCAAACAAAGCCGATCGAACTTCCAAACCAACTCTTGATGAAATAATAAAAAAGTTAGAAAAAATGAATTATACGTTTCCCCCTACCATATATTATCACGAACCTTTGGAAGAAGACGAATAATCATTTGAATAATTATATAAAAAATAATAGTGTCTTATAATTTTATACTTGAAAGGAATTGAATTATGAGCAACAACATTAACAAATTTTACGAAGCATTGAAAGCAGACGAGGGTCTTAAAAGCAGATTTAACGAGCTGCGTGCAAAGAATGAAAATTCAGACGAAGCGATGACTTTAATTGCGGATTTTGCAGCTTCCGAGGGCTTCCCTTTTACGGCGGAGGAATTTGCAGCTTCCATCAAATCAATGCAAAGAGAGCTTGACGACAGCGAGCTTGAAGCGGTAGACGGCGGCATAGCAATTGCCGGTGAAGGCGATTATCACAACGATAATATTTATGATTTTGAGCCAATAGACACAACCCGTCCGATCAGAAAAAAACGTGTTATTTCCGCCGATGGTGATATCTGGGATTATTGCATCAATAGAATCCTGTAATACCAAGTATCATGCAAGCTTAAAAATAATTACCTACAATGGTAATATGTTGAATTCAATATTACAAGAAAGAGAGCATAATGAAAAAAATAAAATATCACATCCTTATAATATCGCTGTTTGCGTTCGTTCTCACATCATGTGAAAATAACGGGGGCATAAACAGCACTGCTGCCGGAGACACCCCATCCACCGGCATATCCGACAGAGAAACCGTTTCACAGCCGACCGAGGCCGTCACACAAACCGAAGCCGAAATTCAAAAAGAGCAGGATATTCAAGTAAGCATCAAGAATATCCCCCCAGACCCAGACAGCCCCACGGAAATATCAGTCGAGTACGTGGAGATTTCAGGCATGAAAGATGCTGAAATTCAAGACGAATTGAATGAAAACTTGAAAACATTTTCTCTGTGGTATGTGTCGGGGCTTTCGCAAGAAGAAAACAATAAAACCGTCACTGCTTCTTACGCTTTGATTGACAACTACATTTGTGTTTACGCTGAGCTGCTTGAAACAGGCGATAGCTTGCCCTATCCGATTAAACGCTTTGACGCAACCACTTATGATTTGGAAACAGGCTTAAATTGTACGCTTTCTGAGTTTATTGATGTCAAGACAGATTTAATCACCGCTATTGAAAACGGCTCGTTTAGTCAAGTTTACCCCGAAACCGCCGTTGAGGGTGCTTTAGATGTTCTTCTTGAGGAAGCTTCGGCAAACCCGAACGGAATCGGCTTTTATTTAAAGCCGGATATTATAGGCTTATATTTAAACGACAGGCTTCACGCCGAAGGGGATTATTGGCTGTTTGAAGCAAATCTCAACGATATTTAACCATTTTGTCCACTATTGCAGAAAGGATTACCTTGATATGGAAAATAATATAACAAAATTTTATGAAGCAATTTGCAAAGATGAAAGAATTAAAAACAGGCTCGGCTTGTTGCTTGATAAGCATAAAGAGTTGAAGTCTGACGAGAGCGCAGTTTGCACGGCTATAACTGAATTTGCCAAGGCGGAGGGCTTTGATTTTACGGCAGAGCAATTAAGCGAAAATGTAAAGACTCGCATGGAGGAAATTGACGATGATTTACTTGTTAATGTTACCGGCGGGAAAAAAATAACTACAGCGCCGAAACCGCCGAAATCTATGCGCGATGACATAAGAGATTCTTATAATGCAGTTATGGATTTTTTCGATAAAATCGAAGATGCCATAAAAGGTTATTTTTAAGCTGTAAAACAAGACGAATATACGCAGAAAAACAACAATAAAGCAATCTTTTACTTATTATGTAGAAAGGGTATTATGGAAAATTTTAATCTCACACCAGAGCAATTGGAAATTGCCAAAGCGGCAAAATCTCCGGAGGAACTGGTGAAAATTGCAAAATCATACAATGCTGAAATAACTCTTGAACAAGCAAAGGCTTTTTTAAATCCGCCCGTAGGTGAATTAAGCGATGAGGAGCTTGAAAATGTCGCAGGCGGCGGGTGCAGCCGTGAAGAACCTTCGTTAATTCAGCGTGGTCCGAAATATAATCAGAAATGTCCTTTTTGCCTGTCAAAACAAATAGATTATAGTAAAAATGGTTATCGAGGAATGGCTGTAAGAATTTGTAAATCCTGTGGCAAAGAATGGGAAGTTCTGGCGAGTTTACGGGGAAATGACGAAAACCAACAAGAAACAGAAGCCAAAAATACCATCTTATAGCCGTGGCGCAAATCATTGTGCGGTGAAGCCTTAAGGCAAGTGAAATTAATATAGAAAGGGTGAAGTTAAATTATGAGTATATTTAATCTTACTCCAGAGCAA
>CAZYRV010000129.1:2751-3190 GCA_964649485.1 uncultured Oscillospiraceae bacterium | reverse complement strand
TCGTTTAAGTGGCCGTAAACCGTCGTATATCCGCCGCCGTGGTCGATTATGATATAGCGCCCATAGCTGTAACCTGTGTCATAGCTTTGGGCATAGATAACAACACCGTCGTTTGACGAAACAACCGTTGCGCCGAACACGAAATTACCGTTGCTGTCAGGACCGGAAATATCAATTCCCGTGTGATAGCCATAGGTGTAAGCACTGCTTGAAACGCCATAGGCTTGACTTATAGTAGTATGCCCGGGGACAGGCCAAACCCATTCGGCGCCTGAAAAATCAATATCCTCCCTGCGGCGTTCTTCAATAATGCGGTCGATTTCAGCGTTTGCCTCATCAATATCCTGCTGTGTCTGCGCCTTTTTGCCGTCAATAATCGCCTTCTGATATGCCGTTGAGTCAATCAAGGATTGATATTCGTTATAATCATTGGTTAATT
>CAZYRV010000129.1:0-2730 GCA_964649485.1 uncultured Oscillospiraceae bacterium | reverse complement strand
CTGCTTTCGAAACTAAAAGGCTGTCTTTTTCAACATTAAGCTTTGAAATATCGTTGTTAAGCTCAACCTTATCATTTTCAAGCTTTGCGATTCCCGCTTCTATTTCTTCCATAAGCCCTTGGCTCTGCTTGGCGACATTCGCCATATAGCGGTATCTGATAAACAAGTCCGACAAATCGGTCGAGCTCATAAGCACGGAAATCATGTTGCCCTTCATATAAATCTGGTCCATGCGCACCATCGTGCCAAATTCATCAAGCTTTTGATTGATTTCATCTTCAGACTTGCTTATCTCGTCATTTTTTGCAGCAATATCCGCTTCCTTACCCGCAATATCCGTTTCCTTCTGCATAATATCCTGTTCGGTAAGGTAAATATTGTTGTTTATAAGGTCAAGCATATTGTTTTTTGCGACAATTTTTTGCACAACGAGGGATTGCTTATAGGAATTTGTGTTTATATCGCCTTGAAGAGTGGAAATTTCAGCATCATACCCATCAATTTTTGACTGCATATCAGCAATCTGTTTTTTAATATCATCAATTTCATCAGCGTATGTAAAAGGCGCGGGCTGTGCTGTAAAAATGCCCAGCGTAAGCGCCAAAGCGGCGGTTATGCCGATTGCTTTTCTTTTTATTCCGTTAACCATAAGAAGCCTCCTAAACCCTAAGATGCTTACCCGTGCTGAACACCGTTCCGAGTGCACCAAGCAAAGCGCCCGCAAGACAGCTTCCCGCAAGCACAAGCCAATTATACTGACTGAAATTCACAGCATTAGTCAAGCCTATATTCTGGAAAACATTCCAAAGTGAATAGCCCTCCGAAAACAAGCCTGATATTGCGGAAAAAATCCCTTTGGTAAGCGTCCAAGCGCACACACCCGCAACAATGCCGATTGTCATTCCCTCGACAAAAAAAGGAATTTTAATAAAGCCGTTTGTCGCACCGACATATTTCATAATGTTTATTTCCTTGCGGCGGGCATAAACACTTGTCCGTGTCGCATTTGAAACAATCACCAGCGTAACAATTACCAAAACGACAAGCATTGCTCCGAAAATAATCGTAAGTGTCTGGCGAAGCTCTATCAAAAAAGTCGCAAAATCATAGGGCGCAACCGCTTCTTCAACCTTATCAATCTTTGTAAGCGCCGTAACCGTCGAATCCATCACCTCTAAATCCTTAATCCTAACAATAAAGGTTTCGGGCATGGGATTTCCCATAAGCCTGTCGAAAATCCACAAGTCCTCGTCGGGCAAATTCTCTTTATATGCCGCAAGGATTTGTTCCTTAGAACGATATTCGACGCTTTCGACGTTTGCCGTGGATTCAATTATTTTCTGTGTCGAGGTTATTTGCTTGTCAGTAATATCTTCAGTCATATAGACGGTTATTTCGTTTAAATCCTCAATTCCGTCAAGCACGGTGTTCATATTTAATATTAAAATAACAGAGGTGCTTAAAAGCACAAGGCTTACCAGCATTATACAAAAGCTTGCAAATGACATAAGCTTGTTTTTCCAGATTGCACGCAACCCTTGTTTAAGCAAATAGGTGAAATTATTCCACTTCATCGTTGCCTCCGATCACATTGTCGAAGGAAATATCCCCGCTTTTCAAGCACAAGATTCTCCCTCCGAAATATTTCACAAGGTCGTGCTCGTGGGTTACCATAATCACGGTTGTGCCGTGACGGTTTATTTCACGGAAAAGCTCGACAATTTCATAGGAAAGCTCGGGGTCAATATTCCCCGTAGGCTCGTCCGCAATGATAAGCGACGGGTCGTTTGCCAAGGCGCGCGCAATGGCGACACGCTGTTGTTCGCCGCCGGAAAGCTGATTCGGATATGCTTTTGCCCTTTCAGCAAGATTTACAAGATTTAACACATAAGGAACACGCTGTCTTATGTACTTGCGAGAACGGTTCGTGACCCTAAGCACAAAAGCCACATTTTCATAAACCGTCATATCGGGAATAAGCCTGAAATCCTGAAAAACAACGCCGATTGTGCGTCGGAATTTAGAAATATTCCCCCTGCGAAGCTTGCCCAAGTTATAGCCGTTTACAAAAACACGGCCTGTCGTCGGGAGGATTTCACGCAGAAGAAGCTTAATCATTGTGCTTTTTCCGGCGCCGCTGTTTCCCACTATGAAAACAAATTCGCCGTCGTTTATCCTCAGGTTTATATCGTTCAGTGCATCCACACCGCCTGAATAGCGGACGTTGACATTTTTTAGTTCAACCATCCCATACATCCTTTACAAAATTATTGCCCGAAGCTCGGGATTGTCAGATTTCAAGCAGTTTGTCAGACTTCGTTGTCATTTTCACATAATACCTCGTCCGATTGAAAATCAGATGAAAATTGAAAGAAATTTTCACTTTCAAGCATATTTCCAAGCGGGTACAACTTAATTTTCAGGGTTTCATCTCCTTTCCCTCGAACAACACGAAAAGAGGGTATGAAAATACCCTTTTTCTTTGCAAAGCAAAACGGCAAGTAAGCAAACGGAGAACATCAGCCATTAATTAACAGTGATGAAAACAATTCTCACGCATTATAAGTGCCGTATTCCGACAAAATTGTTGCGTAAAACAAAACTTTAGAACTTAACAGGGTCTGCGGAAAGATATTTCTTAACCATAAGTGCAATTTTAAAGATAATTGCATGGTCAAACTCTCTTAAATCAAGCCCCGTGAGCTTTTTAATCTTATCAAGTCTGTAAAC
>CAZYRV010000128.1:0-3255 GCA_964649485.1 uncultured Oscillospiraceae bacterium | reverse complement strand
CGACAAGCCCGAGCGCCTGTTAAGCTCTTGAACAAGCGCTGAAAGCGCTGTTTTTTCATCTTCTGTCAGCGGCTCTGCGGTGTATTTACGCCGAGAATGCCGCTGTTCGATTTCACGCATTGTCATCTTTTTTTCTCCTCTTGACATGGTTTAACGCAATCAGGCAAAATATTGCCGCAAAAGCTGTTATGCTGATTGCTGTGGTTATGCCCTGATAGGGCGGAGTGTAGACGAGCTTTATTTCGCTTGTTCCCGCAGGGCATTCAATCGCCGTGAAGCCCTCGCTTACACGCAAAATATCTGTTTCCATGCCGTTTACGGTTGCTTTATAGCCGCTGTCGTAGGGTACGGAAAAGAAAACAAGCTCTGTTTTTTCGCTTGTGTGAGTTGCGGAAAAGCCGTCGTTTTCGGCGATAAATTCCGTGCAGGCGCTTGCTCTCCTGTCAGAGCAGTCTTTTATATATTGCTCATAGCTGCGCTTGAAAAACGCACTGTTTTCCTTTAAATTTTTAAGGTATGGAAGGCTTTCTGCCTGCTTTTCGTCAAGAACAACCGCCTTAAGCAATATCAGGCTTTTTTCAAGCGGGGAATCAAGCCTTGCGAAATCCTCCTCCAAGATGTAATAATCATAGGAAAAGCCCATCGGAATATAGGCGGTGTTTTCATAAACCTCATAGTCAAGGCGGTTTTCCTTGTACCTGAAGCCCTTAAGCGTGTAGGAGAGCGGCTTTCCGCTTAGATAATCGGTCATGTCGTCATTGTAAAACGCATATTTAACGGAAAAAAGCGACCGCAAGGGGTAATAATAATCGCTTATATTCGTGTTGACTTCACGGGAAAGCCCCAAGCTTCCGTAAAAATCAAAAAGGCTGTCCGGAATGTTGCTGTTAAAGCTTGACATGGAGGGAAGCCCCCACCACATATTGGCATTATAGTGAATCCTTGATGTGTCAACACGTGCAAAGCCCTCTGCTTTATAATCGGCAAATTCGTTGCGGGAATTTATGTAGTTGTCGATGTAGTCGTGATTGCCAAGCACGTTATAGCTGAAATTTACGGCGGAAACTATAAGCATTGTTCCCGCACTTACTGTTATTACGGCGGTTTTTATGCGGCGCACAGCGGCTTTTTTGCTGTAACAGGAAAGCCATTTTGCAAGCAGAATCAGGCTTCCCGCCATAATTGCGGTGAATATAATCATGAAAACAACCTCTGGATAGAGGAAAAATGCAGGCTCAAAGCCGTTTTCTGTTGCTGTGCCGGGATAAATCAGGCCGCAAACAAGACCGAACGCTATGCCGAAAATCGCCATTGCGTTTGAAACCCTTATGAGTGATTTTTTATCAATACTTTTGTCCTCAATCGCAAGCCCAGTCGCCAAAGCGGCAATCAGAACCGGCATAAAAAACCAACGTGCGTAGTAAAATGAGGATAGCCCCGAAAACAGGCCGTTAAGCACGGGGACAAACATGAAAATCGCCGATAGCACAATAAGCACGCTTGCAAAATGCTTTTTTTTGGATTTAATCCAGACCGTTGCGGCGGAAACGGAGAAAAACGGAAGATAAGCAAAATTCGAGCTCCAGCGCATCAAGGCATTTTTTCGATAAAACGAGTCAAGCTGCGGCGAATCTGCGGGAAAAAGTATTCCCCGAACAAGCTCAAGATATTTAAGCGGATTTTGATAAATAAGCGTTTCAGCGCCGTAAAGCTTGTCGTCAAGGCGGGGATTGTCGCTTACAAAAAGGATTGCGGGAAGCACAAAAGCGCTTGCCAAAACGCCGATTACGGCTTCTGCGGCAAGGTGGATAAACATTGAAAAGCTGAATTTATATGCACCGCAAACACTTTTTACGATAAAATAAATGATTGCGAAAACAACAATTCCCACGAAAAAAACATAGTTTGTCATAAGCAAAACCGCAACCGTAAGCGCAAACCAGCCCTTGCGGCGGTTTTCGCAAAGCTCGTCCATTGCGATAAGCAGAAAAGGGAAAAGAGCCGTCACGTCATGGAAATGATTGTAAAACATATTGAAGATTTGAAAGCCGGAAAAAGCATACAAAAACGCACACATAAACACAATGTTTTCAGACTTGATATAACGTTTGAAATATGCCGCCGACGAAAGCGCCGCAACACCGAATTTAAGCGCAAGAAGCGGCATCATCAGATATGGCAGAACAGCGGACGGAAGCCGTGATACAAGCAGAAAAAACGGGCTTCCCAAGGTGTAAAAGGCATAGGACGGATAAAGCGGAGTGCCGAGGTCAGTAAGCCAGCTGAAGTCTGAACCGGATTTCAGGGCTTCGCTTGTGAGGACATAAAAAGGAATTTGCTGGGTTTTGAAATCGTTTGTCTGAAACAGGATTCCTCCGTCATAAATGGTGAAGGGAAGGAGGACGAGAAAAGCGAGAAAAAAAGCGGAAATAAAAATTTTTTTATAAAGCCCCGACGCTTTACCGAGAAAAGCGGGACGGCTTATTGCCAAGCCCAAAACGATACCTCCAGTGTACGGCAATTGCCGATATATTGATGAATTGTCTGCGCAACAATGCTATTATACACCAAAGCCGCTTGTTTTACAAGAGATATGAGCATAATATCCAAAGGCAATATTCACAGAAAATTTACAAATAGGGTAGATTATTTTAGTTAATGCTATTGAAAAAATATATAAAATGTGGTATTATTATATTAAGGTATGTGCCGTTGGCGGAAAATTTCGGTGCGGCGGACAAGGGGTTAAGCGCCCTGCGAAAATGGTTATCACACAGCAAATTTTATTCCCGACGCACAAGCAAAACGCCGATAAAAACGGGGTTCGGTGCGGCGGACAAGGGGTTAAGCGCCCTGCGCTTAAGGAGGAGTTATGAAGGTTTTGTATGTGGCAAGCGAGGCCCAGCCATTTGCGGCATCGGGCGGACTTGCAGATGTTGCGGGCTCGTTGCCTAAGGCTCTTGCGGCTGAGGGCGTGGAGGCGGCGGTGGTGATGCCGCTTTATACCAATACCATTAATCCCGCTTATATCGCACAAATGGCGGTTATTGCGGAGTTTACCGTTCCCGTGGGGTGGAGAAATCAGTATTGCGGCGTGCGCACGCTTATACTCAATAACGTTGTTTATTATTTTATTGATAATGAGTATTATTTTAAGCGTGATTACGGTCTTTACGGCTATTATGACGATGCAGAGCGCTTTGTGTTCTTTTCTCGGGCAGTAATGGAAATGCTTCGATACATAGATTTTAAGCC
>CAZYRV010000127.1:2528-3446 GCA_964649485.1 uncultured Oscillospiraceae bacterium | reverse complement strand
TTCGGCTTCGTTTATGTCCTCAACGGGGTTAAGCCCCTTTGAAGCAAAGCCGAAAAGCCAATGCCCCGACGGATATGTCGGCATATGAAACTGATATACCTCGCAGACGGGAAAAACAGATTTAAGCCGATGGTGAGCACGTTTCATGCTTAATGCGTCCTCGTCATAAAACGGGCTTTCATGCTGATTTATAAGCATTCCGTTTTCGCAAAGCGCCTTATAGCAATTTCCATAAAACTCCTTTGTGAATAAGCCCTCACCGGGTCCAAAGGGGTCTGTGCTGTCAACGATAATCAAGTCATAATAGTCGTGGCGCTTTCGGACGAATTTCAAGCCGTCCTCGCAGAAAATATGGACTCTCGGGTCGTCAAAGCCACAGGCAGTTTGAGGAAGATATTCCCTGCAAACGGCAATAACCCTCTCATCGATTTCAGCAAGGTGAATTTCTTCAATCCCGCTGTATTTCGAAAGCTCCCGAACTGTTCCGCCGTCGCCGGCACCGATTACGAGAACCTTTTTCACCTGTGGATTAACCGCCATTGCGGGGTGAACAATCATTTCGTGATAGAAAAACTCATCTCTCTCAGTCACCATCATATAGCCGTCAAGAGTGAGGAAAATGCCGAATTCATAGGATTTAAACACATCAATCCTCTGAAATTCGCTTTGCTCGCTATGCAAGTGCCTGTCAACTTTAATTGAGAATTTAACATTTTTGGTATGATTTTCAGTATACCAGAGCTCCATATTATTCCTTTCGTTGTCGTTTTTAATCAATTTCTTCAGCGTTAATATGATTTTTTTTACGCTTAAAAAGGCTTATAACTCCATAATAAATAGGAATTGTCAAAAACAAAACCCAAGTCGGGTGCCATACGCCATTTCTTCCTCATTGGTGGCTGTGACGGCGCAAAGACA
>CAZYRV010000127.1:407-2518 GCA_964649485.1 uncultured Oscillospiraceae bacterium | reverse complement strand
AATAAATTCCACAAAAACAGTAAATTCCTGTAATAAGCACGGGATACGGAAAAGCAGCGGCATTTTTATGGCAGATTGCTGAAACAAGCCCGTGATAAAGCGGTATAGTGAGAAAAATAACCCAGCTCCACGCCCAGGCGTTAAGCACAAGAAAGCTTACCGTAAGGTAGGCGCAGATTGCAAGAATTGCAAAGGGAAAGCGCTGGGCGGGACAATCCTTGTGATGATATTTAGGATAATCAGAGCTGTTGCACCAGCTTCCGTGCGGATAATAATCGTCGTTGACGTGTACGCCCTTCCAGTCAACATGGACGTCGTCGCCGTCCTCGTTGTTGGTTACATGGATTCCGCTCCACGAAATATGGACTTCCTCGTTCGGATTTTTTACGTGGATTCCGTCAAAGCCGACGTGCTCGTAATTTTCGTTCTCGTTCGCATTGTCGTAATTTTGCTCGGTTTTTTCTGCTTTCGGCGGCGGTATTTCATCGTCCGTCCTCAAAAGCTCGTCAAGGGAAATGCCATAAATTCTTGCCAGAAGAATGATATTGTCCGTATCAGGCGATGCCTCGCTTCTTTCCCATTTGGAAACAGCCTGACGGCTTACGCCGATTTTTTCAGCAAGCTGTTCTTGGGAAAGCCCGCTTTTTTTCCTTAATTCAACAAGTCTGTTGGCGATTTCGATATTCACTGTGTCCTCCGTTCTCCGCTTTGCGGAAGTAAAATCGGGAGGGCGCTCCCGTCTGTTTAAGCATAGCAAAAAGCAGTCGGTTGCACAACATATTCAAGCTTTCAATTTCGCAACTATCGGTTGCAACCGCATGAAAAGGCAGTTTGCGCTAATCATAGACATTCATTCCGCTGTAAATTTCTATCATTTCCCTGCGCAGATTTTCTGTTATTTCCAGGCGCCTTTTGGGCGGGATTTCATAAATATCGGAGTTAAAAAGATAGTTTTGGAGGTCAAGCTCTTTTATCAAAAGCCTTGTATGGAAAATGTTTGCTTGATAAACGTTTATGTCTGTCGCATCATAGGTCGTAAGCGTATAATCGTTTATATAATCCTGAATGGAAACTATGTCATGGTCACGGTAAAGCTTTTTTCCGTTTACATCTCGAGTAAAGCCCCTGATACGATAATCAATCGTCATTATATCCGAATCAAAGCTTCCGATTAAATAATCAAGGGTGTTAAGCGGGGAAATTTTGCCGCACGTCGCAACGTCAATATCGACCCTGAAGGTTGCAATTGAATTATCGGGGTGATATTCGGGATAGGTATGGACGGTTACGTGACTTTTGTCGAGGTGGGCGACGATTGTCTGCGGAAGCTCTCCTTCGTCCGCCGACATGGTTTTGACTGTGCCGTCCTTTTGGCGTGTACGCTGATTTTCTGAAATAAGCAGGGTTACGCTTGCCCCCTGCGGCTCGTAATCCTGACTTGAAATACTTAAAACCTGCGCCCCTATGATTTCGGTTACGTCGCAAAGAATTTTTGTAAGCCTGTCCGAGTTATACTGCTCGTCGATATAGGCAATATAATCCTTTTGCTCTCTTTCGCTTTTCGCATAGCAAACATCATAAATGTTGAAGCTAAGTGTCTTTGTGAGGTTATTAAAACCGTAAAGCTTCAGCTTTTTCTCCAACCCTAACATCACAGCCTTTCTTATTATAATAGAAATATTGATTTTACTTTGCCCCTTGCGGGCGTAAAAATGCAATTATACTTATAATAAGACAAAAGCGCCGAAAAGTCAATACAAATTGATAAAATAATTTTCAAGTTGAAGTAACAGCAAAAAAGGCAGACCATCAAATCTGCCTTTCATAACAGCTAATATGTCAATGCCTATGCCGTTTCGGATTCAAGCGTAAAATCATCAGTTTCGTCTGGCAAAACACTGTTTCTCCATGTCATAAGCCCGCCGAAAACCGTAAAAGCAACCTTTTTTTGATATTCAGGAGTGGAAAGCCTTGCCTCTTCATCGGGATTCGATAAAAATCCGCATTCAATCAAAAGCGAGGGGATTTTTGTGTCCTTAAACAGGAAAAGCTCGTCGCCCGAAAGCTTGATTTCACGATTATTCCCCGGCTGAAGCTCGGCAAAGCTGTCC
>CAZYRV010000127.1:0-397 GCA_964649485.1 uncultured Oscillospiraceae bacterium | reverse complement strand
TTGGTTTTCGGGGTTATTCGTTTTGTAAAACATCTGTGGGCCCCAATATTGCGGCTGGGTAAATTTATTCTGATGAATCGATATGAAAATTGCGTTTTCGTGTGCAAAAATAACGTTTCTGCGGTTCGTCATATCAGAACGCTTTTGTGCGCCCGCTCCCGTGACGCCGTCGTCGTGCATAGAGCGGTCTGAATCTCGGGTCAGCACAACCTCATAGCCGGAAAAAGTCAAAAGCTTTTCTAAATCCTTGACAATGGCGAGGTTTATATCCTTTTCAAGGACCCCCGTCACACCAACCGCACCCGAATCCATACCGCCGTGCCCCGCATCTAAAACAATGACCTGCTTATTTGTCGGTGAAACTCCCGCCGGCAAATCGTTCCCCACATAGCGGGAA
>CAZYRV010000126.1:174-3704 GCA_964649485.1 uncultured Oscillospiraceae bacterium | reverse complement strand
CAAGCGAGGTGAGGTTTTAGGAATTGCGGGTCTTGTCGGTGCGGGAAGGACAGAGCTTGCACGGCTTATTTTCGGTGCGGAGAAAATTGAAGGCGGGAAAATATTTATCGACTCAAAGCCGGTAAGGCTTAAATCGCCTAAGGACGCAGTCGGGCATGGCATAGGGCTTTTGGTTGAGGACAGAAAAACACAGGGTCTTTTTCTGGGAATGTCCATTCGCTGGAACGAAACCGTTTCGATATTGAAAAGACTTTCGAGTTTTCTCGTTATAAACCGTACCGCAGAGAAAAACACGGTGAAAAATTTAAGCGATTCGCTCATGATTAAAATGCCGTCAATCGAACAGCTTGTCGGAAACCTAAGCGGAGGAAACCAACAAAAAGTCGCAATCGCCAAATGGCTTGCAAGCAAATCAAAAATTCTTATTTTTGACGAGCCGACAAGAGGAATTGATGTTGGGGCAAAACACGAAATTTACCAGCTTATAAACTCGCTTGCCGACGAAGGAATTGCGATTATAATTATTTCATCGGAAATGGAAGAAATTCTCGGAATGTCAGACAGGCTTATGGTTTTGGCAGAGGGAACGGTTGCCGGCTTTCTTGAAAAGGAAGAATTTTCACAGGCAAAGGTTCTAAGCCTTGCTTCCGGTGATAAGTAGGAGGAACAATGAAATCCGTTATTAATTTTACAAAAAAATATTCAATTATGCTTGTGCTTTTCGCACTTGTAATCTTGTTCGGAGCGCTTCGCCCTGAATCATTTTTCACAGTCAAGAACCTGTTCGCCGTGCTTCGCCAGGTTTCTATCACGGGAATTATGACGGTTGGAGTTCTGATTGTCATGCTTGCGGGAGGGTTGACCTTGCGATCGGCTCTATTGTGTCATTTGTTGGCGTTCTTGCAGCGCATATGATTGTCAATATGAATATGAATCCGATTCTCGCAATTGTGATCACCATGACTGTTTCAACTCTTATGGGGCTTTTTTATGGCTTCATAATAGTAAAAACAAACATTTTCGCCATGATCGGAACGCTTGCGGCTTCTCAGATTATTTCCGGAATAACATATTTAATCTGCGGCGGGCTTCCGATTTCGGGTATGCCCGAGGGAATAAAACAGCTTGCTCAGGGCTATTTCGGACCGATTCCGATTCCCGTGGTACTGTTTGTATTAATCGTCGCTGTCGCCGGCTTCTTTTTAAACTATACTTATGTAGGGCGCTATCTTTATATTGTCGGAAGCAACGGAGAAGCGGCACGTCTTTCAGGAATAAACAAACAGCTTGTTCAGATTATTTCCTTTGGAATAGGAACTTTTCTTGCGGGCTTTGCCGGCATAATCATGATGTCAAGAGTAAATTCAGGACAGCCCGCCGTGGGAACAGGTCTTGAAATGGACTGTCTTACTGCGGCGGTAATCGGCGGTGTAAGCCTTGCGGGCGGCGAAGGAAAGCTTTCTAAGGCGATGACAGGTATTCTTATTATGGGCGTGCTTGTAAACGGAATGACAATCATGCATTTCGGCGAATACGAACAAATGGTTGTCAAGGGACTGATATTCATGTTTGCGGTATGCTTTGAGGGAATCCAGCACGGCTGGATAGGCAAAAAAAGAAAGAAGGCAAAAGCATGAGCTTTGAATACAGAAAATATTCAGAGCCTGAATACGGTGCGGTTTCTCCCGAGGTTGAAATTCCAAAGCCGCAGGCAATGGATTTAAACAATCCCGAAATATGGAGAACCTCCTGCCACCTCGAAACAATTGCAGAGCTTGTTTCCGAATGGAAAATCTGCAATTGCTTCGGAAGGCTTATGGAAATAAAAACTAAGAATTTCGCCATAGAAAGCGACGGCGCAAGCCTCCCTGCTCGGGTTTATTATCCGAAAGCACCTTGTTTGAAAAAAGCGCTTATCTTCTATCACGGCGGAGGCTTTATGATGAATAACGCCGATGTGTATGACCAGGTTTACAGATATATTGCTTACTTTGGCGGGATAACAGTTATTGCGCCGGATTATAGGCTGAGTCCGGAAAATAAATTTCCCGCCGCTGTAAACGATTCTTACAACACAGTTGCTTGGACGGAAGAAAATATGAGCAAATTTAATATAGAAGAAATCTATGTCGCCGGCGACAGCGCCGGAGGAAATCTTGCGGCGGCAACCGCAATTATGGCGAGAGATAAAAAAGCCTATAAAATTTCAGGACAGATTTTGATTTATCCGGTTATAAGCTTTAAGCCGATTTCAAATTCTAAATCGGAAAAGCTTTACGGAACAGGGCATTTTTTGGAATTCAACAGCAAGGACAAGACTTTAAATAAAATTTATCTTAATAATGAAAGCGATGAAGCGTCGCCGTATGTTTCCCCGCTTCTTGCAGAATCACTTGAAAATCTGCCGAAGGCTTGCTTTATTTCTGCGGAATGCGATCCCCTGCTCGACCAGGCTCTCATGTATGCGGCAAGGCTTGAGGACGAGGGAAACAGCGTTGAATTCAACATATACAAGGGCATGATTCACGCATTTATAAACCGTCCCCATAATCAAACGATTAAAGCTCTTGATAAAATAATAGATTTTATAAAAAGGTAGGACAAAGCTTTGAACGGAGAAATGAAGAAAGCAGTTTTTAAAGGAAAGAAAACTATAATTTCCGAAAAAACATCAATTCCCGAAATAAAAGACGACGAAATACTTGTAAAGATTATGGCGGCGGGAATTTGCGGGACCGACGTACATATTTTTGAAGGCGAGGAGGGTTCTGCAAAGGTTTCCCCTCCCGTTGTGCTGGGGCATGAATTCAGCGGTGTTGTGGAAAAAACAGGCGCTGACGTAACAACGCTTGGAGTTGGGGATAAGGTCACGGCAGACCCGAATATTTATTGCGGAAAATGCTATTTTTGCCGTACGGGGAAAAAGCATTTATGTTACAATATTCAGGCGCTTGGCGTAACTATGGACGGCGGCTTTGCGCAATATTGTGCTGTTCCCGAAAAACAAGCCATAAAGCTTGACGACAATGTTGATTTTGAGGACGGGGCATTTGCCGAGCCTCTTGCGTGCTGTTTACACGGAATTGACAGGGCGAATATCACTGCGGGTGAAACGGTTGTAATAATAGGCGGCGGCACAATCGGACTTATCATGGTTCAGCTTGCGAAACTTCGAGGAGCATCGACGATAATATTAAGCGAACCGATAAAGCTTCGCAGAGAGCTTGGGCTTAAACTAGGAGCAAATGCGGCGATAGACCCTAAAAAAAGCGACCTTAAATCCGAGGTTCATAAAATCATCAATGACAAGCCGATAAACGTGATTATTGAATGTGCGGGAAATCCTCATACTGCACGGCAATCAATTGAAATTGCCGACAAGGGAAGCAGAATTTTATTTTTCAGTGTGCCGAGCCCGACTTCTCAACTATCAATTCCCCTTTTTGAGCTTTACAAAAAAGAGCTTACCATATTAAGCTCATTTATAAATCCCAATACACAGCAATATGCGGCGGAGCTTATAAACTCAG
>CAZYRV010000126.1:0-164 GCA_964649485.1 uncultured Oscillospiraceae bacterium | reverse complement strand
ATAACACACAGATATTCAATTGATGAAACAGCCGAGGCAATTGCAAAGCAAAAGGCAGAGGATTCTGTTAAGGTTTTTGTAAAGCCTTGGCAATAGAAGAAAGGAATGCATCATGCTTCAACAGGTTATGACTTCTCCCGGAGTCATTGAATTTCGGGAAATCG
>CAZYRV010000125.1:2075-3710 GCA_964649485.1 uncultured Oscillospiraceae bacterium | reverse complement strand
TTTTGCGAAGATTTTTTAGCAACGTTTTCAATCAGGGATTAGTATTAATCCTCTGCGGCAAGAACCGCCAAAGCCTTAAATATAAACCTTTTCATAATTAACCGCCTATTCTGTAAATTAAACCTCATCTTAATTATACAGAAAAAAAGCGCCCATGAATAGGCACTTTAAGTGACCTTTTGCAATAATCTTACCGAAATAATAAAAATAAATGTAAATATCGAGCCTCGTGCTAATCCATTTTACCAATATTTTTAATTTCGTCCCTGCGTTTAACACCAAGCTTTATAAATATTCTCGAAACAACCTTTTTCACATAATCAAGCGAATAGTGAAGCTCGCCGGCGATTTCCCTGTTAGTATAATTTTGGCACAGAAGCCGCAAAACCTTTTCCTCAGTCGGGGTAAACCTGCAAATTTTCGCAAAACGGACAGACTCAGCGGAAAGCTTTTTTGCTGTTTCAAGCCTAAGCCTCATTCTTGCAAGCAAAATCTCCCTGACAAAAGGCTTTTTAATATAATCCGCCGCCCCGATACAAAGTGCGTGCGTTTCGGAAGCAGATTCTTTTTCGCCTGATAAAAATATGAACACATCAAACCACACGGTATAAAAATTAATAATGATTTTTCAATACTTTATTTTTTATAATTATAGCATTTCACGGAAAAAATTCAAGACATCTCCGCTTAGTCTGATAAACTTATCCGGACGCTTGAATATAAAAATATAGGAATTTAGTATACAAACTATTGACACGCTGCTTTTCTTGTTGTATTATAATAATACCAAATTTCAAACTTTTACTCTTTTTTAAAGCAATGCAACCTCAATAAATAGAAAAACCGCCAAAAGCAAAATCCATTCGGCGGTGACGACTATATGACAAGAGAGAAAAATTATGTGGCTTTTCATGGCGCTTCTGACGACACTTTCATGGGCTTGTGCGGATTTGTTTTATAAAAAAGGGGCAGAACCCGACGATAAAACCAGCCATATCAAAACGGTAATTATGGTCGGCTTTGTTATGGGAATCCACGCTGTCGCCTATATGCTTATAAATAAAATAAGCTTTTCGCCTATAAGCTTGATTACATATTTTCCCGTTTCTGCGCTTTATATTTTATCTATGGCGATTGGCTATGTCGGGCTTCGCTATATAGAGCTTTCGATTTCCTCGCCCGTGCAAAATTCGTCGGGAATGGTTACGGCGATACTTATTTTTATTTTTTTCAATCATACCCTTAAAATTCTGGATATAACCGCCGTTTTTGTGATAACCACAGGGATTATTGCCCTTGCAATAATTGAAAAGCATATGTCCGACAAAGCCGCCCCCCTCGACAACGAAGAAAGCCGAAAATACCGAAAAAGCTTTGTCGCCTTGATTTTCCCTGTTTTATATTGCATAATCGACGGCTTAGGAACATTTGCCGACGCAATTTATCTTGACGAGCTGGCTATTTTAAGTGAGGACGAAGCGCTTTTGGCTTATGAATTTACCTTTTTGATTTGCGCCGTTTTGTGCCTTGTATTTTTGAAAGTAAAGGGTGTAAAATTCAGCTTTATCAGAGAAAAAAACAAGGGGATTGCCGCTGTTTTCGAAACGGCGGGACAATTTTTTTACGTTTTCGCAA
>CAZYRV010000125.1:0-2065 GCA_964649485.1 uncultured Oscillospiraceae bacterium | reverse complement strand
AAAAATGCCATTATCGCTGCGCCGCTTATTGCGTCATACAGCGTTTTTTCCGTGCTTCTTTCACGTGTTTTCTTAAAAGAAAAGCTCACTCGCTGGCAATATGCCGCCGTCGTCACGGTTATCACCGGAATTGCACTTTTGGCGATTTCGGAGGCGGTCGGCGAATAGCACCCTTAATAATATCGTTGCTCCGCCTATAAAAACTTGCATATTTATTTCATAATTCACTTCATAACTGCGTTTCCCGCCTTTGCGCATGACAGCGCCATATACTTTATTCCGAAATATAATTATAGCAAAGCTCTCTCAGCTTTGCCTGTTTCCTTGTGAGAAAACAATTTCAGTAATGGAAACTGTTTTTACAATTATACGAATAATAGTTATCAATTTTGTGTTGTTTGTATGAAAAAAGCTTTTGCTATATAATAAATTAAGTAATTATCTGTTTTATATTAAGTAAAAAAACTGCTTAAATAAAAAAATAGAAAAAACTTTTTTATTTTTTCAGCTTTGAAATTTAATCTTATTAGCTAATTACTTTCTTTTACTTGCTATTTATTTCGTTAAATCTTACAAAATTTTTACAAAGAATTTATGCCTATATCCGAATTTTACCTTTGTAATCGTTTACTTGAAAAGTAATTATTGACTTAAAGCATTGGATAATATATACTTAAATAAGTAAATGAATTAGTTTGGCACCAATTTCCCGATAGAGGATTTAATGAAAACTACTTACATTAAATCAACTTTTCGTGAAATTCGGTTTAATTAACCAACCAACAGGATGGAAAAATGAATAATAAACGTATTATTTCAATGGCGCTTGCTTCTCTTATGTCACTGGGCGCACTTACCGCTTGCAACGGCAATCAAGAAAACTCTGGCTCAACCGCCTCTGGCAACAACGTCACTTCAGGCACCGAAGCCACAACCGCTGACAACGCAGGAACTTCTACCGACAAACCCGTGCTTGAGGTTTTGTCACACAGAACCGACATTATTCAAGACGGTTCTCTTGATGCTCTTACAGATGCCTTTGAGGAAGCAAATAACTGCACCATCAAATATGTTCCTTACACAAACTATGCCGACGACGTGTCAACAAGACTCAGCACCGATAACTATGGCGATGTTTTAATGATTCCCACTTCCGTAGCTGTAAAGGATCTCGGAAACTTTTTCGAGCCGCTTGGCTCTTATGACGAGCTTAAAGAAAAATGGTATGGCTCAAACGAAAAAATGTATGACAACACCGTTTATGGCATACCCACAGCAATGAACCTCGGCGGCGGAATTGTTTACAATAAGAAGGTATTCGCAGATGCAGGAATAACTGCGCTTCCTCAAACACCAGAGGATTTTATTGCGGCTCTTAAGAAAATTGCCGAAACTTCCGGCGGAAGCGTTATTCCGCTTTATACAAACTTTGCGGCAGGCTGGACAATCGTTCAGTGGCAGGGACTTGTTGTTTCCGCATCGGGCGACCCCGATTTCGAAACAAAGCTTCTCCAAAATAAAACCGAGCTTTTTGAAAAAGACGGTCCTTATTACAAAGTTTATAAGATGATGTACGATGTTTTTTCTGATGCAAGTCTCCGTGAAGCTGACCCGACGACAACCGACTGGGAAGCAAGCAAGCTTTACCTCGCAGAAGGCAAAATCGGCACCATGGTTCTTGGCTCTTGGGCAATAAGTCAGGTCAAAGGTGTTGCGGAAGAAAACGGTCTTGACCCTGAAAATATTGGATTTATGCCTATGCCGGCAACTGTTGGCGGCGTTCAGTACGGACAAATTGCAGCAGACTATGCAATGGGCGTAAACATTCATTCCAGCAATAAAGAGCTTGCTAAGAAGTTTGTAGAATGGTATTGCGGCGAATCCGGTTTGGCACTCAGCGAAATGGCAATGAGCGCACTCAAGGGCAGCGAACTTCCTGACTTTATGAAGGATATTACTACTTTCTTAAGCAATCCCGCACCCGACGAGCTTACAGGTAAGTTTAATGAAATCTGACGTGCTATAATAAAGTTGTAACAGTAGTGGCTAATGTGATATAATCATA
>CAZYRV010000124.1:2563-3727 GCA_964649485.1 uncultured Oscillospiraceae bacterium | reverse complement strand
CCGCAGAAATACTTGCGTATTTCGAGGAATTTTGACGCCAAAATCGGCGAAAAGATCAAGCAAGCGTGCCGCCAAGGAAATTTCTGGTCTTTGTGCGGTGATGCCTTTACTTCCATATACAATCATACCACTAAAGGAATATTTAGTCAAGTATTTTTACTAATAATTAATAAAACCCCCCAAAGCAAAAGCTTTGGGGGTTAATAAATATAATAGTCAGAAACTAAATTCTAGCAACGCCAGTTTCTCTTGCCGCCTGAGCAACAGCCTTTGCGACTGCCTGCGCAACAGATTTATCAAGAGCACTCGGAATGATATATTCAGCGGAAAGCTTATCGTCAGTTACAAAGCCTGCGATTGCCTTTGCCGCCGCAATCTTCATCTCGTCGTTAATGTCGCTTGCACGAACATCAAGAGCGCCACGGAAAATTCCGGGGAATGCAAGGACGTTGTTAATCTGGTTCGGGAAGTCACTTCTGCCCGTTCCGACAACAGCCGCACCAGCCGCCTTTGCGAGGTCGGGCATAATTTCAGGAGTCGGGTTTGCCATCGGGAACAAAATCGGGTCTTTTGCCATGGATTTAACCATCTCAGGGGTAACGCAATTCGGTGCGGAAACACCGATAAATACGTCAGCACCAACCAAAACCTCGGCAAGAGTTCCTTTTTTCTTATCATGATTAGAAATCTTAGCCATTTCCTCTTTTTCGGGATTGAGGTTGCCTCTGCCTTCATAAATTGCGCCTTCACGGTCGCACATAATTACGTTCTTAAGCCCCATTGCGAACAAAAGCTTGATAATCGCAATTCCCGCTGCGCCTGCACCGCTTGTTACCACCTTGATTTCGTCAATTTTCTTGCCGGTAAGCTTAAGAGCGTTAAGCATTGCCGCAAGCGTTACGACAGCGGTTCCGTGCTGGTCGTCATGGAAAATCGGAATATCGCAGACTTCCTTAAGGCGGCGCTCGATTTCAAAGCATCGAGGTGCGGAAATATCCTCAAGGTTTACTCCTCCAAAGCTTCCTGCAAGCAGAGTGACGACTTTTACTATGTCGTCAACGCTTTTCGAGCGAACGCACAAGGGGATTGCGTCAACGTCGCCGAAAGCCTTAAACAAAACGGATTTGCCTTCCATGACAGGCATACCCGCCTCTGGTCCGATGT
>CAZYRV010000124.1:0-2553 GCA_964649485.1 uncultured Oscillospiraceae bacterium | reverse complement strand
GTCCGATGTCGCCGAGTCCAAGCACAGCCGTGCCGTCGGTGATGACGGCGACAAGGTTTCCTCTTCTGGTGAGGGTATAGCTCTTGTCAATATCCTTTTGGATTGCCAGACAAGGCTCTGCAACTCCGGGGGTATAAGCAAGCGAGAGGTCGTCTCTGGTTTCGAGCTTTACACGGGAAGTCATTTCGATTTTTCCCGCCCATTGTTCGTGTAATTTAAGGGATTCTTTTGCGTAGTCCATATAAAATCCTTTCCGTGGCGATTTTCGCCAAGATATATTGTTATGTTAAAAGTTTAACACGCAAAAACAGTTTTGTCAACGAAAAATCAAGCTCTTTTTTATATGCCCTCATATAAATTTATAATAAACGCCATTACTTAAGGCTTCATCGCACAAAGATGACGGTGCGATTGCGCAGGGATTTTCAGACGATTTTTAGGAAAAATCCGCAGAAATACTTGCGTATTTTGATGGGTTTTGACACCAGAATCGGCGAATAGAAAAAGCAAGCGTGCCGCCAAGAAAATTATGGTCTTTGTGCGGTGATGCCTTAAAATTGTACGCTGTTTATTACTTCCTTAAGGACATCTGCGCTGTGGACAAGCTGTTTTGTTTCGTCCTCGGTAAGATTCGGACGCATTGCGCCGATAAGACCCTTTGCGCCGACAATATAAGGAAGGCTCAGCGCAACGTCGCTTATGCCATAGCATTCTTCGTCCTTGTCAATGACCGACGACACGACCATGACCGACTTAGAATCCCTCAAAATGGCTTCGCAAAGCTTTTTAACAGTAAGTGCAATCGCATAGAAGGTTGCGCCCTTTGCGGCAATAACTGTTGCGCCGGACTTCTTGACGTATTCCTCAACCTCTTGATGATTGACCTTTTCAAATTTAAAATCAGACTTCGTGTTTGCCGAATAAGTATCAACGCAGACACCGCCGATTGTAAGAAGCGACCACGGAACAAAGCCGGTGTCGCCGTGCTCGCCGAGAACATAACCATGAATGCTTTGCGTACTAACTCCAAGCTGTGCCGCAATGGTCGAGCGCAAGCGGCTTGAATCAAGAAGCGTTCCTGTGCCGATAACCTGCTCTTTGCGAAGTCCGAATTGTGTCGCAATCTGGTAGGTGAGGACGTCAACGGGGTTGCTTACAACGACATAAACCGAGTCGGGGCAGTATTTCACAATCTGCGGCATAACCGACTTGATAATATTAACATTTCCCTGAACAAGCTCAAGGCGTGATTGTCCGGGCTTTCTTCCGGCGCCAGAGGTCACGATTACGACGTCAGAGCCAACAGCATCTTCATAGTCGCCGTCATAAATATTTACAGGCTGTGCCATTGCAGTACCCTGATAAATATCCATCGCCTCGCCCATAGCTTTTTCCTTGTTGATGTCAATTAAAACGATCTCCGAACCGATACCGTCGGCGGTAAGGGCGAACGCAATGGTTGCTCCGACATTACCTGCGCCAAGAACGGTAATTTTTGTACCTTTTCTCATAGTCTACAGCTCCTGAAATATTATTTTTGTAAGCGCCGCCATAAATTGGTTGGCGCACACCTGTTTTGATAAACGGCATTTAAAAACCGTATGGCGTACGGTTTTCGGGGTTATTTTAAGTTTGTCTAAAATTTATCAAAATCAAATTCAGTATAGCACATTATCATTTTTAAATCAAGTCCTAATGTTGGAAAAACGCTTAATAATCAAACGAAAAAACAAAAAAATCGTGTAAAGCTTTAATAACAAAGCTTTACACGAAAATTTTTCGTTATAAACCGCAATTTTTACTTGATGAGCGGAATGCTTAAAAGCGGAACTTCAAAGGATTTGCCCTGTGCCGCCCAGACAGCGCCGAGAATGCAGAAAACAAGGCTTGCTGTTCCGATAATTCCGGAAAGGATAAGTCCGATCACAGGGATAAAATTCAAAATTCCCGAAACAATCCCTATAATGAAAAGCCAAAGTCCTCTGTTTGCGTGATGCTTTGCAAAAGCCGAATCGGGACAAACCAAGAAAACAAGGAAAAACAAAATATAAAAATTGCCCAGCACAGCGATGAGCTTGTTCTTCTCGACATCTTCCGGGGAAAAACTAGTGATTTCTTTAAACATAAAACGTCCTCCTTAATTGTGGAAGCTATTTAAGCTTCTTTTTATTTATATCCAACGCAGGGTTATGACCATTTTCCTGCATCAGTGCATTCATAAGCCGTTTTGTCCTCGCCAATGCTTTTTTCTTCGGCTTTGGTGCGGACGGCTGTTCTTCCTGCGGCTGGATTTCCGTCGCCTGCGCCTTTCCGTAAGCAGAAAGAACAGAAGCGGGCGGCTTTGCCTTAGGAAGCTCTATATGTAAGCTTGGCTTTTCCGTTGATACGGGCATTTCAAGAACCTGCACAGGCTTTTTTTCAACCTGCGGCAAGGGCTTTTCAGCTGGTTTTTCTGTCACAGGCGCAAAAGCGCGGACGTCGTTTATAACAATATTACCGTCAGGCAAGACTTCTTCAGAACGCTTTGGATTAGCTTTTTCTTGTCCAACCGCC
>CAZYRV010000123.1:0-3735 GCA_964649485.1 uncultured Oscillospiraceae bacterium | reverse complement strand
AAAACTATCAACAGAGCGGAATTGCTATTGAGAACAAAGCAAGTGTGCCGTCAAGAAGTTTCTGGTCTTTGTACGGTGATGCCATAGATTTGTCTTGACATAGATATGCTTTTTTGGGTATAATAAAAGAAAAAGATGTGAAAAGGAGTTCGTTATGGCAAAACGCAGAATTGGTATACTCACAAGCGGCGGCGATTGCCCCGGTTTAAACGCCACAATCAGGGCGGTTGCAAAGGCTGTTTATCAAAAATTCGGTGAGGACGAGGTCCAGATCGTCGGCTTTTTAGACGGCTTTATGGGGCTTATTTACAACGATTGCAAGGAAATGCAGCCATCGGAATTTTCGGGAATCCTCACCCAGGGCGGAACGATTCTCCGCACAAAGCGCACTCCGTTTAAAAATATGCAGATAATCGGCGACGATAACGTTGACAAGGTCAAGCAAATGAAGGAAACCTATAAAAAGCAAAAGCTTGACTGTCTGCTTACTCTTGGCGGAAACGGCACGCACAAAAGCGCAAATATGCTTTCTGAGGAAGGTCTTAATATAATCGGTCTGCCAAAAACGATTGATAACGATATCTGGGGGACGGATATGACCTTCGGCTTTCATTCTGCGGTCGATATTGCGACGGAAGCAATCGACAGAATCCACACAACCGCAAGCAGTCACAGCAGAATCATGGTTGTTGAAATAATGGGAAACAAGGCGGGCTGGCTTACGCTTTACAGCGGCATCGCCGGCGGAGCGGACGTTATTCTCATACCCGAAATTCCGTACAATATTGAAAGTGTTGCGGCGGCGTGCCAAAAGCGTGCCGACCTTGGAAAGCCGTTTGCAATTCTGACTGTTGCGGAGGGCTGTTTTGACTCTGACGAAGCGCAAATGAAGAAAAAGGACAGGCTCAAGCTTCGGCAGGACAACGGCGAAACAACCGCCACCGCACGTATTGCAAGGCAGGTTCAAGAGCTTACCGGAATGGAAGCCCGCACAGTTATTCCCGGACACACCCTGCGTGGGGGAAGCCCGTCCGCCTATGACAGAATCCTCGCAACCCAGTTCGGCGCAAAAGCGGCAGAGCTTATTGCGGCGGAAAAATACGGACGAACGGTTGCTAAAATCAAAAACTCGATCACCCATAACGCACTTTCCGAGGTGGCGAACAAGACTAAGTTCGTTCCCGAAAATGACGAGCGTGTAATAACCGCAAGAAGCATAGGCATAAGCTTTGGCGACTGATTATCAAGGAGTATCATGGAATTTTTAGAGCTTGCAAAAAACAGAAGAAGCATACGCCGGTTTAAAGATGAGGCGATAAGCGACGAACAGCTTGGCCGCCTGATTGAAGCGGCGATTTCAGCGCCCAGTGGCGGCAACTGTCAGCCGTGGCATTTTTATGTTATCAAAGACGACGAAAAAAAGCACGATATTGCGACAAAAGCCTTTAATCAAGCCTTTATCGCAACCGCTCCCGCAGTAATTGTCGTTTGCCGAGAGCCCGAAACCTCCGCCGCAAAATATGCGGACAGAGGGCGGAATTTATACTCAATTCAGGACACAGCCGCCGCCGTTCAGAACATTTTGCTTTGTGCTGTGTCAATGGGGCTTGGCGGCTGCTGGTGCGGCGCTTTCGACGAAAAAATTCTAAGCGAAATATTAGAGCTTCCCGCCGAGCGCAAGCCTGTCGCCGTCGTGCCTGTCGGTGTTCCCGCCGTAACCCCCACCGCTCCCCGCAGGAAAGGCTTTGACGAGATTATGACAGTTGTCGGCGAAGCAAAGCCCGTTCCCTCAAAAACAGCGGAAAGGCTTCCTGCCTTTGATAATATAAATTTGCGGGAAGCAAGCTTTAACAATGCCAACCTCAAGGAAGCTGCTTTCACAAACGTTAATCTAAGCAGCGCAAAAATTTCCGAAAGCAATCTTGCCGACTCAAAGATAATCGGCTGTAACCTCTCAAGCACGGAAATAATCGGCTGTAATCTTTCAAGCGTTAAAATTTCAGATTGCAGCATCAAGGATTTGGAAATAAACGGTGTAAAAGTTAAGACCGTAATCGAATAATTAAAATCGGCTCACAGGTGCGCCTGTGCGCCGATATTTTTTATGATAAATACAACAAAACACTTGTTTTTACAAGCGTTTTGTTGTATAATTAATATGTATATTTGATTTGTCAATTACAATATCATAACCAAAAAGATTGGAGGACAAAAATGGCTTCAAATAATTTGGCAAAGCCCGAATCCGCCGAAAAGCTGTTGGAGAATTTTTTCGATGAAAACACTTTCACAGGCTTTAATACAGGAAATAACACTTCTGTAATCACAGGAACAGGCTATGCAGACGGCACACTTGTAAGCGTATTTGCATTTGATGCTGATAAAAACAAAGGCGGTGTAAACTCTGCGACCGCTTCATCGCTTCTAAGACTTTACAAGTATGCCGTAAAAACAGGAACTCCTGTTGTCGGCTTTTACAATACCTCAGGCGGTATGATTGAGGACGGGGCAAGCCTTCTTCTGGCTTATTCTGAAATTCTCACGCTTTCATCAAAGCTTTCAGGGACAGTCCCGCAAATTGCGGTTATTGACGGCGTTTGCGCAGGTGCTTCCGCACTTATTGCGGCTCTTTCTGACATAGTGATTGCGACAGAATGCTCGGAAATTTTCATCAATTCGCCGTTTGTTTCCAAAAACGGTAAAGCAGAAAATGCAGGAACAGCAAAAGGCGCCGCACAATCAGGAATTGTTCACATTCTCGAAAAAGATGGAATTTCTGCCGCAAAAACCGCACGAAACCTCATTTCTATCCTCCCCGCAAACAATCTTGAGGTTGGCTGTTGTGAGGCTTATCCTTTAAATGATGCGGAAATTTCATCATCGCTTAAGGGCAAAGAGCTTGTACAGGCTATTTTCAATAAAGACAGCACAATTGAGTTTTTCAATGATTTTGGTTCTGCCTTCACAGGACTTGCGGCGCTTGACTGGAGAACGGTTGCTGTGATTTCCGCAAACGATAGGCTTTCACGCCAAGACAGCGCAAAAATCGCAAGATTCGCTCATTTTGCCGACTCCCTTTCCCTGCCTATAGTCACAATCATTGATATTGACGGCTTTAAGGCTTCCTCCTCTGACGAGCTTTCGGGCGGAATAAGAGATGCCGCACGTCTTGCCCAGGTATATTCGTCGGCAACAACTCAAAAAATTGCCTTAATCACAGGAAACGCTGTTTCTTCAGCTTATATAGCAATGTCGTCAGCAGATTTAACCATAGCATGGGATAATGCGGTAATTTCCCCGATTAGCCCGAAGGCCGCCGTTGCTTTTCTCTATCCTGAAAAAATCGCGAATGAAAGCGATATTTCAAAGCTTGCTGATGAATACGCAAAAACTACAGCTTCACCAACGAATGCCGACATTTGCGATAGAATAATCAAGCCAAACGAAACAAGAACCGTTCTTTCAGATTCGCTTGACCTGATTGCGGACAAGCGGGAAATCAACCACAGAAAGGAACTGATTATGAAAAGATATAACATTACTGTAAACGGAAAAGTTTATGATGTCGCCGTAGAAGAAGCAACGGGAACAGCTCCCGCCTCTGCCCCAACGCCTGTCGCCGCAGCGCCCGCACCTGTCGCCGAAGCGCCCGCACCTGCTCCACAAGCGGCTCCTGCCCCTGTTTCTTCGGGTGCGCAAGGAAGCTTTAAGGTCGAAGCGCCAATGCCCGGAAAC
>CAZYRV010000122.1:636-3771 GCA_964649485.1 uncultured Oscillospiraceae bacterium | reverse complement strand
CGCCGTCGCAATGCACTTTTTCCCACGTGTCGCCGACAAGCTTATAAACAAGGTTTATAAGCTTAGACAGCGCCGAAAACGCTTAAGCACAAAGCGGTTTTTACCTGTTTATTTTGCCGTGCTTGGTGCGGCGGCATTGTGGCTTTCAATTACAGTTTTTGACTTTACGAACACGCTTCACCGTGAAAAGCCGCCTGTTTTTGCGGTTAAGACCGAAAGCGAAACGTATAAAGGCTTGTTTTATCAAGCAAAAAAAATCGGCGGACAATGGACATTTTCGATAAACGGCAAAACCTTTTACGCAAATGTCGAACAGGAGGAAAATGATGAATAAAACAAATATTTACATAATATCGGGCTTTCTCGGGGCGGGAAAAACCACGTTTATAAAACGGCTTTTGCCCGATTTAAACGGTAAAAAGCTTGCCGTAATCGAGAATGATTTCGGCGAAATAAGCGTTGACGCAGAGCTTTTAAAGCAAGGCGGAATCGAGGTCAGAGAGATTAATTCGGGCTGTATCTGCTGTAGTCTTTCGGGCAATTTCATAAGCGCCCTTGCCGACCTCATCAAAAATTATGCCCCAGAAATAATCATAATCGAGCCGTCAGGGGTGGGAAAGCTTTCCGACGTCGCCGCCGCCTGTGAGGACGAAACGATTTCCCCGCTTGCCGAGCTTGGGCGGAAAATAACGGTTGTTGATGTTTTGCGCTGTGAAATGTATCTGGAAAATTTCGGCGAATTTTTCGAGAATCAGCTTGCCTTTGCCGATGCCGTGGTGTTAAGCAGGGCGGAGGCCTCGGAGGAGAAAACGGCGGCGGCAATCGGGCTTGTGCGGGAGCTTAATCAAAACGCTGAAATTTTCGCCGAAAGCTTTGAAAAGCTTGATTACACAGCGGTTTTAACAGGAGAAAAAGCGGCGGCTCATAAGCACGACTGCGACTGCCACGAGCATGACTGCGATTGCCACGAGCATCACCATGCCCATGACACCTTTGAAACCGTCACAATTAAAACGGCGGCAAAGGACGAAGCTGCGCTTTACAAGGCTTTCAGGCGGCTTGAAATGTCCGATGCGGGCGAAATTCTGCGTGTCAAGGGCATTGTAAACGGAATCGACGTGCAGTATGTGACGGGCGAGCTTTCGCTTGGAAAAGCAAGCGGCGGCGGGCAGGCGCTTGCCGTAATCGGCAGGGGGCTTGACAAGAAAAAGCTTTCGGAAATTTTCGGTGAGGTTTAAAATGATACCTGTTTATGTTGTCGGCGGCTTTTTAGGCTCGGGCAAAACCTATTTTTTAAACACGCTTATAAAGCAGGGCGAATTTGCCGCAAATGCGCTTGTTATACAGTTCGAGCGTGGCGAGGAGGCGCTTGCCGAGTCATACGGCAAGGTTTTTTCCGTTGCTTTTTCAAAGAGAGAACTTGACAAGGGCAAGGATTTTTCGGAGGAAATTGCGGCGAAAATTGCAGAGGTTTGTCCTGCTGAAATTTGGGTTGAGTGGAACGGCATGGCTGAATTTTCAAAGCTTATGGCGATTTTCAACTCTAAAGCGCTTTCAAGGCTTTGCAAAATCGAAACTATAATCGATATTGCCGACAGCAAAAACATTGACGAGCTTATTGGCAAAACAGGTGCGGCTGTTCCTGAATTTATCCAGAACAGCGACTTTGCAATCGTCAAAAACGCTGATTCAAGCGGCGGCTTTTTAAGGGTCCGCCGTGCGCTTAAAAATCTTAATTCGGGCTTGCACGTTGTGAATTTAAAAAGCTATGACGGGCTTTACGGCAGATTTACAAGAGAGCGCCTAAGCCCGATTAATCTTTTTCTCGCAAGCATATTATTCATAGTAATTTTGTATATTTTCGCAATACCTTTGCTTGAAAATGCGGGGATTCCCGCAGGCTCGGTTATTACCGCATTTTTAGGGATAATTTTACAGGCGCTCCCCTTCATGCTTATCGGCGTTCTTCTTTCTTCGGCAATCCAAGTGCTTGTGCCAAGCGGTTTTATCGAGCGGCATTTCCCGAAATCGCTTTGGTTAGGCATTCCCTTTGCCGTGATAAGCGGGTTTTTTCTGCCCGTCTGCGACTGTGCCTCCGTGCCTGTTTTTCGTGGGCTTATCAAGCGGGGCGTGCCGCTTTCGGCGGCGGTCACCTTCATGCTTGCGACACCCGTAATCAATCCCGTGGTAATCCTATCTACATACTATGCTTTCGGCGGCGATTGGGGAGTTGTTTTTTCGAGGGCGGGTTTGGGGCTTTTGGCGGCGGTGATAATCGGGCTTTCCTTTGCGCTGTTTCCGCCGAAAAAAAGCATTCTTGCAAACGGCGGAACAGATAAAATTATGTGCGCCTGCGGAAACTACGGCGACAGCGAAATCAAGGGCTTCGGCGCAAAGCTCAGCCTTTTTGTAAGGCACTCTCAGGCTGAATTTTTCGACGTGGGAAAGCACCTGCTTATCGGCGCATTTATCGCTTCTATTTTCCAGATTATGGGCAACAAGCTGTTTCAAAACGCTTCATCAGCAAGCAGTCTGCTCATTTCTACGGCTGTCATGATGCTGATTGCGTTTGCGCTTTCGCTTTGCTCGTCCTCCGATGCGGTTATCGGCAAAAGCTTTGCGGCACGTTTCCCTGCCGGCGCAATCATGGGCTTTCTCATTTTCGGGCCGATGATGGACATTAAAAACGTCGCAATGCTTAAAGCGGGCTTTACAAAGCGGTTTATCGCAAGGCTTGTGTTCATGACGTTTGCGGTTTGTCTTGCGGTTGTTCTTGTATATTATGGAATTTTCGGCTAAGGAGGAAAAATGAAAATCAAAGGCAGGTCTATTAATTTAGAAGCGGTTTTCGAGGCTTTTTCAACGCTTTCTTTCGGGCTTATACTTTTTTGGTTCGTCCAAAGTGGAAAATATCTCGATTATGTCACGCCGAAAACCGCACCGTATCTGCATTTTATGGTTGTCGTCATGCTTTTATGGACAGTTTTCGGGCTTACGAAAATTTTTTCTCCAAAGCACAGAGCACGTTGGGGGACGGGCTTTGTCCTGATTGTTCCCGCCATGCTTTTGATACTTCCGAAGGGCGCTTATTCGCCGAACGTTTCGGGGCTTTCGGGTCAGTATGCAGGCGGCGGC
>CAZYRV010000122.1:0-626 GCA_964649485.1 uncultured Oscillospiraceae bacterium | reverse complement strand
CACGGCAAGCGTTTCTGTCCAGCCTCAGGAAACAGCGGCCGCCCAAACGACAGAGCCGACGACTCAAACCGATTTCGCCGCAGAAACAACCGTTTCTGACGAGGACGTTATTCATGTGGAAACACGTCCGCCGCACACGTCGCAATCCATACCGCAGCAAGCGGAAATCACAGAGCTTTTGGGGCTTGACGAGGCGGACAAAAGCATTGTCGTCCCCGACGAACAGTACATTGCTTGGCTTGACGAGATTTTCCAGAATCCCGAAAGATACGAGGGCTTTACGCTTACAATCAAGGGTTTCATTTACAAGGATTCCCAGTTTGTTCCCGAGGGAAATTTTGTTGCGGCGAGAATGATGATGACCTGCTGTGCCGCCGACCTTGCGCCTGCGGGGATAATGTGCCGATATGACAAAACCGCCGAGCTTGATGAGGACGAATGGTTTTCCGTCACGGGTACAATCGTGCTTGCCGAACAGGCGGCCGGCGATTATGTCAGAACCGAGCCGCAGCTTGATGTGACGGGGGTTGAAAAAGCGGACGAGGTTGAGGGCTTTGTTTATCCGGCGTATTAAGGCATCACCGCACAAAGACCGGAAATTTCCTTGACGGCAACGCTTGCTTGCT
>CAZYRV010000121.1:0-3796 GCA_964649485.1 uncultured Oscillospiraceae bacterium | reverse complement strand
CCCGTATCCTTATAGCTTTTAAAAATTCCGCCGTCGTTTACGACAATTCCACAGCTTTCCTGACCACGGTGCTGGAGGGCATATAAAGCGAAATAAGCAGAGGTTGCGACCTCACTTGGGTTTTTTGTGAAAATCCCAAAAACGCCGCATTCCTCATGAAGTGAATCAAACATTAAAAATTCCTTCCTTTGAAAGGTGAAATTATTCGCCGAGAAGCCGTCTTAAAATTTCCTTGTAAGCATCTTCTTCGCCGCCCATATCCCTGCGGAAACGGTCCTTGTCGAGCTTTTCGCCTGTTTTGCTGTCCCAGAAGCGGCAGGTGTCGGGCGAAATTTCGTCGGCAAGAATAATTGTTCCGTCGCTTGTACGTCCGAATTCAAGCTTGAAATCAATAAGTTCAATGCCTAAATCCTTGAGATAAGCTGTCAGAATATTGTTAATCTTGAAAGAATAGTCGGAAATGACTTTAAGCTCGTCTGCTGTTGCAAGATTAAGCGCAAAAATGTGATAATCATTAATCATAGGGTCGCCCAAAGCGTCGTCCTTATAGCAATATTCAAGGACTGTCTTGCCAAGCTTTGTGCCTTCGGGAAGTCCGAGCCTTTTTGAAAGCGAGCCTGCGGCGATATTGCGGACAATTACCTCAAGGGGAACGATTGTAACCTTTTTCACAATTGTTTCACGGTCGGAAATTTCCTTTACCAGATGTGTGGGGATTCCCTTGCCTTCAAGAAGCTTCATAAGGTGATTGGTAACACGGTTGTTAATTATTCCCTTATTATGAATTGTGCCTTTTTTTGCGCCGTTTCCCGCTGTTGCGTCGTCCTTGTAATCGACAATAAAAAGCTCTGGGTCGTCGGTTTTAAAAACTTTTTTTGCCTTGCCTTCATAGATTTGTTCAAGCTTGTTCATTTTAGTTCCTCCAATTTATATTTCGTTTAATAGGCGAGATGCCTTTGCATCGTTCTTGACTCCGTCTGCGGTTTGCTGTTTTCTGAAAGCAATGAGCTTTTCGCGAAGCTCGTCGTCGGAAAGCGCAAGGATTTCGATTGCGAGATAAGCCGCATTTGCCGCACCGTCTATTGCAACGGTTGCAACAGGGATTCCCGCTGGCATCTGCACGGTTGATAAAAGTGCGTCAAGCCCGTCCAGCGCCGAAGCCTTAATCGGTATGCCGATTACAGGAATTGTTGTATTTGCCGCCATTGCCCCCGCAAGGTGGGCGGCTTTTCCTGCTGCGGCAATAATCACGCCAAAGCCGTTTATTACGGAATTAACCGCAAAGCCCGAGGCGTGGTCGGGCGTTCTGTGTGCGGAAAGCACACGAAGCTCGACGGGCACGTCGAATTCTTTAAGCACCTTAACGGCATTTTTTACAACAGGGAAGTCGCTTTCGCTTCCCATAATCACGGCGACTTTTTTCTTTTCCGACATTTTTACCTCCAAAAAAATAAACAAGCTGCATAAATATACAGCTAATTTGTCCACTTATTCAGGGGCGATTCAGTTATTTCAGATATACACGCAGGCTTTTTAAGAATAAGCATAACGCCCTCCGAATTATCTTTCTTCCTATCTACATTAATTTTACATGATTTCAATTTAGAATGCAAGCGTTTTATCAAAATTTTTTTCTCTTTCTTGCTATTGTTGAAAAAAGAGCAGTTTTTCGCAGCTATTTCTGTTAGGTATGTACAGTTATTTGAGTGCAAGCATTTTACAAATAGCATAATCTGACTTTCTTTTTTATTCACGGTTTTTATTCATAGCAAACTCTTATGACTAATAAAAAAACCGCCGTGTAACAAAAATTTGCGCTTACACAAATCTTGTTACACGGAAGTCTTAAATATTTTATTCCATTTTATCGTTGTAGGAATCAATAACCGTGCTGAAAATGTCCGATACTTCCATTTTCATCTGATTCCATGTTTGTTCCTGCGATTGGTCAAATGCGATTTTGTCAAGGATTCCTGTGAGGGCGGTGTTTACATCGGCATCAAAACCAAACGGCTCGTCGATAACAAGGTTGTAATTTTCGACGGTGTAAAACTCCATCAAAAAGTCGCTCATTTCCTGTGAATAGCCCTTTTCGTCCATCGAGCTTGCGAAAACCTTTTCCTTGAGGGCATCATCATACCTTGCCATACGGTTCGAGCTTATGAAATTAACCGCATTCTGAACATTTTTTGCGCCTCTTGGTACGAGATAGCCGAAAGCAAGCCCATGCATATAATACTTATCAGCCTCCGGGTCTTTGGGGAAGGGAACGGCGAAAAATTCGTTGTCATAGTTTTTGAAATAGCCTGTAATAAGCCATTTTCCGCCCGAATGGAAAGCGGCATCGCCGTTATTCAGGTAAGATTGCTCTACGTCCTGCGTTACGTCGGCGGAAATAAACTGCTTTGTAAGACCTTCCTTGCGGAGCTGTTCTACGAAAGCCGCCGCACGGTCGATATTGAGGTCGGTAAGGTTGTTCTGCATTTTGCCGTCAGCACTCTTTCCGAGAATAGCAACACCGGTTGTGTTCATGAAAAACTGCGTTGTTACTCCGGAGCCGTAAATGCCCACACGGTCAGACCTGTTTGAGGTAAACTGAACCAGAATGTCCTTCATGGTATTCCAGTTCCAATCCCCGCTTCTGTAAAGCTCAAGCGGCTCTGTTATACCTTCCTGCTGGAAAATTGTGCGGTTGTAGATAAGCATATCGGGCGCCGCCTCGACAGACCAAGGATAAAGATAGTGCTTGCCGTTCCAGCTGTAATTTTCTACATAAGGAGCAACAGGCGCCCACTCCTCCGACGTAAGGTCGATATAGTCGTCAAGCGGCTCAAACATATTATTCGAAATCCAAAGGGGATAGGTGTCGGACATTTTATCAATGAGGTCGGGGGCATCGTCACTTGAGATAAGCGCCGAAAGCTTTTCTCTCATTGTGCCGTATGAGTTTTTGATATAGTTAAACTCCGCCTCGCCGTTAAACCCATAGGTTTCCTTATAATATTCCCATGCGGGGATAATGTCGCCCGCTTCGATAGGGTTATAAAAGCCTAAATAGTTGATTACGGGAGTGCTTGTCGGCTTTTCAATTTCTTTTTTTGTTTCTTCACCAGAGCCTGCAGTGGTATCGGCAGGGGCGCTGTTGCCTGAGGTTGTCCCTGCGTTTGAGGTAAGAGGGGCTTCCTCCTCGCAAGCAACGAAAGAAATCGCAGTGACTGCCGCAAGCAATCCGGCAAGAATTTTCCTTATTTTAATCATTATTTCTCCTCCAAAATAGTTGTAAGCGATTACATATTCATAGCATTGATTTTAGCATAACTTTTATTACAAGTCAATTTGCAAATTGCACTAACAATATTCAATAAATTGTGAAAATTGCATAAATGTTTTACTAGCACCCGACACCAAAGTAATTAAATAATGCTTTAGAATCCTCATTTTTCGCAAAAACATTTCGTAAATCAAAGAAAAAATCTCCTCGCATAAGCGATTTGACTCGGTTTAAATCAGCTCCTCGGAATTGGTGCCACTCTGTCATAAGCACGACGGCATCGGCGTTTTCGACCGCTTCATATTCATTTTGCGCATAAGTTATGCTGTCGGAAATATCGGAAAGCCGCCATTTCGCTTCTTTGATTCCTTCGGGGCAATAGGCAGTGATTTTTGCGCCCGCATTTACAAGCGTTTTTATTATATCAATTGACGGTGCGTCACGCATATCGTCAGTATCAGGCTTGAAGGAAAGCCCCCAGACTGCGATATAATAAAAACGCTTGTAAATGCGGGCGCAAAAATC
>CAZYRV010000120.1:1168-4177 GCA_964649485.1 uncultured Oscillospiraceae bacterium | reverse complement strand
CTTTTGGAGGAGAATGAATGAGTGGTTTTATCGCCTGCGAAAGCAGCTATGACGAGGCGAAAATTGTAATTTTCGGCGCACCCTTTGACGGAACAACCTCATATCGCCCCGGCACACGCTTTGGACCTTCCGCAATCCGCAACGAAAGCGATGGAATTGAAACATATTCGCCTTATCAAGACAAGGATTTAACAGATATTTCCGTCCATGATATGGGCGACCTTGAATTCGGCTTTGGAAATACCGCACGTGCGCTCAATGAAATTGAGGACGCAACGGCAAAAATTCTTGCCGACGGCAAAATTCCGCTTATGATTGGCGGCGAACATCTTGTCACGCTTGGGTCTGTCCGTGCTGCGGCAAGTAAATATGCCGATTTGCACATAGTTCATTTCGATGCGCATGCCGATTTGCGTGATGAATATCTTGGCGAGGAATATTCGCACGCTTGCGTTTTGCGCCGCTGTTGGGAGCTTGTCGGAGATGGCAAAATTTATCAGTTCGGCATACGCTCGGGCAACAGAAGCGAGTTCGAGTGGGCGAAAAAGCATACAATAATGCAAAAATTTAACTTTGACGGCTTGGACGAAACGATTCAAAGGCTTGATGGAAAGCCTGTTTATTTCACGATTGACCTTGATGTTCTTGACCCGTCGATTTTCCCGGGAACGGGCACTCCCGAGGCTGGCGGAGTGAGCTATAATGCGCTTCAGGAGGCGCTTGTAAAGGTTTGCGGGCTTAATATTGTCGGCTTGGACATAAACGAGCTTTCGCCGCATTATGATAATTCGGGCGTTTCAACGGCGGTTGCGTGCAAAATTTTGAGAGAGCTGCTTTTGGCGCTTTGATATTTTTGGAGGAATAACATGATTTTATCTGGCAAGGAAATTTTGCGAAATATGGGCAAGGATATTATAATAGAGCCGTTTGACGAGCGCCGAATCAATCCGAACAGTTATAACTTAACACTGCATAACGAGCTTTTGGTTTATGACGAAACTGTTTTAGACATGAAAAAGGAAAATAAAGCGCACAAAATAATAATTCCCGAGGAAGGGATTTTGCTCGAGCCAAATAAGCTTTATCTCGGCAGAACCTGTGAATTTACGAACACAAACAAATTCATTCCTATGCTTGAGGGGCGGTCGTCAGTCGGACGGCTTGGGCTGTTCATTCATGTTACGGCGGGATTTGGCGACGTCGGTTTTGCGGGCTTTTGGACGCTTGAAATTCATTGTATCCAGCCGATTAGAATTTATCCTAATGTAGAAATTTGTCAGATATATTACCATGATATTCTAGGCGATTATGAGCTTTATTCAAGCGGAAAATACCAGAATAACACCGACATTCAGCCAAGCCTTTTCTTTAAGGACTTTGAAAAATAACAAGCCGTACATAAAAAAATCCGCATTGTTTAATGCGGATTTTTCTTTTGAGCCGATAATCAGCTTATTTGACAACAATATTTACCAATCTGTTCGGAACAACAATCTCTTTGACAATTGTCTTGCCGTCCACAAGCTCTGAAATTTCCGGCAAAGCCTTAGCTAATGCTTTGATTTCATCTTGTGAAGCATTTGCGGGACAGCTGAATTTTGCCTTTATTTTCCCGTTTACCTGAACCGCAAGCTCGACCGTGTCCTCGACAAGCATTTCTTCATCATATTCGGGCAATTTTTCGTTGAACACAGAGGTTTTGTGTCCAAGATATTCACGCCAAAGCTCTTCGGAAAAATGAGGAGCAAACGGAGCGAAAACAACAAGCAAACGCTCTATATAATTCTTGGAAATGGCGCATTTAAGGCTTGAAACAGTGTTTATATATTCCATAAATGCGCTTACCGCAGTGTTGAACTTGAAAGCCTTGACACGCTGAGTGACGTTTTTAATCAGCAGATGAAGCGCTTTTTCAGCTTCAATATCGGTTTTATCGGCAAAATCCACGTTTGTAACAAAATTCCACATTCTTTTAAGCAAATTCCAGCAGGCTTTGATTCCGTCGTCGTTCCATTCGCTGTCCATGCTTGGATCGCCCGCAAAAAGCTCGTAAAGACGGAGCGCATCGGTGCAGTATTCGCTGACTAGGTCGTCGGGATTAACACCATTTCCGACAGATTTTGCCATTTTCTCAAGCGAAACCTTGAGCTTTTCGCCGGTCGTTTTAAGGTAAGCGTTGCCGTTTTCGAGCCTTACCTCATCATCGCTTACCCATTTGTTGAGTTCGTCAGAGCGATAAGCCCTGCGACAGACCATTCCTTGGTTAAACAGGCGCTGAAACGGCTCGTCAAAGGGAACAAGCCCCTCGTCGTAAAGCACCTTCGTCCAGAATCTGGAATAAAGCAAGTGCAAAACTGCGTGTTCGATTCCGCCGACGTACATATCAACGGGAAGCCAGTTTTTAATATCCTCGGGGAGGGCAAAAGCCTTGTCGCTGTCGGGGTTTGTGACACTTGGATAGCGCAGGAAATACCAGCTTGAACCGGCCCATTGCGGCATTGTATCGGTTTCACGTTCGGCAGGGCCGCCGCAGCAAGGGCAGGTTGTTTCAACCCAGTCGCGCATTGCGGAAAGCGGCGATTTGCCGTCGTCAGTCGGCTTATAGCTTTCAACCTGCGGTAATTTCACAGGCAGCTGTTCGTCGGGAACAGCGACAGTGCCGCATTTAGGGCAGTGAATAACGGGAATCGGTTCGCCCCAATAGCGCTGACGTGCGAAAATCCAGTCACGAAGCTTATAGTTAACCGTGCCTTCGCCTTTGTTTTGCGCCGAAAGCTTGGCAATAACCGTCTTTTTTGCTTCCTCAACGGAAAGCCCGTTGAGATATTCGGAGTTGACGAACACGCCGTCGCCCTCCCATGCCTCGGCAAGAGCGCCGTTTTCATCTCGGACGGCATTTTCGCTTTTGATAACCTCGATTATGTCAATCCCGAACTTTTTCGCAAACGCAAAGTCGCGTCCGTCATGCGCCGGAACAGCCATAATCGCACCTGTTCCGTAATCCATGAG
>CAZYRV010000120.1:0-1089 GCA_964649485.1 uncultured Oscillospiraceae bacterium | reverse complement strand
ATCCAAATAGGAACTTTTTTGCCATTTACAGGGTTTATCGCATAAGCGCCCGTAAAAGCTCCTGTTTTTTCCTTGTCGGTTTTCTGACGGTCAATATTTGACTGTAAGCCCGCTAGTCTTACATATTCCTTGACCTCATCGGCTTTATCAGGGGTTACAAGCTCGGAAAGGGCGGGGTATTCGGGGGCAAGAACCATAAAGGTTGCTCCGAAAAGCGTGTCGGGACGGGTTGTGAATACCTCGATTTCACGCTCGCCGCCGTCATTTGCAATCGCCGTGAATTTAACCTTTGCGCCCTGTGATTTTCCAATCCAGTTGCGCTGCATTTCCTTAACCTTTTCAGGCCATTCAAGCCCGTCAAGGTCGTTTAACAGGCGCTCTGCATAGGCGGTAATTTTTAACATCCACTGCTTTAAATTGCGCTTTTCAATGTTCGTTCCGTGGCAGCGGTCGCATTTTCCGCCCTCAACTTCTTCGTTCGCAAGCACAACCTTACAGTCGTTGCACCAGTTTACCGGCTGTTCTTTTTGATAAGCAAGCCCACGCTTGAACATACGCAGGAAAATCCACTGCGTCCATTTGTAATAATCAGGGTCGGCAGTGTTAAGCTCCTTGCTCCAGTCATAAACTGTGCCGATTTCCTTTAACTGGCGGCGGATATTGTCTATATTTGACTTTGTGCTTATTGTGGGGTGGATTCCCCTTTTTATAGCATCATTTTCAGCGGGCAAGCCAAAGTTATCCCAGCCCATCGGGTGAAGCACGTTATAGCCCTCAAGCATTTTAAACCGAGCGAAAACGTCACTCAAAACATAGCCGCGCCAATGCCCGACGTGAAGCCCTTTTCCCGACGGATAGGGGAACATATCCAAGCAATAATATTTCGGCTTGTCCTTGTGAATGGGGTTGTCGGTGTTGTAAAGCTGTTCGTTTTCCCAGCGCTCACGCCACTTTTTTTCATATTCCGCAGGATTAAAATCTCTTGACTGCATTTTCTTTTGCCTCCGATAATTAATTTATTACTATGGCATCACCGCACAAAGACCAGAAACTTCCTTGACGGCACGCTTGCTTTGTTCTCAATAGCAA
>CAZYRV010000119.1:0-4210 GCA_964649485.1 uncultured Oscillospiraceae bacterium | reverse complement strand
GAATACAAGCTCTCATGAACATTGCCGTTGTAAGCAATGCCATGGCGAATACCGGAATTTCTCTTCCGTTTTTCAGCTATGGCGGAACGGCGCTTATAATGCAGCTTGCCGAGGTCGGAGTGCTGCTTAATATTTCCAGACAATCGGCGATTGAATAGGAGTGACAAAATGAAGCTTGTTTTTGCTGCCGGCGGCACAGCCGGACACATTAACCCCGCACTTGCCGTTGCGGACAAGATAAAAGCTATTCTTCCCGAAAGCGAAATCCTGTTTATCGGAACGCCGAAAGGACTTGAGGCAACTCTTGTTCCTAAGGCTGGCTATGATTTCAAAGGGATAGAAATGGCGGGAATACAGAGAAGTATTTCCTTAAATAGCATAAAACGTAATTTTAAAGCTCTATATCATTATGTTACGGCAAAAAAGCGTGCGCGTGAAATTCTTGCAGAGTTTAAGCCTGATATTGTCATGGGGACGGGCGGTTATGTGACCGCTTCGGTGCTTGGCGCAGCGGTTAAAATGGGAATCAAGACCGTTACGCATGAAAGCAATTCTTTTCCCGGAGTTGCGACAAAAATGCTTGCGGCAAAGCTTGACAGGGTTTTTCTTGCAAGTGATGATGCAAAAAAATACCTTTCTCCTAAAGGAAACTATGTTGTGACAGGCAACCCCTTGCGCACTAACATAAAAATCCAGCCCAAAGACGAGGCACGTAAGGCGCTTGGACTTCCCGAGGGTATAACAATTCTTTCTTTCGGCGGAAGTCAAGGCGCAAGTCGGCTTAACGAAGCGGTTTCGGCGCTTATTCCGTGGGAGAGAAAGCACGGCGGAATAAACCATATCCACGGCTTTGGAATCCACGGCAGAGAGCTTTACGGCAGGCTTTCGAAAACGCTTGCGTTCGATAAAGACGAAAGGCTTATCGTGAAGGAATATATTGACAATATGTACACCTGTCTTTGTGCGGCGGATTTGGTTATTTCCCGTGCGGGGGCGATGACTCTTGCAGAGCTTGAGCTTGTTGGCAGGGCGGCAATCCTTGTTCCATATCCGAATGCGGCTGAAAATCATCAGTATTATAATGCGCTTACGCTTCAAAATGAGGGGGCGGCGGTTGTGATTGAGGACAAAGAGCTTTCGTCAACCCGCTTGATTTCGGAGGTTGAGAGGCTTTGCGCCGATAAAAACACTTTGGAGGTTATGGGCGAAAAAGCAAAAAAGCTTGCGATAACCGATGCGGCGGATCGGATAACAGGCGAAATAATCGACCTTGTTGAGAAATAATCACCCATTTTCTCAAAAAAGCATATCATAATATAAACCGCATTATGATTGTGCCAATAAGACAAACGGTAAAAAAATATTAAGATTTACCGAGCTTTTGTAGGCGCAGGGCTTTTCCGGTGTTTATTCCGGAAATTATTCTATTTGCGGGGGCGTGGGCTTATGCCGAAACGCTTTATAATGAATGCTTCGAGAGGGTGGAACTATGCAAAAGCTCGTTATCCACGGCGGCAAAAGGCTTGAAGGAGAAATCCCCGTTCACGGCGCAAAAAACAGCGCACTTCCGCTGCTTGCGGCGGCTGTGCTTGCCCAGAGCGAAACCGTTTTACATAATTGTCCAAGGCTTTCCGACGTTGATGCCGCTTGCCGTATTTTGTCATATCTCGGCTGTAAATGCCGCCGTGACGGCTCGTCCGTTGTTGTTGACACAAGCGGATTGGTAAATTTTGATGTGCCAGACCCTCTTATGAGGGAAATGCGCTCATCAATCGTTTTTCTGGGCGCAATTCTTGGCAGGCTTGGCAGGTGCAAGCTCTCGTTTCCGGGCGGGTGCGAGCTTGGGCCAAGACCGATAGACCTGCATTTATCGGCGCTTAGAAAGCTCGGCGCTGATATTTCCGAGGAATATGGCTATCTTGACTGTACAGCCCCTAAGGGGCTTCACGGAGCGAAAATTTCGCTTTCCTTCCCGTCGGTTGGCGCAACAGAAAATATTATGCTTGCCGCCGCAACCGCAAAGGGCGAAACCGAAATTCAAAATGCGGCAAGAGAGCCTGAAATCGTTGATTTAGCGGAATTTTTAAACCGCTGCGGAGCGAAAATCCGAGGCGCAGGCGACGGAACTATCTATATAAGCGGTGTAGAGCGGCTTTCGGGCTGTGACCACGATGTTATCCCCGACAGAATTGTGACGGCGACATATCTTTGCTGTGCGGCAATAACACGGGGCGAGCTTTTAGTCACAAATTCCAATGCTGACCATGTTTCGTCGATATTGCCCATTCTCGAGCATATGGGCTGTGGAATTTACGGTTATGGAAACGGAAATATTTATATTAACGCAAAAAGGGCGCTTTCGGCTGTGCCGACGGTGCGAACAATGCCTTATCCCGGCTTTCCGACTGATGCGCAGGCGCTTTTGATGGCGCTTTGCAGTACCGTTTCGGGAACAACCGTTTTCGTTGAAAACATATTCGAAAGCAGGTTCAAACAAGCGGGCGAGCTTCGCCGGCTTGGCGCATCGATTAAGGTTGAGGGCAAGGTTGCAATCGTTGAGGGCGTAAACAGGCTTACGGGTGCGGAGGTTGAGGCGACTGATTTGCGGGGCGGCGCAGCGCTTGTCATCGCAGGACTTTATGCCGAGGGAACAACAGGAATTACAAACATTCCGCACATTGACAGGGGCTATGAAAGCATAGAAAAGAATCTCAGTCAGGCGGGCGCTGATATAAAGAGGATTAGTAAAATTTAGGATATAAAGGGGCTGGAAAAGTGGAAGAGCCAAGGGTTAAGGTTAGGAAAAAACCGATTACCAATACAGACCAAAACCGGAAGCGGCCACAAAACGGCGGGGCAGCTTCCGGGCGAAAGCCCGTGTCGGGCAAACGAATTTCATCAGATACGGCACGGCGGCAACCGACAAGCGGCAGACAACAATCTTCTCCCAGAAAGCATGAACAGCCGAAAAGACCGCCGCAAGGCAGGACGGTTGCGCAAAAACCCAGACGAAAACAGAATTTTGCTCTTTATTACATAGGTTTTTTTATTTTAATAGTAATTGTCCTTGTTATCATGGCAAACACGGTGCTTTTCAAGTTAAGCTCTGTTGAAATAAACGGCGGAATGCCCTATACTGAAGAACAGCTTCTCGCCGCAGGCGGGATTGCGCAGGGGCAAAACCTTCTTCATATCGATACAAAGGCGGCGGAGGAAGGCATACTTAAAGCGTTTATCGACGTTGACAGCGTCACGGTTTCAAAGGGTTTTCCAAGCAGTATCGTGATAAGCCTCACCAAAGCCGAGCCTTATGCAAATATAAATTTACTTGGAAAATATGCGGTTATTTCTAAAAGCGGACGGATTTTATCGACAGGAAACGCCGCACCGAGCGATGGGCTTGTCACGATAATCGGCATAAAAACAACCGCCGTAAGCGCAGGCGAAATGATTGCCGACGTTGACAATAAAGACCAGCTTGAGCTTTACGCAACGGTGATTTCAGAGGCGGAAAAGGCGGGGCTTTCGGGGATAACAACCCTTGATATAAGCGATAAATATGAGCTTAGCCTTGTCTGGGGCGGCAGGGTAACGCTTAGCTTAGGCGGCACGGAAAGCCTTTCTCAAAAGCTTTCAATTGCAAAGACAATGATAGAAACTAAAATCGGAGAAAACGAAACTGCGACGGTTCTATTGCAAAATCTGTCAAAGGTTTATATTCAGGGTTCTGCCCCCCAAACTACAACCGCCGCCGCATCAAAGCCTGTCCAGACGACGGCTTCCGCTCCTGTACAAACGGACGCTGAAAGCACGGACGAGACTTATTCTGAAACTATAGACTCTGAATCTGATTCATCATCTGTTTCTGACGAAAGCAGCTCTGACTTTAAGAGCGAAAGTGTTTCTGACAGCGGTGAAAGCGGTTCTGTTTCTGACGACAGCGGTTTACCGGAGGATATTATTATCGAATAGTGATAGTCAAATTGTCATTTTTACAATAAAAAAGAAAAAAATCCAACCGAAAAGCTCTTTTATTTTAAAAAAGCTATTGATTATTACTATAAAATCTGATACAATATAAAGGAATAAAACAAAATCAGGAGGAGTAAAAAATGCCATTCGAGTTTGATACAGACGGATTTACATCTGATATAAGCATAAAGGTTTTGGGTGTCGGCGGCGGCGGAGGCAATGCGCTTGAATATATGGT
>CAZYRV010000118.1:0-4505 GCA_964649485.1 uncultured Oscillospiraceae bacterium | reverse complement strand
ATGGGACGAGCTTCCGCTTTTCCGCCCCGACAGCCGAGGCAAAATTTTGAATAACGACTATTTCGGCGGCGACCTCAAGGGCATTGAGGAAAAGCTTCCTTATCTTAAAGAGCTTGGGGTTTCGTGCTTGTATTTAAACCCGATTTTCGAGGCGCACGAAAACCACCGCTATAACACGGCGAACTATGAAAAAATCGACCCTCTGCTTGGCACGGAGGAGGATTTTGTTTCGCTTTGCTCTGCGGCGGAAAAAGAGGGAATCAGAATTATTCTTGACGGAGTTTTTTCCCATACGGGCGCAGACAGCGTTTATTTCAACAAAACAAAGCGCTATGGCGACAATATCGGTGCGTATAACGACCCGAAAAGCCCTTACAGAAACTGGTATGATTTCGAGAGCTATCCCGAAGTATACCGTTCGTGGTGGGGAATCACGACACTTCCGAACGTAAACGAAACAAATCCCGATTATATGAACTATATCTGCGGCAAGGACGGGATTTTGGCACGGTGGATACGGCTTGGGGCGGCGGGCTGGCGGCTTGACGTCGCCGACGAGCTTCCCGATGAGTTTATCGACAACGTTCACAAGGCGGTCAAGGCAGAGGGCGACGACAAAATCGTTTACGGCGAGGTGTGGGAGGACGCATCAAACAAGGAAAGCTATGGCATAAGGCGGCGCTATCTCCTTGGAAATCAGCTTGACAGCGTGATGAACTATCCTTTTAAGGAAGCCATTTTAAACTATGTCAAAAGCTCTGATTATAAGGCTTTTCAAGACAGCGTGCTTACTATTTTAAACAACTATCCAAAGCCTGCGCTTGACTGCCTGATGAATTTTATTTCAACCCACGACACAGAGCGTGCGCTCACACGGCTTGGCGGCGAGGAAACAGGCTTTCACGACCGTGAATGGCAGTCGCTTCAGCGCCTTTCCGAGAGGGAATATCCCTATGCGGTGCTTTTGCTTCGCTGTGCGATGGTTTTACAGTTTTTCCTCCCCGGCGTGCCTTGCGTTTATTATGGCGACGAGGCGGGGCTTGAGGGCTATAAAGACCCGTTTAATCGCCGAACCTATCCGTGGAAAAAGGAAAACACCCTGCTTATCGAGCACGTCCGTCAGCTTGCGGAAATTCGACGTTCGTCAAGCGTTTTTGCGGGCGGAGGGTTTAAGTTTATCCGCCTTGACGAACAGTTTTGCGTTTTTGCACGCACGGACGAAAAAGCAAAAAAGGCGGCTGTTATATTCCTGAATAAATCAACCGTCGGCTTTACCTTTGTGCCGTCGGAAATTTCGGAAAAGCTTTCAAACCCTGACATCAAGGGCAGGTTCAAGGCGGGCGAAAACGGCGAAATAACCGTTTCACCGTTTGATTATGCGGTTGTTTTTTACGATATGAAATAAATTCAGGCTTATAAAGCAAAACTGCTTTATAAGCCTTTTTTTCCATTAAACCTAGGGCATCACCGCACAAAGACTAGAAAATTCCTTGACGGCACGCTTGCTTGTTCTTTTCGCCGATTAGCTTCTAAGCGCATCAACAGGGTTCATTTTCGCCGCCTTATAGGCGGGGTACGAGCCGAAAATAAGCCCGATTGCAAGCGAAACCGCAAGGCAGGCAATAATAACACTGTTATTAAGCACAAGCGGCGACTTCACCGCAAGCGCACCAAGCCACGAAACAAAAATTCCCGCCAAAGTGCCGATTGCGCTTCCTAAAAGGGTTATGACCATGCCCTCGGCGATAAATTCACGCAGAATATCGGTGTTTTTTGCGCCGATTGATTTTTTTATGCCGATTTCACGCTTGCGCTCGCCTACGCTTGAAAGCATTGCCGTCATAATCGAAAGCCCCGACACAAGAAGCGATATTCCCGCAATTGCCGAAAGCGCAATCGTAACCGTGTTTAAAATGCCGTCAAGCTGGCTTTTCTGCTGGATAAGGCTGTTTATCTCAAATTCGCCGCTTGTCCCCCTAGAACGGTTAAGCGCTTGGTCAACCTGTTTTATAACCGCCGTGTCGCTGTTGAAGTCCGCAATCTTAACCGCGATTTTGTCAAGCGTCGTCCGCCCCGTATAAAGCTGCATTGTCGTGTAAGGAATGTACACAAAGTTCGGCACAAGGTTTGATAAAAGGCTTTGAATCGGGCTTATACCGGATTTTACAACGCCGACAATTTCGAAATCGTGGTATGCTCCGCCGAGATATATGCGCATATTTTTGCCGACAATGTTGCTTCTTCCGTATGCCTCAACCGCAATCGCCTCATCAACCACCGCAACAGCCCTTTTTTCAAGCGTATCCTTTTCGTCAATAAGCCTGCCGTGGCTTGCCTCAAGGGAAATAATTTTATCCGCCTTGCGGTCAACCCCCCAGATATAGCTTTCGAGACTTTGTCCGAGAATGACAGATTCTGATGCAGAAAGCATAATCGGCATGGCATCTGTGACTCCGTCCACGCTTTTAATCGTGTCAATATCGTCGGGCGAAAGCCTTGCCGCCGTGCTTTTGTCCGCCATCTGCACAAGAAGGCTGTCCACGCCCATGCTTATAAGCTGGGTGTTGACCTGCGCCGTCCCCATCGCCCCGATTGTTGACACAAGCACAACCGAAAAAACCCCGACGGCAATGCCCGCCGTTGTAAGGGCAGAGCGGGCATTAGTTTCGAAAATTCTTTTAATCCGCCTTGATAAACTCATTCAGAAATCTCCTCCGAATCAATAACAGGCCCTGCCTTGTCAAGCTTTTCCGGATAAAGCACAACCTTTTCCGACGGCGAAACCCCGCTTAGAATCTGCGCACCGCCCGAAAGCTCTGCCCCCGTTTGGATATAACGTTTTTCTGCCTTGCCGCCTGCGTAAACATAGACAAATTCGCCCTGCTCGTCCTGAGAAATCGCCGTGTAGGGCAGAATATAAATGTTTTTGGGAATCTGTGTCAATATTTCCCCGCTTGCGGTATAGCCGGAGCGAAGCCCGCTTGGATCGTCTATTTCAACCGTTATGTCAACAACCGTTTCGAGAACCGTGCCGTTGTATTGCTTTCTTGCGGCGGGCGCAATCTCCGTCACCATGCCGCTGTACTGTGTTTCGGCAAAGGCGCTTCCGCTTATTTCAACCGTTTGACCAATCATGATTTTGTTTATGTCGTTTTCGCTTACCGCCCCTCGGAGAACAAGGCTTCCGTTTGTTGCGAGGGTTGCGATTGCCGTGTCGGATTGAACCGTGTCGCCGTCAGCGCAAGCCGAAACGACTGTTCCCGCTTTTTCCGCCGTGATTTCATCGGGGATAAGGGAAAGCGCCGAGGAAATATTTTCTGTTCCGCCCGCTTGAATGGCATATTTTGCAAGCCCGGTGATAAGCGTTTCCGTCGCTTTTTTGTCGATACGGGCGACGGTTTGCCCGACCGTCACAAAATCGCCCGCTTTTACAAAGCTTCTTTCAATCACAAGCGGCATTTTGTTCGTGATGTCGAACTGCTCTTTATAGCTTATCGCACCCTTTGCATTAACTGTTTCGCAGTATTCGGCGACTGATGCCGAAACGGTTGAAACCTGCGGCAGAAAAAGCTGGACAAGCCTTGATGAGTTGAGCGCAACAAGCAAAACCGCACCTAAAGAAACGAATAAAATAATGTATTTTTTCATAGACCCTCCCGAAATGAATGTTAATGATTGATTTGAACGTTCGCAGCCAAGATTCGCACAAAACTGTCTGGCAAAGCTTTTATTATAGTTTTACATAAAAGCCAAAAATTATTATGATTTTTCACGGAATAATAAAATTTTTCACGAACAAAATAATCAATAGGCTTTGGTTTTAACAAACAGAAACGAAAAAATGCTCGTTTGTGCATCGATAAATAAATCTTTTGCGCCTTATAAAAAAACCAATTTTGCCGATATGAGAATAGGGTAATTTTCGGGAGGTTACATGAATTTTATAATTTGCTCTGAAAAATGCCGCCATCAAAAGGACGGATATTGCACTCTTGAGGGCGCAGGAGAGGTTACAAATGCGCTTTCTTCTGCTGATTGCTGTTATTTTCGTCCGATAAGCGATAAATTATCCAAGCCTGAAAGGGGCAAAAATGTTTAACGCAGTGGTTGAAAGAGGAGCGTCGGCGCTTATCGCCGCAGTTATGTCGGTTTCGGCGATTTTTTCGCCTGCTCCGCCCGACACGAATAAATATCTCGCTTTGGGCGACTCGATTACGACGGGCTATGGGCTTGCCGACAAAGAGGAAAGCTTTGCGGCGGTCACGGCAAAAATTCTGGGAATGGAGCTTGATAACCTTGCCGTTGACGGAATGACGTCGGCGGGGCTTTTAGAAACGGTGCTTGACGAAAAAAATGAGGATAAAATAAAAAATGCCGAGCTTATCACGATAAGCATCGGCGGAAACTATCAGGGGAAGAGGACCGACCCGAACGCGAACAACCAGAACATCAAATATATTTTGACAGGTAGCATCGGTACATCATTCAAGTGGAGAGGCTTTGCC
>CAZYRV010000117.1:0-4507 GCA_964649485.1 uncultured Oscillospiraceae bacterium | reverse complement strand
GCTCTTGTAATCGGACAATCCGCCGTCGAGGCAAAGCTTGTCGCCGCACCGATGATAATCGTCGTCGCCCTCTCCGCAATAACAGAGCTTCTTATCCCCAAGCTTCATACATCAATTGTTTTCCTGCGGCTTTTCATGCTTTTGCTCAGCTCTTTTTTCGGATTTTACGGTGTAATAATCGGTTTTTCAATTATTGTGACGACGCTTCTGCGGCTTAATTCCTTTGGAGTTTCGTATTTCTTCCCGATTGATAAGGGGCGGGTCGAATTCGGAAACGATATTTATATACGTTCGTCATGGCGGATTCTTTCCTCCCGCCGCAAAAAGCAAAAAACGAGTATTCCCGGAAAGGGTGTCAGAAATTGAAACGTTTTTTTGTGATAATTTTTTCTCTTGTTTTTTTCACAGGCTGTTGGGATTATAAAAGCTTAGACTCTATGCTTATCATAACCGGAATGGCGATTGATTATGGAGATGACGAAAGATTTAATATAAGCTTTGAGGGAATAAACCTGGGCGGTCAGCAGGAGGACAGCCCCGTCATGCCTCTCATTGTCGAAGCGACTGGAGAAACCGTTCTTGACGCAATCCGTGATACTTCACGGCGCATACCAAGCTATATGTATTTCGGCAATATGCAGACTGTTATTATCGGGCGGGAGGTTGCGGAAAACGGCGATTTGATAGAGCTTATGGATTATTTCATGCGTGACGAGGTAACCCGTGAAAGCATGAATTTCATAATATCAAAGGAGGATAAAGCCGCCCCCATGCTTAAATCCAAGGGCATAAACTCAAACATTATCGGAGATGAAATCGACCAAATAATCGAGGATGACGACGCAATAAGCGCCGGTACAAACAATTATGAGCTTTATAAGCTTTTTAACCACGTTCACAGCAGCGTAAGGACAGACCTTGCCGTGCCCTGCCTTGGTCTGGTCGATAACAACGGCGAAGCCTCCCCCGAAATCATGGGAATAGCCGTCTTTGAAGACGGCGCTATGGTTGATTTGATAGATGCTGATACGGCAAAATATTTTTTGTTTTTGACGAACAACATCAGCGGCGGCGCAATTTCAGTGGATTTGGCAGACGGAACAGCCGATGCCGCAATTGTTGATATTGCGTCAAGCAAAAGCAGCTTTTCATTTGAAAGCGGAGAAAGCTTTAAAATTAAGGTTGATATTAAGGTTAAGGCAAAGATAAGCGAAATTTTGCAGAACAAGCGTGAAACCGACGAAATTGCCGTAGAAGAAGTAAAATTTTATTCAGAGCTTGCAAAGCAGGATATTGAGGAAAATGCTCTGAAGCTTGTCCAGAAGATGCAAAAGCAATACAGAACCGATGTTTTCGGCTTTGGAAACCGCTTTTACCGAAGCAATCTCGCCTTGTGGAGAAAGCTTACTGACGAAAGCTTTGAAAAATGGATAGATATTTATTCAAATGCAGAAGTAGAAATAAACGCCAGTGTTGATATAACAAATACCAAAAGCTTAAAATAATATCCGGCGAACACTTATAAAGCACGATAATAACAGAAAGAAATCGTGGTTTATAAGTGTGAAAATGCAAGGGTTTTGCGGTGTGTTTTTAAGCTAATCGCTTTAAAACACAATAAATCCGTTTGCAGACGAATTTGCTAAGCGAGCATTAAAATAGGAGGTAAAATGCAGAAGGAAAGCATGACAATCCGCCAGCTTATATGCTGTTTTGTACTGTTTTTGTTTGGAAGCAGCGTGGTTTTCGGCGTAAATTCAACCGCCTGCCATGATTCTTGGATTTCCATAATTCTCGGCGGAGTCATGTTCGTTCCGTATGCGTTTATTGCGGCAAGAGTCATGAAGCTTAACAGCGGGAAAAACCTCTGCCAAGCGGTTTTGTCGGCTCTCGGCGGCTTCTGGGGGCGGACTGTGCTTATAATATACTGCCTTTACGGGATTTATTTAGGCACACTTGTCGTAAAAAATTATGTGGAATTTGTCACTGTTGTTTCCATGACACGCACACCTGCGGTTACGCTTATAATCCTGTTTCTTATCGCCGTGCTTTATCTTGCAATGAGCGGAATACGAAGACTTGGAAAATGGTCTGTGCTTTTTTTTATACTGATAATCGTCGTAATGTCGGTGACAATTGTTCTCGGCTATAACTATGCGGATTGGTCAAACCTTCTCCCGCCCTTTGAAGCAGAGCCTTCCGTTATTATTAATGGTGCGCTTAAAAATCTTGCCTTTCCCTATCTAGAAACAATCGCCATGCTTTCGCTTATGTATTCCTCAAGCAAAACCCCATCAGTAAAAAAAGTTCTTTTATATTCAATCGGCATAGGCGTCCTCATGCTTACGGTTATTTTCGTGCGAAATCTTGTTATTATCGGTGCGCCACTTATGAAAGAATCGGTTTACCCCTCATATCAGGCGGCGAGAATTGTACGTTTCGGAGATTTTATTTCGAGAATAGAGGGAACAATCTCATTTAACCTTATTGCCGCCGGCATAACAAAAACCGCCGTATGCGTAATGTTTTCAGCGCAGTGCGCAAAGGAAATTTTCCGCTTGAAAAGCATGAAAACCTTGATTATCCCCGTGGTTGTCGCAGTTTTTATTCTGTCAATAAGCCTTGGCAGAATTTCGCCCGACCTGCTTGGCATAAATAAATATTACACCCTCTATGCCCTCCCGATTCAGCTTGTTCCGCTGATAATCGTCTGGATAGCAAGCGAAATCAAAAACCGCAGACTGACGCACCCTTATTTTAGTATAATAGTATAAAAGAACAATCAGACTTGCGGCGGATATGGGTTGAGCGCCATGCGCTTATTGATTGGCTTGCACAATGGCTTTGCCCGCCGCAGAACGTCACTTTGACAAGCACAAGCTACGTTGCGGCGGATATGGGTTGAGCGCCATGCGCTCAGGAGGTGGTTTTCATGAAGAATGCAGTTATTATAGGCTATGGGCCGGCGGGGATAAGCTCTGCCGTTTATCTTCTGCGTGCAGGCTTTAAGGTCACGCTCGTCGGACGGGATTTCGGTGCGCTTGGCAAAGCGGAAAAAATCGAAAATTATTACGGCTTTCCGGAACCGATTACCGGCGAACAGCTTGCCAAAAACGGCATAGCACAGGCAAAAAGGCTTGGAGCAGAAATAATAACCGACGAAATTGTCGGACTTGGATATGAAGAAAAGCTTGCGGTTAAGGGTAAAAGCGCCGATTATCACGGCGATGCCGTCATCATAGCAACAGGCTCGTCAAGAAGCACTCCGCCGATTAAAGGCATAAAAGAGCTTGAGGGCAAGGGTGTAAGCTATTGTGCGGTTTGCGATGCGTTTTTTTACAGAGGAAAAGATGTCGTCGTGCTTGGAGAGGGCGAATATGCACTCCACGAAGCGCTTGAGCTTGTCCCCGTTGCGAAAAGCGTAAAAATACTTACCCTCGGCAAGAAAATTGCCGTGAACGTTCCCGAAACTATTGAAGTCGTTGAAAAGCCCATCAATCAAATTGTCGGTGAAGAAAAAGTCGAAGCCGTTGAATTTGCAGACGGTGAAAAAATAGGCGCTGACGGCGTTTTTGTCGCAATCGGCGTTGCGGGAAGCACAGAACTGGCAAGAAAAATCGGCGCTCCTATCGATAAAAATAAAATTGTCGTTGATTCAGACGGCTCGACGGGAATACCGGGAATTTATGCCGCAGGAGATTGCACAGGCGGACTTCTGCAGATTGCAAAGGCTGTTGACGACGGCGCAAAAGCAGGCATGGCGGCGGCGAAATACCTCCGCACGCTTAAATAAAAATATATGTGTAGAATAATTCGGGGCTTGCCTTTGGTGCGCAAGCCCTTTTTCTATAAAAAACCGCCCCCGGCAATAAAGCCAAGGGCAGTCATCATATTAAACAGAACAATTAAGCCTTGCCGACAGAACCAAAAAGCTCCATCTTTTCCTTAACGGTCGCCTTGATTGCCTCAAAGCCCGGCGCAAGAAGCTTTCTCGGGTCAAAGCCCTTGCCTACAAGGTCCTTGCCCTCTTCGATATACTTACGTGTAGCCTTCTGGAAAGCCCACTGGCATTCGGTGTTTACGTTGATTTTCGCAACGCCCATCGAAATCGCCTTAGTAATCATGTCGTCAGGAATACCTGTTCCGCCGTGGAGAACAAGCGGCATATTGCCAACCTTTTCCTTTACAGCCGCAAGGGTTTCAAAGCTTAAGCCCGCCCAGTCGTCGGGATATTTTCCGTGAATGTTTCCAATTCCTGCCGCAAGAATTGTTACGCCGAGGTCGGCAATCATCTTGCACTCGTCAGGGTCGGCACATTCGCCCTTGCCGATAACTCCGTCCTCTTCGCCGCCGATAGAACCAACCTCAGCCTCGATTGAAATGCCCTTCTCGTTGCAAAGCTTTACAAGAGCGCTTGTCTTTTCGATGTTCTCGGCAATCGGATAGTGCGAGCCGTCAAACATTACGGATAAAAAGCCCGCTTCGATGCACTTGATTGCTCCGTCAT
>CAZYRV010000116.1:2658-4528 GCA_964649485.1 uncultured Oscillospiraceae bacterium | reverse complement strand
CGCTGATATTCCGCAAGAGAGCTTGCAGAAACAACCCCAAGGCAAAGCTCATCATATATCACACGGTTTACAAGCTCTATATCCTTTTCGTCGGGAATAATCACGCAAAGACCCCTGCTTATTAAGCGTTCCTTATAAAAATTTTGTGTCATAGTATATTTTGTTCCGAGGAGGGCGACTTTTTTTACGCCCGCTGAAACAAGTGCGTCAGCCGTTGCATCGGCGATATGGATAATCGGAACGGCGATTTTTTCTTGAATTTGCGGCGCAATCTTATGCATGGTATTTGTGCAGATAATAATATAATCCGCCCCCGCCGCTTGAAGCTTTAAAGCCGCATCTGACAGAATATCCCCGCTTTTTTCCCACTCACCCTTTGCCTGACATTCTTCAATTTCCGCAAAATCCACGCTGTATAAAATTATCTTTGCCGAGTGCAGGCCGCCAAGCATTTCCTTTATTTTTTCATTGATAATTCGATAATAAGTCAAGGTGCTTTCCCAGCTCATTCCGCCGATTAATCCGATTGTTTTCATTTTTTCCCCTTTCACGAAAGCTGTCCGTCAATCCACTCATAGCGTGCCGTAATAAATTCTGTAAGATAATCAACGTGCTGTTCATAAGTCGAAAGCGCCGCTACGCTCCACTTCTGATAGCCTGCTTTTTGTCCCATAATATCCCACACCTCGAAATTTTTCTCCTGCGATTCCATTAAAAGTGCGGAATTTTTCTCGACTGAATCAAGCGCCGCATTTAAAATCGGCTCTTTAACCTCCTGCCAGCGCTTTTTAAGCGCCGAAACAAATTCCTCCTGCGTCAAAAGCTGTGTCGCCCAATTGTCGGCGTCGTGAAATTCAGCATCAAAGCCGCAAGCCCATTGATTATAGGTTTCGGGGTCAACGCTGTAATTGCCCAGAGCAAGGTCAAAATCCCAGATTGTCGCCGCCTTAAGCTTTCCGCCTGCTTCTTTAAGTATATAAAAGCTTCTGTTGCCGGCACCGTCAAGATTATAAAACAATTCCGTCGCAATAAACCAGTCAACAAAGCTTTCAACATCAATATAATCCGTCCAGCCTTCGCCCGAATACAGTGCGCCTTCCGCCTGTAAAACATAGTCCTCGATGAAAGCAAACTGCTCTGCGCTTGCCGCCTGCGGCTCTTGAAGCAATATTGAATTTGTATGCTTGGTTGTGAAATAATCCGTTCCCTTGACATAGCCTTTTCCCTTGTCAACCCCGCCGATTTCAAGCAAGAAAGACGTATCGGCACTATCGTTTTCCGCCGCTTCAATCCGTCCGCTTTTAAACTCAATCTGCTCGCACAAGCAATAAACGCCCGCATATTCATCATTTAAATATAAATCCGCCGAACACATTGTCGGCACAAACGGAATTTTATCAAGCACACGTGCGGAATCCATAACAACATTATTACGGATAAGAGAAGGGTCGGCATAATTCGCAAGAAGCACCCAATCCCTTGCCGCCTCAAGCCCGCAAAGCGAGGCTTTTTTATCCAGCTTTATTTTATAAGGCTTTTTATCCCATTTCCAAGTCGAATTTCCCCTGCCTCTTATTTGGGCAGAAGCATTATTTATATCGCCATAATCGCAATCGTCCGTATAATCAACGGAAAAATCACAGGAAATATAGGTTTCCCTGCTTGTGATTTCCTCATTATTTAAGGTTGAAATACGAATAACAGGTATTTTCTGACGTTGGCTTGAAGCTTGCGGCTCTTGCGAAACAGCAGTTTGATTTTCGGCTATGGGTTCGGCGGTGGCTGCGTTGGTTGTGCTCTGAATAATAATTGTTTCTGCGGAAAAAGACGTTTCCGGCAAGGAATTTTCATTCGTTTCGCCGCAGCCTGA
>CAZYRV010000116.1:0-2589 GCA_964649485.1 uncultured Oscillospiraceae bacterium | reverse complement strand
GTCACCCCCACGTTCTCAGAAATTTTTCATGTCTGTTTTAGTACGGAAAAATAATCTGCATTTCGCTTTCCAAAACCCTATAATATTTATCCGTGTCAGTATCAACCATAAGCACGGGAATTATGCCGCTTTCAGTCACTGTTCCGTCGCAAGCCATTTCCTCGTGGTTGCCCATAAGGGCGATACATTTATCCTCACCGTATTTCTCCCGCAGGCTCATGATTAATTCAGCCACGGCATAGCCTTCTGCGCCCCTGTGAATATAATCCCCAAGCAAAATAAGCTTTGCATTATCAGATGAAAGATAAGGTTCTACAAGCGAAAGAGCATACTTAAATTCATTAATACAGCCGTGTACATCAGACATACAAAATATTTTCATAAGTTACAGCCCTCCGCAAAGATTTCTCATTGTCGCTTACGCCAGTACGCCTGAAATTATTCTTGAAAGCTTCTTATCTTTGTTCGACATACAATAAGTATAGCACGGCAAAATCTGAATGTAAACTATTAATAGGAAATTTTATCATAATTAATGAAATTTCATAAAGCTTTACCGCATTTCTGTTGCCATTTTGCCCGAGCCGTCCCGCTTAACATTCTTATTTTACACAGCGTTTACCGTGGTTTGCTTGTTTTTAAGCGGGTTAAGGGGTTTAATATAGGTGTACACCATTGAGAAAAGACAAAGGAAACAGCATGAAAGAAGAATTGTTATCTATCATCAGGCAAGGGGCGATAAAAACGGTTTTTCAGCCCATCATTTCGCTTAGAGATGGGGAAACGCTTGGCTTTGAGGCGCTTTCCCGTATTTCTGTTGACAGCAAAATCAGTAATATAAGCGAGCTATTCGCCCTTGCCGAAGCCTACAAGCTTGTTTGGGAGCTTGAACAGCTTTGTCGGATAAAAGCGCTTGAATCGCTCAAACAGGAAATAGGCGACGGAGAATGCCCCCGTGTTTTTATCAATGTTAATCCTTGCGTTTTGGAGGACCCGAATTTTCAGGTCGGTTTTACAAAAGAGCATTTAAGCCGTCACGGTATAAAACAGCACAACATAATCATAGAAATAACCGAAAAAAGCACTATCTGCAACATGGACGCCTATAACAGCATAGTAAGCCACTATAAGGATCAAGGCTATCGTATTGCCGTTGACGATGCGGGTACAGGACATTCGGGCTTGGTGCTTATCAGCAGAATAAATCCTCATTTCATCAAAATCGATATGGATTTAATTCGGGGAATTGATAAGGACAAGCTTAAATACGCAGTCGTAAAGGGGCTTGTAGAGCTTTCACGCCTATCGAATATTCAGCTTATCGGCGAGGGAATCGAAACCCGCGAAGAGCTTGACACCTTAATAAACCTCGGTGTTCAGTACGGACAGGGGTATTTCCTGCAAAGACCGGTTGGGGCGATTGTATCACCGTCACAGCAGGTTATCGCACAAATTCATGAGAGCAACCGCCGCAAAAATCATATTTACGGCGACAGCCTTGAAAATATATATGTAACAAACATTACCAAAAAGGGTATTTCTGTTTCGCCCACCACAAAAATAGGCAAGGTTCTGGCGATTTTTCAATCAGATCCGGCATTGCTGAGCATTTCAGTCGTTAACAACAACACGCTTTTAGGGGTTGTAAACCGTGCCCGCTTTCTGGCAAAGCTTAGCGGGCAATATGGATTCAGTCTTTACCAAAGCAAGCCTATATACTCGTTAATGGAGAATAATTTCACAAGTGTAGATGTAAGCACCCCCATCAATGCCGTATCACAAATCGCAATGGCACGAGATGACGACAACATTTATGACCCTGTTTTCGTAAGCGACAAGACTTTATATGCCGGTTTTGTCACGATTAAGGACCTGCTTGTTATGACGACACAGATTGAGTTAAAGGACGCAAAAAATCAAAATCCGCTTACGGGGCTTCCCGGGAACAACATGATTCAGAATCAAATTGCCGCCGTCATAAAAAACAACACAGATTTCAGCATTTTATATATTGACATTGATAATTTCAAGGCGTATAACGATCGATACGGCTTTGAAAAAGGCGACCAAATCATCAAAGAGCTTGCAAACATACTTATGGACGTTTCCGGCGAGCACGGCTTTGTCGGGCATATAGGCGGCGATGATTTTATAGTTATTCTGGCGGTAAACGATTTTATCGGCACGGTAAATCAAATTGTCGATTCATTCAGACGGAGGGCAAAATATTTCTACACCTCCGAGGACGCTAAGCGTGGTTTTATTATAGGTAAAAACCGAAACGGCGAAATCGAACAGTTTCCATTGGTTTCACTTTCCGTCGCCGCTGTTTCAAATATGAAGAAGTCCTTTGCAACCGTAACGCAGGTTTCCGAGCGATTGACCTATCTCAAGCACGTTTGCAAAATGAAAAAGGGCAATTGCTGTTATTATGAATAACCGGCACGGTATAATTATTCCTCGCCCGATTAAACATTAAATCTATCTACACAGCATAAGAAATGAATTGCGAACGAAAACCACATATTTTATCCGGCTTCAGTTATACATATGTCTAATGGGAAAGCACATTATGCTACAATTCATTAT
>CAZYRV010000115.1:0-4581 GCA_964649485.1 uncultured Oscillospiraceae bacterium | reverse complement strand
TGACAAAACGGTATTCCGCAGTCCATACAGCGGGCGCCTTGAATTTCCTGCTCTTCCCTTTCAAGCGGAACGTGAAATTCGTGGAAATTCTTGATTCTCTCAAGCGGCGGCAATGCCTTGCTTACAACCCTTTCATAGTCCAAAAACCCTCTGATTTTACCCATATCACATCACCAATCCTTCACACATCAATGGCTTCCGACGTTTTCGTAAAAAGCGTCAATAACCGCTTTTTCCTCGTCAACGCCCTGCGCAAGCTTTATTTCTATAATCTCAAGCATTCTCGCATAATCATAGGGGAGAACCTTTTTAAACTTAGGCAAAAAGCTTTCAAAATTGTCAAGAATAAGCCTTGCCTTCGGCGAGCCTGTTTTCTCAAAATGCTCTGCAATAAGCCCCTTAAGCACGGAAATATCCTTTTCGTCCTGCTCTGAAAGCGCCTTTGCACTTGCAAGCTCTCTGTTGAAGTTAAGGTAAAAGCTGTTGTCCTCATCAAGGACATAAGCCACTCCGCCGCTCATTCCCGCACCGAAATTTTTGCCTGTTCCGCCGAGAACGACAACCGTTCCGCCTGTCATATACTCACAGCCGTGGTCGCCGACGCCCTCGACAACCGCCCTTGCTCCCGAATTGCGTACACAAAAGCGTTCGCCCGCAACACCGTTTATAAATGCGCTTCCGCTTGTTGCTCCGTAAAGCGCAACGTTGCCGATCAGGATATTTTCGTCAGCCTTGAAACGTGATTTTTTCGGCGGATAGACAATCAGGCTGCCGCCCGAAAGCCCCTTGCCGAAATAGTCGTTGCTGTCGCCCTCAAGCTCAAGCGTAAGCCCTTTCGGAATGAACGCGCCAAAGCTTTGACCGCCGCTTCCCTGCGCCTTGATTACAAAGGTGTCGTCCTCAAGAGCAGAGCCGAATTTTTTCGTGATTTCAGCGCCGAAAAGCGTTCCAAGCGCCCTGTCCGTGTTGGAAACATTAAGCTTTATCGTCTTTTTCGTGCCCTTTTCAAAGGCTTTTGCAAAAGCGGGAATAATTTCACGCTCGTCAATCGTTTTTTCAAGCGCAAAGTCATATTCCTTGCCGCTTATGAAATGCGAATTTTCCCTGTCAAGCGCATGGGGATTGTACAAAATCCTCGAAAGGTCGATTTTTGCCGCCTTTGTGTCGTCCTTAAAGCACTTCATTCTAAGCAAATCAGTCCGTCCGACAAGCTCGTCAAACGTTCTTACGCCAAGCCTTGCCATATGCTCTCTAAGCTCTTCGGCGACAAAGCGCATGAAATTCACGACATATTCGGGCTTGCCCTTAAAGCGTTTTCTAAGCTCGGGATTTTGCGTTGCAATTCCTACGGGGCAGGTGTCAAGGTTGCAGACCCTCATCATCACACAGCCCATTGTGATAAGCGGGGCTGTTGCAAAGCCGAATTCCTCCGCACCCAAAAGCGCCGCAACAAGCACATCTCTGCCTGTCATAAGCTTGCCGTCGGTTTCGATTTTAACCCTTGTTCGGAGGTTGTTCTCGATTAAAAGCTGGTGTGCCTCAGCAAGACCAAGCTCCCACGGAAGCCCCGCATTTTGGATTGAATTTCGGGGCGCTGCGCCCGTTCCTCCGTCATAGCCCGAAATGAGTATAACATTTGCGCCCGCTTTCGCAACCCCTGTCGCAACCGTGCCGACGCCCGCCTCGGAAACAAGCTTAACCGTAATTGCCGCATTTTTATTTGCGTTTTTAAGGTCGTAAATAAGCTGTGCCAAGTCCTCGATTGAGTAAATATCGTGGTGCGGCGGCGGCGAAATCAAGCCGACTCCGGGGGTTGAATGCCTTGTTTTCGCAACCCAAGGATAAACCTTTCCCGCGGGAAGCTGACCGCCCTCGCCCGGCTTTGCGCCCTGCGCCATTTTAATCTGAATCTCCTTTGCCGAAACCAAATATTCTGACGTAACACCAAACCGTCCGCTTGCAACCTGTTTTATCGCCGAGCAAGCGTTTGTTTTAAGGCGCTCAGGGCTTTCTCCGCCCTCTCCGCTGTTGGATTTTCCGCCAAGCATATTCATAGCAAGAGCCATCGTTTCGTGCGCTTCCTGCGAGATTGAGCCGTACGACATTGCTCCCGTTTTAAAGCGTTTTACAATTTCCTCAACGCTTTCAACCTCATCAATCGGTATGCCCTCGTGGGGATAGTGAACGTCAAAAAGGCTTCTTATGTTGCCCGCCTTTGTTTCGTCGTTTATCTGCGCTGAAAACTGCTTAAACAGCGAAAAATCGCCCCTTGCTGTCGCAAGCTGTAAAAGATGAACCGTCTGCGGATTGTAAAGATGCTCTTCCTTGCCGCTTCTGAATTTATAAATTCCGCCGCTTGGCACGTCGTTTTGGACATACAGCCCCATCGGGTCAAAAGCGCTTTTGTGAAGCTCTTGCGAGCGTTTTTCAATGTCGTCAAGCGTTATTCCACCGATTCGGCTTACTGTTCCCTTGAAATATTCGTTGATTACCTCCGGAGAAATCCCGATTGCCTCAAAAATTTTCGAGCCCATATAAGACTGGATAGTTGAAATGCCGATTTTAGAAGCAATCTTCACAATTCCCTTAAGCACCGCCTTTGTATAGTCCTTTTCAGCGGCGTAATACTCCTTGTCAAGCGCCTTTGTGGCAATCAAGTCGTTTATTGTTTCCAAAGCCAGATACGGATTAATTGCGCTTGCTCCAAAGCCTAAAAGCGTTGCGAAATGGTGAACCTCGCGCGGCTCTGCGCTTTCAAGCACAAGCGAAAGAGCAGTGCGCTTGCGGTTTGAAACAAGGTGCTGATGAAGCGCCGAAACCGCCAAAAGCGACGGAATAGGCATTCTCAATTCATCAATATCCCTGTCGGAAAGGATAAGAATATTCGCCCCATCAGAAACCGCCTTGTCTGCGTCACGGAACATCTGCTTAATCGCTTCCTCAAGCGTCGTCGTCTTATAATAAACAATCGGAATAACCGCCGATTTAAAGCCTTCTCCCTTGATTCCCTTGATTTTAAGCATATCAACCGACGTCAAAATCGGATTATTTACCCTGAGCATACGGCAGTTTTCGGGCAGCTCCTCAAGAATATTGCCGCTTTTTCCGAGATAAACCGTGGTTGACGTAACAATTTCCTCACGGATTGCGTCAAACGGCGGGTTCGTAACCTGTGCGAAAAGCTGTTTAAAATAGCTGAAAAGCGGCGGATTTCTGTCCGAAAGTGCAGGAATAGGAGAATCAACGCCCATTGCCTCAACAATTTCAGCGCCCGTTTTCGCCATGGTTAAAATTCCCGTGCGGATTTCCTCATAGTTATAGCCGAAAGCCTTTTGAAGCCGCACAAGCTGCTCATGGTCATAATGGGTTGCGCCCTTGTTCGGAATTTTAAGGTTCTTGAGATGAAGCAAATTGTCCGCAAGCCATTCGCCGTAGGGCTTTGAATGGGCATATTTCGCCTTGATATCGCCGTCGCTTATAACCTCTCCCCTGACCGTGTCAACAAGAAGCATTCTGCCCGGACGAAGCCTTTCTTTGACAAGCACCTTTTCAGGCTCGACGTCCATTACACCGACCTCCGACGACAAAATAAGCATATCGTCGTCAGTTATGTAATAGCGTGAGGGGCGCAGACCGTTTCTGTCAAGGCAGGCGCCCATTACGTCGCCGTCAGAAAACAATATCGAGGCAGGCCCGTCCCACGGCTCCATCATTGTTGCGTAATACTGATAAAAATCACGTTTTGCCATATCCATATTGCCGTTATTGTCCCACGGCTCCGGAATGGTTATCATAATCGCAAGCGGTAAATCCATGCCCGCCATAACCATAAACTCAATCGCATTGTCAAAGCGTGCAGAGTCTGTTCCGCCGGACTTGATTATCGGCAAAAGCTTGTCAACACGCTCGCAGGCGCTGGGATTTTTCGAAAAAACATGAGAGCAGATGCGCTCTTCACGGGCTTTCATCTTGTCTTGGTTGCCCGTGATGGTGTTGATTTCGCCGTTGTGGACAATCATGCGGTTTGGGTGCGCCTTTTCCCAGCTTGGCATTGTATTCGTGCTATAACGTGAATGTACAAGAGCAATTGCCGATTTATAGCTTTCGTCCTGTAAATCCTTGTAAAACAGCCGCAAATCGTGGACAAGAAACATTCCCTTATAGACAATCGTTCTGCTTGAAAGCGACGGCACATAAGTGCCCTTGCTTGTTTTCTCAAACACACGCCGCAGAACATAAAGCTTTCTGTCAAACTCAATTCCCTTTGCACAGCCGTCGGGCTTTTTCACAAAGCCTTGGACAATATGCGGCATATATTCACGGGCGACGCTTCCCAGAACCTCCGGAAAAACAGGCACCTCTCGCCATCCGAGAAATTCCATTCCCTCTTTTTGTACAGCGACTTCGAAAAGGCTTTTCTGCCAATTCATTTCATAGCGGCTTTGCGGAAAGAAAAACATTCCGACGCCGTATTCACGCTCGCCGCCGATTTTTATACCTTCCTCGGCGCAAGCCTTGCTGAAAAAATCATGCGAAATCTGAAGCAGGATTCCGACACCGTCGCCCGTTTTGCCCTCCGCA
>CAZYRV010000114.1:0-4609 GCA_964649485.1 uncultured Oscillospiraceae bacterium | reverse complement strand
CCTCGTTGTTATTATATCATATCAGCGCTACCCATTCAATATAGCGAAGAGCCTATTTTTATCCATCTGTCAACAGCGAACGATAATGCAAAAACACTCTTAAGCTCATCTGCGGAAGCGTATTCTTTATCCATTTCAAACGGAATTGATGTTTTCAAAACCGAAGTTCAAAACATGGCGACTGACACCCGTATTACGAAAACCGCATCGATGACAGAACTTTCACAAATAGGAGCCGAGCTTGCCGCAAAATACAATTACGAATTAGTTTCTTTTGCTTCGGCAGACGGTGCAACATACGACGGACTTGCCGATATTTCCACAAGGGATTATTTTCAGGGCGCAATGTCAGGCGAAACATATATTTCAAGCCCGCTTATTTCAGCAAAGGATAACAGCACCGTGCTTTATGTTGCAACCATGGTTGACAACAACACAAGCTATGACGGAATCGTATTCACACAGCTTGCCAACGATGAATTCAGCAGTATCATGCAGGGCGTAAGCCTCGGCGATAGCGGATATGGCTTTATAATCGACAAAAACGGCACAATCGTTGCCCACAAGGATAACAGTCTTGTCACAAGTTTCACAAATTATGCAACCCTTGCGCAAAGCGATAATAGTTATAAAGAAATGGGCGGAATTATTAATACCATGGTTAAAGAGCAAACCGGTATGATTGAGGGAAATTTCGAAGGTGTGGACCGTATGATTTCCTATATGCCTATTTCCGGAACGGACGGCTGGATTTTGGCTATGGCAATTGATAAAAGTGAGGTTATGTCATCTTTTAACGGAAGCCTTATAGCATCAATAATTCTTATAATTGTATTTACCGTGCTTGCCATTGTGTTTATCTTTATTTTTGCTAATTCAATTGCCAACCCAATAACGGCTATTTCAAACCGAATCCAGCTTTTAAGTGAAGGAGATTTACATACACCTGTTCCTGTTGTTAAATCCAAGGACGAAACAGGAACGCTTGCAAAAGCGCTTGACTCGACAATTACAAGCCTAAGGGCTTATATAAGCGATATTCACCATATTCTTTCGGAAATTTCCGGCGGTAATTTGCGTGTAAAAACAGACCAAAGCTATGTCGGAGATTTTACTAATATCAAAACCGACATGGAAGGAATAGTAAGCTCTATGGGAAGGGCTATGGCTGAAATTGCGCAGATTGCAGACCAAGTCGCAACTGGTTCTGAGCAGATTGCTAATTCAAGCACGTCTCTTTCTCAGGGAACAACCGAGCAGGCAAGCGCAATAGAACAATTTACTGCATCGCTTAAGGAGGTTGCGGATCAGACTGACCGCAATGCTCAGAACGCCGAGCAGGCGAATGACTTCATGACAAAAACAAAACAGCAGGCTGACACAAGCAACAGTCAGGTAAGCGAAATGCTTAAGGCTATGGACGCAATAAACGAGGCATCAAGCAATATTGGAAAAATTATCAAAACAATTGACGATATTGCCTTCCAGACAAATATTCTTGCATTAAATGCGGCGGTTGAAGCGGCACGTGCGGGAAGCTCCGGCAAGGGCTTTGCGGTTGTCGCAGATGAGGTCCGTGTTCTTGCGGCACGCTCTGCAAATGCAGCACAGGAAACAACAGAGCTTATCAAAAGCTCAATAACAAAAGTTTCGGCGGGCATGAAAATTGCGAATGAAACCGCTGATAATCTTTCGGAAATTGTTGCGGAAATTGATAAAACAGCGGGCTTTATTTCTGAAATTGCCCATGCTTCTCGTGAACAAGCTCAGGGAGTTGCTGAAATCGACCAAGGCATCAGCCAAATTTCAGCGGTCGTTCAGACAAATGCCGCAACCTCCGAAGAACTTGCGGCTTCAAGCGAAGAGCTTACCGGACAATCAAACGTTCTCAAGGACACAATTGCATACTTTAAGGTGTAAACTAAATCACGGAAATTTTCCATGTATTATCTATTAAACCTAAAACACATACCAAAAACTGCCGCAGGCTAGAATCAGTCAGCAGATAATGCACAGTTATTTTATTTATAATCACTTAAAACATTTCTGTTATACTCAACTCAACGCTTACTATTATCCGGAAATAAATAATGAGGGCAACGCTTTTCAAAGCGTTGCCCCTTTGTTTTTACATTTCAGCCGTCAACCCGAAATCCTGAATTTTTATAAGTCTGGTAATCTGGTCACGCTCGTTATCGCCAAGCCGCATCTTGATAAAACGGATTGTTTCCTTAAGCTGGGGAATTGTCATATATTCAAGGGCATTTACACGCCGCCGTGTTTTTTCAATCTCCGCCGCAAGAATTACACAATGCTTTTCCTGCTGGGCAAGCTTTAAAAACACGGGAAGCAAGCCTTCCATTTCGCCCTTTGTCTGGCTTAAAGCGGGTGAAAGCGACAAAAATTCGCCGTTTTGCGCTTTTCCACGGTCAAATTCCATGACAGGAACGATTACTCCCATCTGATTTTTGGTTTTTACGGATACGCAAAGCCCCTCTCCGTCTGTAACGGCGCTTTCCATAAGCTCCTTTTGGGAATAATCCGCCGCCGCAAGAAGCGCCCTGCGCCGCACAACTCGATATTTTTCCTCAATTTCGGTTCGAAGCCTTTCCGTTTCTTTAACAATTCCGATGAATTGCCGCATAAGCTCGTCCTGCTTGTCCTTGAGAAGCTTATGTCCCCGAACGGACAGCTCAAGCTGTTTTTTCAGCCTCGAAAGCTCCATTCTTGTCGGACTTACCGGAAGCACACTCATATTTTACACCTCCGGCATATATTTGTCAATCATTTCCGGTGAAATTCGTTTTAATTCACTTCTCGGCAAATCGGCAAGGAGCTTCCAGCCCAAATTCAACGTTTCCTCAATGCTCCTGTTTTCGTGAAAGCCCTGATTTACATATTCCCTTTCAAAGCGGTCGGCAAAGGCGGCAAAGCACTGGTCTGTTTCCGACAGCGCCGAATCGCCGAGCACGACGGCAAGCTCCTTCGCCTTTTTGCCCTGCGCATAGGCGCTGAAAATCTGGTTCATCGTTGAAGCGTGGTCTTCACGGGTTTTCCCCTTGCCGATTCCCTTATCTTTAAGGCGGGAAAGCGAGGTCAAAACGTCAATCGGCGGCAAAACCGCATTGTCGTAAAGGCTTCTCGAAAGTAAAAGCTGCCCCTCGGTGATATAGCCCGTGAGGTCGGGAATCGGGTGCGTTATGTCGCCCTCAGGCATTGTTAAAATCGGAATCTGAGTTACAGAACCCTTTTTGCCCTTAATCCTGCCCGCACGTTCGTAAAGCGTCGAAAGATTTGTATAGAGATAACCGGGATAGCCCCGCCTGCCGGGAACCTCACGTCTTGCCGCCGAAATCTCACGCAGCGCCTCACAATAGTTCGTCATATCGCTCATGATTACGAGGACGTGCATATCCTTTTCAAAAGCAAGATATTCGGCGGCGGTAAGCGCCATTTTAGGGGTAGCTATGCGCTCCATTGCGGGGTCGCTTGCCAGATTCAAGAACATTACGGTTCGTTCAATCGCCCCTGTTTTGCGGAAATCGTCAATGAAAAAGCCCGCTTCCTCAAAGGTAATACCGATTGCCGCAAAAACTACCGCAAATTTTTCATCAGCTTTTAAAACCTTTGCCTGACGTGCAATCTGTGCCGCAAGCTCTTGATGCGGCAAGCCCGAAACAGAAAAAATCGGAAGCTTTTGCCCTCTTACAAGGGTATTAAGATGGTCGATTGCGGAAATTCCTGTCTGAATAAATTCGTCAGGATAATCACGTGCGTAAGGATTAATCGCCTCGCCGTTTATATCAAGAGATTTTTCTGCGGCAATCGGATTAAGCCCGTCCTTAGGCTTACCCAAGCCGTCAAAAACCCGCCCTATCATATCCTCGGAAACGTCCAGCTCAAAGGGCTTGCCGATAAACCGAACCTTCGAATCACGGAGATTAATCCCGCCTGTTCCCTCGAAAATCTGCACAAGCGCACGAGAGCCGTTAATTTCAAGAACCTGCCCCTGCCTTGTCGTGCCGTTTTGAAGCTGAACGTCAATAAGCTCGTCATATTTGACGCCCTCCACGTGGTCAACCGTCATAAGCGGGCCGATTACGTTCGCAATGCTTTTATAGGATTTAATCATTTCCATCATTCACTCACCTCGCCGTTTGAAAGCTTTTCAAAATATTCGGCAATCTGCCGTTTTATCTCGTCAAACTGCTCTGTCTTGTCCTCGTGAATATACTTTGCTCTGGCAATTTTTTCCCTTATTTCAAGCGAAGTTGTGAAAATTTGCGCATAAGGGACGCCCTCGTCGGAGGCTTCCCTGACAAGAACTTCAAAATAATGTATTAAATCAAGCATTTTATACTGCTTTTTAAGGGAGGAGTAGGAGTCGATTTCGTCGAAGGAATTCTGCTGGAGATAGTCCTCACGGATTGATTTTGCAATTTCCAGCGTAATCCTATCCCTGTCCGAAAGCGAATCCACGCCGATAAGCCGGACGACCTCCTCAAGCCTTGCCTCGTCCTGCAAGGTGTTTATCATCGATTGAACCATTTCCGCCCAGCCCGCTGAAAGCTTTTCATCAAGGGCTTTGCGAACCTGTTCGGCATAAAGC
>CAZYRV010000113.1:2084-4674 GCA_964649485.1 uncultured Oscillospiraceae bacterium | reverse complement strand
GCAGGAAAAAACGAGGGACAAGGAGCAGTCGAAAGAACAGACTGCCGAAAAGCCTAACAAATCTAATATCATTGGCAATACTGCTTATTCCGCTATTGAGGATAAGCAGTATTTTCGTTTGAAGTCGGAAACGGCTGAAAAGGTCGCAAATTACCTTGATGGCAATGACATTCCGTACAGCGGACGAATTAACGGCGATAAAACTACGCTTACCATTGGCAAGGCTCACGTTGATAATTACAAGGAAGCCGTCGCTTTTGTTACCGGCAAGGAAAAGGCTGAACCAAAGCAGGAAAACACCGAACAGGCATTCCCCGAACCAAAGCTGAAGGCAAATATCATCGGTAATACCCCTTATAAGGATATTGCAGAAAAGAGCTTTATCAGAATGCCCACAGAAAAAGCTCTGACAGTTGTCAAAATTCTTGATGAACAGGGCGTTAAGTTCAGCGGAAGAAATGACGGCGAAAATACAACACTCACCTTGTCAAAGGGCGATATGGATAAATGCAAGGCGATTGTTTTATATGATGTCAAGACTTTAAGCGATGCTGCATAAGCAGCTAAAACAAAGTCTGAGTCAGAGAAATTAGGTTCTTCTTTGTTTTCAAGCTCCAGCATACTTGCTATGCCACCGCCCCAAATTATGCGGACAGCTTGATTAAACTGATAGAGCAGTACAAGCTGTATCAATACGATAAAATAAATGCGGAGCAGTCTAAAACCTATACTGTAAAATCTGGCGACAGCTGGTGGCGGATTGCGGAAGAACAGCTCGGCAACGGAAAAAGATATGCCGAGCTTGCAGAATTCAACGGAACGAATTATAACCATGTGATTTATCCGGGTCAGGTTATAAGGCTTCCGCTTTAAAGGAGATGAGATTTTGAATAAAATAAACTGGAAGCAAAAATTATCAAGCCGCAAGTTTTGGGCAGCAGTTGCGGGAGTCGTTGCCGCAGCGCTTGTTTTATGCAATGTCGACAACCTAACCATTGAAAAGGTTGCGGCGCTTATTTCTGCCGAAGGAACGCTTATTGCGTATATTCTGACGGAGGGAAGCATCGACGAATCTGGGATAAAGGAGGAAGCGAAAAAATGAGCACTGAGTTCTGGATTCAGATGATTGCTTATGGGGTGACGTTCGGAACGTTTGCGGGAATTGTGAAAACAAAGCTGAAATATATTGAAGATAAGCTTGACAAGCACAATAGCCTTGTTGAAAGAATTTACAAGCTTGAAAAGGATATTGCTCTCCTGAATGAAAAACAGGAAAATTAAAAAAGAGAGGGATTCTAGGAATGTACCGCATAGAAGATTCTATCGATACCGAGCCGCAAACTTCGGGTTTTCGTAAAGTGAAATACGAAATGCCAAAGGCGGCTCGCCTTACCTCTCTTTTTATTTTACTGAAGCTTTGATTTTGTCCGGACAATCATATCCCGAACATTGTCGGAAATATCCGAAACATCGTTCATCGAGCTGTTTATAGAATCGCTGCTGGTGCTTGCCTTGTTGACGTTTTCCGCCATTCTCCGGACAAGGACAAGTATCTGGCTTACCGATTCGTTTATTGTTTCTATGATTGTGCGGATATTTTTTGTTGCAAGCTGCACCTGTTCGTTAGATGTCAAAGCTTTTTGCACCGCATTTTTTGAATTTGAAGCAAGATTCCTTACCTCGCCCGCAACAACTGCAAAGCCTTTTCCCGCCTCGCCTGCTCTTGCGGCCTCAATGGAGGCATTAAGCGAAAGAAGAGTTATTTGCTGGGATATATTTTCGACATCGCTGGTCATCTTGTTATAGCTTGAAATTCCCTCTGTAATATTTTTCATCGCTTCGGTAATTTCCGTTGAAAGATTGTTAAGCTTTTGAATTTCGTTTTCAAGGGTATCCATGTCGTTCCTGCATATTCCGTGAATATCCTCGATATTGACGACATCGTTTTTTACGATATGTATGCTGTTGACAAGGGTTTGCGTTACCGTTTCAAGCTTTGCGGTAAGTTCAAGGACATCATCGTGCATATGCATAACATCGCTTGTTTTTGCCTCGGCGACACTCTTTTGATATTGTGCGCAGTTTTGAGGAATATTATTTCCTCTTATTATTGATATAGCCATATCCTTGCAGGTTGCATATCCGCAGGCATGACAGTTAAATGTTTTCTGTTCCTCCGTAAATTTATGAAGTTTTTTGAATGCCGCTTCAAGTTCTGTTTCGGTTGGCATTTTAAGGTTCATTTCCTGTGGAGTATATGTTCTTAAATAATGTTCAAGTTTAAGTTTTCTGTCAAATCCCTTAAATTGCCTGTCTTTTTTAAAGAGGAGATGTTTTTTTCTTTTTGCCTTTGTTTCGTGCTGAATGCCATGCATTATATTATCGATTTCAAAGAATGGCATGGTATTTCCCGTTCCCGCGCCGCTGTTGCAGCCAAATTCGCAGTTTAAAACATCGAATACCGATGGAAGATCCTTTTCTCTTTGCTTAATGTATTCGTCGATTTCGGGATAAACCTTTTTTACTCCCTCCGAATTGATAACTCTTAGGGACGGACTGAAAATCTGAAGGTTTTTCTTTACAGGATTTT
>CAZYRV010000113.1:0-2074 GCA_964649485.1 uncultured Oscillospiraceae bacterium | reverse complement strand
ATGGGGTGGGCTTGGCAATAAGACCAGATTTACCGTGGATAAATAGCTCCGGTCAAGCCCTCGTCGCCGTCAAAAAGCCTTTTTGAAACAGCTACCGAGCTTAAATTAATTCCATTGTTTTTAAGATATTCTCGGAGCCTTTTGAATGTAACGTTATATTGTGCAAGCCCGGTCATTTCAAATTCATCTTTTTTTGCTATACAGGGCGAAAGTACGGCAATTTTTCCTGTTTTCCCAAGCTGATTTCTTATGTATGATGCAAGGCACATCATAGGGCTGTGAACGGGAGAAAGATATTTCAAAAGCTCGTGCCGATATTTCAGAATATAGTTTGTTACAGCGGCGCAAGGCTGTGAAATAACGTGAATATCCTTATTTTTTTCGGCAAGCTTAATATGCGCCCAGGTGCATATGTCCGCGCCGAACGACACGTCATAAATCGAATCCGCGCCTTTTTGCCTTAAATATGACAAAAGCTGCTTCCAGTCCTTTTCAAATGCGGTTTTTATTGACGGAGCGGCAATAACGATAATTTTTTCACCTCTCATAAGGTCGTCAAAAAATGTTTCTGTGTCGTCCTCAAAGGTTCTTGCTCCATGGCTTTCGCAAGCTTTTATACATTCGCCGCATTTTATGCACTTATCCTCGTCTATATGGATTACTGTTTTTCCGTCGTTGGCGATGCTTGCAATATTTGCGACATGAGCGGGACATATTCTGATGCAGGAAGTGCAGCCTATGCACTTATCAGGATTGATGTTGATTTTTGTCATTTGTATCACCTTTATTATTTTTAACTTTAATTTAAGGCAACCCTGCAAAACCTCTTGAAAGCCCAACAAAAATATGGTATAATAGAATAAAAGGAAGTGTAAAAGATGCAGGGACAGATAACATTTTACGGGATGGAAGAAAACCGAAAGAATCGAAAAACCAGAAAAGAAATATTTCTTGAAGAGATGGAAAAAATGATACCATGGGAGAAATGGCTTTCGATAATTACTAAAGCAAATCCTGAAAGTAAAGTGGGGCGTCCCCGTCAGGAACTAGAAATAATGCTGAGAATGTATTTGGTACAGACATGGTTTTCACTGTCTGATGAAGCAACAGAAGAAGCTGTATACGACAGTTTTGCAATCAGAAAATTTGTTGGATGTACAGATCTGATGAACAGCGATGTGCCTGTATCAACAACACTTTTACGGTTTCGTCATATGCTAAGTGATAACAGTATAGGTGAAAAACTGTTTACTGAAATGAATGAAGTTCTTGAAAAAAATGGAATACTACTAAAGAAAGGCACGATTGTAGACGCAACAATAATTGAAGCACCGTCTTCAACTAAAAATAAAGAGAAAACCCGTGATCCTGAGATGCATTCAACAAAGAAAGCAAATCAGTATCATTTTGGCTGTAAGCTTCATATCGGAGTAGATAAAGACAGCGGACTTGTACATAGCAGCGTTGTTACAGCTGCTAATGTCCACGATGTAACACAGACAGGCAATCTTCTGCACGGCAGTGAAAAAGAGGTTTATGGCGACAGCGGATATTTAGGCGGCAAAGAATACGTTGAGGATAAAGAGCTTGCAGAAAAAATAGAATGGGAAATCAACATGCGTCCCAGCAGCATAAGAAAAATCGGCGGAAACGAACAGCTTATACAAGAATGTCTTGAATCACTGAAATCATCTGTCAGAGCAAAAGTGGAGCATATTTTCGGCATTATAAAAGGCGTTTTCAAATTCAGGAAAACCCGTTACAGAGGTCTTAAACAGAACAAACAAAAACTTGATATGCTGCTTGTTCTTGCGAATATTTATAAGCTATCGAGGGCAAAAATTGCAGTGCCGAAATTATGACCCAAGGGAGAGGTCTGCCCATTTGAGGGTAAAACCTCAAAGAAATCATGAAAACCATACTAAATATAGTCAATTTAATGCAAATTTAAAGTGCTTTTGCTCATCAGCTTGAATTACTTGGAATAATTCAATTTTAACTGACTGTTTTGCAGGGTTGCCTTAAAATCAAGTTATAATGACATTATAACAGAGCGAGCGTAAACAAACAATAC
>CAZYRV010000112.1:335-4683 GCA_964649485.1 uncultured Oscillospiraceae bacterium | reverse complement strand
AATATGCGCGGTGGTTTTGAAACAAAGCTTTCAAAGCTTAATAATGATTTAATTAAAATGGGCGGGCTTATCGAGGAAGCGATTAAAAACGCAATCAAGGCGCTCAGCGACGGCGATAAAGAGCTTGCTCAAAGGGTCGTCAAGGGCGACGGCGAGGTCAATCAGGCGGAAAAAAATATCGAGAGTCAGTGCCTTTCGATTATTCTGCGTGAACAGCCCGTCGCAAAGGATTTGCGCAAGGTTTCGGGTGCGCTTAAAATGGTTACGGATATGGAACGCATTGCCGACAATGCGGCGGACATTGCGGAAATATCCATCACGGCGAATGTCGATGAGATTTTTCACCTTGCCGAGGATATCGGAATTATGGCGGAAAAGGCTCGGCTCATGGTTGCGGATTCAATCAAAAGCTTTGTCGAAAACGACTTGACGCTTGCCCGTGACGTAATCCAGCGTGACGATGAGGTTGACGAGCTGTTCAACAAAATAAAGCACCGCATGGCAGAGTCGCTTAATTTAGGGAAATCCAACATTGACTCTGTTGTTGACACGATTATGATTATCAAATATCTGGAGAGAATTGCTGACCATGCCGTCAATATTTGCGAATGGATTGAATTTTTCGAAACGGGCGAATATAAGCATACGCTGATAATTTAAGAGGTTGAAATGGCGGAAAAAATTTATATAATTGAGGACGACGAGGCTATTCGAGAGCTTGTGGGGGTTGCGCTTAAGGCGTATTCTTACGAGGTTGAGAGCTTTGAAACAGCGGAGGAAGGGCTTGCACGAATCCACGAGCAAGCGCCCGATTTGTGCATTTTTGACATAATGCTTCCGGGAATGGACGGGCTTACGGCTGTGCGAAAGCTTCGTGAAAAGCCGGAGTTTGAGCTTATGCCGATTTTGATGCTCACGGCAAAAACAAGTGAGGTTGAGAAGGTCGTCGGGCTTGAAAGCGGCGCTGATGATTACATTACAAAGCCGTTTGGGGTCATGGAGCTTGCGGCAAGGGTCAAGGCTTTGCTTCGCAGGGCAAACCGTGTTTCAAAGCAGGATATTATTGCCATAGGCGACATTTCGCTTAATACCGCAACCCGTGAGGTCAAGAAAAACGGAAAGCTTGTCGAGCTTACTTACAAGGAATACGAGCTTTTAAAGCTTATAATAGAAAATCCAGAGCGTGTAATCGGCAGAGAGGAAATTCTGTCAAGCGTCTGGGGCTATGATTTTACGGGAGAAACCAGAACGCTTGATATGCACATTCGCACGCTTCGTCAAAAGCTTGGCGACGATGCGGAAAACCCGCTTTATATCAAGACAATTCGTGGTGTCGGCTATCGTTTTGTTTCACCAAAGCTTTGAATGGAGGGCAGGCGCATTGCGCTGTGACTTATTATGAAACGTTCGCTTTTCTGGAAGATGTTTTTGATAATAACCGCTTCGGCGCTTGTCTGCTGTGTGATTGCGACGGCAATTCTGGCGGTTAATGAGGAAAAAACCAAAAAAGAGCAGATGCGCTCTCAGCTTGAGCTTATGGCTCAGGCTTATTCAATTACGCAAATTCACGACGAAACGCTTGCGCAGAAATTCAGCGAAAATACCGACGGCGAAAGGGTTGTTTTCATAAAAAATGACGGTAAGGTTTTTGTGGACACCGAAACTGACGAGGAAAGCACGCTTGAAAATCACGCAAACCGCCCCGAGGTTATTGCCGCAAAAAAATCGGGAATTGGCTTTGATGTAAGAAATTCAAATACGCTTCATGTACGTCAGCTTTACGCCGCCTTGCGTGCCGAAAACGGCGATATAATAAGGGTTTCGGTCACGCTGAACGGTTTTGTTCATTTTGCGAAAAGGTTTATTCCGATTATGGCGCTTGCTTTGTCGGCGGCGGTTATTGCCGCACTTATTTTCTCAAAAAATCTCACGCAAGGCGTTGTTTCATCGCTTAAAAACGTTCAGGACTCGATATTAACCGCAAGCAGAGAAGATTATGGCGAGGAAATCCCCCCGCAACAATATGAGGAATTAAACGATATTATCTATGTTTTTAACCGTCTTAGGGGCGATATCAAAGAAAATTCAGAACGGCTCGAGCGTGAGAGAAGGCGGGTTAATTTCATCATCGAAACAATGGAGGAGGGGCTTGTTCTTGTCGGCGGCGGGCTTGAAATAATCATGGCAAACAGCGCCGCTAAAAGCTTTTTCGGCTGTGAAACAATGATAGAGGGCAAAAACATTCTGTATCTCACACGGAACAACAGGATTGTAAATTCCGTAGAACAGGCGGTTTCTGATAAACGTTCTGAAATATTTTACATTGAACTTGACGAGAAAATTTTAAGCGTTCATGTGACACCGGTCGCAAGCTCGCTTTTTGAAAAAAGCGGTTCTGAATTAACTCGAGGCGGTCTTGTTGTGCTTACGAACGTTACTGCCGAAAAAAATGCCGAGAAAATGCGTCAGGACTTTTTCAGCAACGCAGGACACGAGCTTAAAACGCCGCTGACTTCGATTATGGGCTTTGCCGAGCTTATCGAAAGCGGAATTGCCACTCCCGAAAGCAGAGATGAATATATCGGGAAAATTCTCGGCGAAGCAAGGCGAATGTCGGCGCTTATTAATGATATTTTGGAAATTTCAAGGCTTGAAAGCGCAAATGCAAATGATGAAAAATCAAAGTGCAATCTCATGGAAATTGCAGAGAAAATCCGAGAAAGCCTGCTTCCGCAAAGCGGCGAAAAGAACATAAACGTTACTGTTGCGGGGGAAGATGTTGTTGTTTATCAGAACTATAAGCAAATGCACGAGCTTCTGGAAAATATAATGTCAAATGCGATTAAATACAACAAAACAGGCGGAAGCGCCGTCGTCACGGTTGGAAAAAAGGACGGCTTTGCGGAAATAACCGTAAGCGACACGGGGATAGGCATTCCCGTTGAGGCACAGAGCCGTGTGTTCGAGAGATTTTTCCGTGTTGACAAGGGAAGAAGCCGCAAGGAAGGAAGCACAGGGCTTGGGCTTGCGATTGTCAAGCATATTGTGAATACCGCCGACGGCGAAATTTCCCTTAAAAGCAAGCCGAATTTCGGCACGACAATAACCGTGCGCTTGCCCTTATAAAAACCATATTTCAATATCAGCCGTTCTCTTTTTCCGAGGACGGCTTTTTTTATGCAAATTGCGCAGATAAAAACATTTTTCGCTCTCACGCTTTGACAGTATATTCCTTATAATCGCCTTATAATAATATCGGACAGGGGGAATTTAATGCTTACGATTTACCTTGATGTGCTTATTGCCGTCAATTTTTACATAGCATATTTGCTTATTCGTTCGACCTGCGTTTTCCTCCACCAAAACGTTTCGGCAAAGCGGGTTTTGCTTGGCTCTGCCTTTGGGGCTTTGCCGGCACTGTTGATTTTTTTGCCCGATTTGGGAGCTGTTTTGTCAATCGCAATAAAAATAGCGGCGGGGATCTTGCTTTGTTTGATAGTTTTCGGCTTTAAAAACAGAAACGATTTTATGAAAAGGCTTATTGTTTTCTTGGTAATAAATTTCATTTTTGCGGGAACGGTTATATTCATAAACGACAGGCTTTCGCCCGAAAAAATGTATGTAAACAACGGTGCGGTGTATTATGACGTTTCTTTGATTGTGCTTATCGGCGGAACCGCCGCAGCCTATGGCGCAATGCGGCTTTTACGCTATATTCTGGATGGAAAAAGCGCTGATAAGGCTTATCGAGCACGGCTTGTCACAAGCACGGGAAGCGCCGAAACCGATGCCCTCGCCGACAGCGGAAACCGCCTTTATGATGCGTTCAGCGGGCTTCCTGTGGTGGTTTTCGGCTTGTCGGCGGTTGAGGGTGCTGTTCCTAAAGGCGTGGTTGATTATTTGGCAAACGGAAGCTTTGACGAAAGCGGAATCAGGCTCATTCCGATTAAAACGGTTGCGGGGTCAGGCTTGCTTCCTGCGTTTAAGCCGTTAAGCCTTGAGATTTCATGCGGAGCGGAAAAAAAGTCGGTATCCGCAATGGTTGCTGTTTCCAAAGATGAGGCTTCTTTTGAAAATCAAAAATGTATATTCAATCCAAAAATATTAATATAAGGGGTGCTTGAGTTGGTAAACGTTAAAGGGAAGATTTTGTCGGTTATTTTGAGAATTTGCTTTGGTGAAAGCGATGAAGAGCGCCAGATTCACTATATAAACGGCGCTGATTCGCTTCCGCCGCCGCTTTCAAAGGCGGAGGAGGAAAAAGCCTTCGCCGAGCTTGAGGATAATTTTCCCGCAGCAAGGGAAAAGCTTATTGTCCACAACTTACGGCTTGTTGTATACATTGCAA
>CAZYRV010000112.1:0-236 GCA_964649485.1 uncultured Oscillospiraceae bacterium | reverse complement strand
TGCAAAAAAGTTCGAGTCAACGGGAATCGGTATTGAGGACTTGATTTCAATCGGTACAATCGGGCTTATCAAGGCGGTCAACACCTTTAGCGTAAGCAAAAATATCAAGCTTGCAACCTATGCTTCACGCTGTATCGAAAACGAAATTCTCATGCACCTGCGAAAGTCAAGCCTGCTTAAATATGAAATTTCTATTGACGAGCCGCTTAATATTGACTGGGACGGCAACGAACTGC
>CAZYRV010000111.1:0-4764 GCA_964649485.1 uncultured Oscillospiraceae bacterium | reverse complement strand
TCTCGAAACCGCAGGTCTGGATTTAGGGTTACCCACTTGATTTAGCGAAGAGCCTGTTTTTTTCGCCGCTTACACAGGCACGAGCTATCAGATTCTTTCACCATATCAAGCCGTTTATGAGCTTTCGGAAGATAACCTTAAAAATGTCGGCAGTGATTTTTCCGTCACGCTGGAAGAGCTTGAAGCTTATTCTAATCATTGATTAAATGGTTTATTTTAAACGTACTGTTATAATATCACTTTATAAATAAATGGTTTAAGCTGTACCCCGCTTTTGCAAGGCACAGCTTTTTCCATATAAAACCTGTTGCGTATTAAAGAATAATGCAAATAAGTCCGCCACAGCCCTCGTTGATAATCCTCTCGATTGTTTCCTGAAGCTTTTGCCGTGCATCTGACGGCATACGATAAAGCTTGTTGTGAAGCCCCTCGTTTACAAGCTCATGGAGGGATTTTCCGAAAATATTGCTCTTCCATATGTTTGTCGGGTTCTCCTCAAATTCTTTAAGCAGGTACATTACAAGCTCTTCCGATTGCTTTTCGCTTCCGACAATCGGGCTTACCTCCGTCGTAATATTCGCCGCCATCATGTGAATTGACGGAGCGCTTGCCTTAAGCCGAACGCCATATTTTCCGCCCTGCTTGACGATTTCAGGTTCTTCAAGCGAAAGCTCGTCAAGACTTGGAAGCACAATTCCATAGCCCGTCGCCTGAACCTCGTCAAGCGCAGCCCGAACCTTTTCATACCGCTTTTTCACCTTTGCAAGCTCTATCATGCAGGGGAGTAGGTCGCTTTCGTCCTCAAGCTCGATTCCTGTTGTTTCGCCGAGGATTTTATAGAACAAATCAGCACGAAGCATAACAGTAATCGTCGCCGAGCCCTTGCCCAAATCGATTTCATCAACCCCACAGCCCGTGATATATTCGCAGTTTGCAAGCGTGCAGGTGAAGTTTTTGACGCTGTTTATGGTTTCGATTCCGCTTGCGGCTTCCTTCATTGCGGTGAAAAGCTCGTTTTTAAGCCAGTGTCCTGTTTCAAGAGAGGTTATCCACTTTGGCATACTTACATTAATTTCCTTGACAGGGAATTGATAAAGCACCTCAGCGAGAATATCCTTGATTTTTTCCTCATCAAGCTTGAGGCAGTTCACAGCAATAACAGGCTTGCCGTATTTTTCGCTTAGCGTTTCGGCAAGAGCCTTGCTTTCGGCGCTTTCGGGGTTAGTGCAGTTTAAAAGCACGATAAAGGGTTTATTTATTTCGTCAAGCTCGGAAATAACCCTCTCCTCGACCTCCTCATATTCCTCTCTTGGAATATCGGTGATAGAGCCGTCACAGGTGATTACAAGCCCGATAGTCGAATGCTCGTTTATAACCTTTTGAGTTCCGACCTCCGCCGCCATGTTAAACGGAATTTCTTCCTCGAACCACGGAGTAACGACCATTCTCGGCGCTTCATTCTCGATATAGCCGATTGAGCTTGGCAGAATATAACCAACGCAGTCGATAAGCCGAACGTTCATTTTTGCGCCGTCCTCAAGCTCGACCGTTACGGCTTCCTCGGGGACAAATTTCGGCTCTGTCGTCATGATTGTTTTGCCCGCCGCCGACTGCGGAAGCTCGTCAACCGCACGCTCCTTGCGGTATTCGCCTGTTATATTCGGAATTACAAGCGATTGCATAAACTTGCTTATAAAAGTGGATTTTCCCGTGCGCACAGGGCCGACGACACCTATGTAAATGCTTCCGTCAGTGCGCTTTGCAATGTCCTGATAAATGGTACTTGTCATTCGTCCTGCCCTCCTATACTATCGGAATAAGCAGCATTGTGCTTGCCGTTATTTTGTCGCCTTCAATGTCGTTTTCGCCCGTGATTGAATCTATTGATGTGTTATAGCGCTTTGCGATTGCCCAAACATCTTCGCCCGCTTCCGCAAAATAAAGCTTTAAAGCATAGTCGCATTCGGACTTTTTCGGCTTATCTTCCATGACGGTTACGTCACTTACGACCTCAATCGCCTTAATCTGATACAAGCAGCACTTAAAGCTCATCTGAATCCGCAAGTCGACCGCATTTCCCGAGCTTATGCTAAAGCTTACGCTTGTAACCTGCAAGCTATGCTCTGCGACACAGCTTGGCGAAAGCCCCGTGACCTCAACCGTCGCCTCAAGCGGAACCTGCTTTTCCATATAAACGGGAGAACCGCCGCTTATCTTCCCCAAAAGCTGACAGTTAAGCTGACCGCTTACAACCATTTCCTTGTCGGATTTACCCTTGCAAGTAACGTTCTGCAAATCCGCCCACGCATCGTACACAGTTTCAAGCTCGCCGTCACTGCTTTCAACCGTTGCACGTTCTGTAAGCGGTTGACTTATAATCTGCGGCAAACTTTCAGCCTTAACATTTACAGTCGAATAATTGCTTTCATATTTTGTTGAATAAATATCGGTTATCACATCTGCGGTTTCCTCTTTATGCGCCGTCACAGCGCATTCGCAAACAACCTCACAGCCGAAAACCTTAGAATCGCCCTCATTATTTTTCTTGACGGTCAAGTCGGCGGTAATAACGGTTATCTCCACAAAGCAAAGATGCTGTTCTGTCACTCCATCAAGGTCGATTATCTGGCTTAACGGAATTGTCGCCTCCATAACCTCGGCGTCTTCGTTTTCCTCATCAACCTTACAGGTATAAAGCGCCTTGACGTTTGCCTCGCCCTTTACGATTACCTTTCCCGCAATAACCTTAAAGTCGGTGACAACGGCGACGACGTCATGATTGAGAATATTTTCAATCCCCTCGCTTCCGCTGCTTACCTCAATGTCCTCACGGGTGGTAAACTGTTTTTTCGTGTGAAGCTTTTTCCCGCTGTACGTAAAAGGGCTTTTTTTCGCTTCAATGCCCTTTCCCTCCGCCTCGGAAACAACCTCCGCCGTTTTCGAGCAGGTTACCCGCACCTTACAGCTTACCGCTCCTCTTACGTCGATTCTTCTCCCGCTTACCGCACGGCAATTGCAATAATCAACCTTTGGAGTGATTGTAACGATAGGGTTAAGCCCCTCGACGTCCTTCCCTAAATCAATGGTTTTCGAGTAGGTATAGCGCTGTTCGACGCAGTTTATGCAGTTGTTGTTTTCGCCGAGGTAAAGCACCTTGATGTAAACAACTCCGTCGCACACAAGCTTGTCACCTGAAATATTGTATGAAACAACCTTCGGCATAAGCCGGCATTTCAGGATTTTGAAAATGTCGGGGTAATAGTCCGGAAGTATATAATCGAACTCCACACCCTGTTCTGTCTGACCGTCATAGACGACCTCGCTCAGATACACCTGCTCTTTATTAAGAATCAAGTCCATAGTATCAATTCCTTTCCGATTTGTACCGCTTTGTCGGCGATAATAGGCTTCATACGCAACAGTGTACTTGCCTGCTTACCAAAAATATATTCAAGCCTCGGACAGAATATTACTTGAAACGGACTAGATTCTTTAAAAAAATAAAAAGCCTTCGGCAAGCCGAAAGCTTTCATACATATGGCTGATACTAGGTGTTGATAGAAGCCGTTTAAGAAATCTTTCAAAACCCAAGAACCCAAGATTTTGTCTGACTTTTTAAACTTTTTCAAATACCAATTAGGTACAAGTGATGTTAAAAATTAATAAGAGTTTATCTGAAACCCCCATCGCAATACCAATCGTCGTCTAAATATGGAATAAACTCAGCATATTCATCTCCCAAACTCTTGATATAATCATACCATTTGGTTTTACTGTCTCTTTTTTGTTCGCAGACATACATCAAAAACGGCGACTTGCTTGTCGTGATATATTCTTTTTCATCGGGCTTGCTTGTATCATAATGCTTTGCCTTAATCTTATTTTTAAGCTCGTCCAAAACCTGTATTTTCTGCTCGTCGGAAAGCCTGTCAAAGTTTCCGTCGTCCGCAAGTACAATCTCTATAAACCCGATAATGATGTCTGCTTGCGAAGCGCTGTGACTATATATTCTTGCTTCTTCCCTAGTCATAGAGCTTGTGTCAATATTGGGAAAATAATCTATCTTTTCGTATTCATCAAGTGCAACAGTCAGAAAATCATCACGAGCAAACAGCTCTGTTATTGTATCCTTGGTTAAATTATGTTTGGGAATTGTACTCATCATATAAGACGGATAATTATATAAAATATAACCCTGCCCGCCCCAGTACGCAAATGAATGAAAAAGCTCTTCAGTGTTCAGCGCGGACGGGTTTTCAGGTAAATCCGTCCCCTCATAGGGCTTAAATGTAAATGAGGTATTGTTATAATAAACGGTAATTTCCTCCGTTGATTCTTGGTCAGGATTTTTATTATCTGCTTCTTTTGTGGTGATTTCCGCTGCTGTAGTTTGAATCGGTTTTGGTGTAGTAATTTCGGCTATTGTATCGTGAACTAATTCGGTTGTGGTTGTCAACTCCGTTTGTGAAGTGACCTCCGCCGTAGTTTCAATTGTCAGCTCTGCCATGCTCTCGGGTTTTTCAACAGTACAACCCGCGCAAATGATTGCTGTAATGCACAAAAGCAACGCTTTTAAACTGGATTTATTATTCATGTTACTCACTACCTCCGCTCGAAATATTCCATTACCCTCTTATAAAATTAATTTTAGGCTTCACCGCACAGAGATGGCGGTACGATTGCGCAGGGATTATCTGACAATTTTTAGGAAAATCCGCAGAAATACTTGCGTATTTTGAGGAATTTTGACGCCAAAATCGGCGA
>CAZYRV010000110.1:3934-4781 GCA_964649485.1 uncultured Oscillospiraceae bacterium | reverse complement strand
AAGCTCTGGAACAAGATTGAACGCCTGAAAAACAAATCCGATTTTCTGCCTTCGAAGCGCAGAAAGTTTATCATCATTAAGGGAATAAATATCGTCCCCGTCGATAAAAACACTGCCATTTGTTGGCTTGTCAAGCCCACCCAAAAGATGTAAAAGCGTAGATTTTCCACTCCCTGATGCACCAATTATTGCGACAAATTCGCCTTTTAAAATTGAAATATCAACGTTCTTTAAAGCGAAAACCTCCGCCGCACCTTTTCCATAAGTTTTTGTAAGATTGTGAGTTTGTATTAAATTCAAAATTTCCACCTCAATCTAATTTATAAATTCCATCAGAAATTTGTTCAGAAACGACACGTTTAAACGGTAAAACTAAGTTAAATAAAATCATAAAAATGAACGCAAAAACGCATAAAATAATCGTCAATAAAAGTCCGATTTCCCAAAGCTGATATTGAGGAAATTTCATAAACCATTCAACTTTTGTCACTAAAATTGAACCTTCAGTGTTAATGTTTTCGGCAATTTTTTCTGCGGCAATTCGCCGAAATATTTTAAAAACAAGAGGCGGCAAAAACGATGTTAAACCAGCGACAATCGGTATCCACAGCACCTGACGCACAATCATGAAAAGCGCTTGCTTTTTTGACATTCCAATAGCGCGAAGCGTGCTTATGCGGTTGATTTGGTTTCTTACTTAGTGTGGCGAAAGTGCTAATCATGCTGATTAAATTTAGCACTAAGAGCATTATAATCAGTGACAAAAAAGTTGCCATGCTTTCCATTTTGGATATAGCTAAGGCATCACCGCACAAAGACTAGAAATTTCCTTGACGGCAGGCTTTCT
>CAZYRV010000110.1:0-3846 GCA_964649485.1 uncultured Oscillospiraceae bacterium | reverse complement strand
AAAGGCGAGCGGTGTTGATGAATATATTTCCATTTCAAAAGAAAGCTTTACCTACAATAACAAATATATCTAATAATTGCTTGCTTATTTGTTGAATATGCACAATAAACCGGTGGAATAATAGTCGTTATTGATATTGACATCAAGCTTGATTGATGATAAACTATGTTAAGAAAACATTTCGGAAAATAGTTTCCCTGCCTTTCGAGAATATTTATTGAAGGAGTTTTTCTCATGACACTTAAAGAAATATCCCAAATGTTTCAATGTCAACCGTTTCGAAGGTTATTAACAAAAAAGACAGCAGCATAAGCGCCGAAACAAGGGAGAAAATACTGGATATTGTAAAGCAATATCATTATTCGCCTTATATGGACAGAAGTGCGGAGGACGCAAGACCCTCAATGATTATCGGCGTCCTGATCGGCGACTCCAGGGAGTATGAGCTTTTGGCGGAAATTGTAAAGCGTGCGCAGTCAAGAGGCTATACAACTATTGTTTGCACTTATTCGTCACGGGAGGAAGAACTTAAAAATTTTAAGATTTTATTGGCTCATCGTGCCGATGGAATTGTTTGGATTAAAGAAGCTCATTCAAACAAAACTCCCCCCGATGAGGTTGTAGAGCGTGGTGTAAAAATGATTGTGCTTGACCCGCTTTCCGCCCAGTCGAACAATAATTTCTATTTTTCCTTCGAGCCTATCGGCTATGCCGCCGCAAAATCTCTTGTTCAAAGCGGACACACAAACGTCGGTTGCGTTGCCGATTTGAAAAACGGTTTGTCGTCAAGCTTTTTTAAAGGCTTTTTGAGGTGTCTTTTCGACAATAATATTCCCGCTGAGGAAACAATGGTTTTAAAGGACATACAGGCTTGCGACGGAATCTGGCTTCAAAGCCGTACGGGAATCGCCTGCTTTGATATGGCGTCCTTGGATAAAATCGGAACGCTGACCCGCTTTCTCGGAATCCGCATTCCTCAAGAGCTTTCCGTCGTCGGTATTAATTGTGAAAACACGAAAATAGACGGTGCGCAGATTTCGTCGATTAATCTCCCGCTTGCCGAATTCGGCGGCTTTGTTTGCGACAAGCTTATTGATTATTTCGAAAAGGACGAGCTTTCTCAAGCGCAGTTCAACAGGGAATATTCAGCCGCAAACGCTGAAAGCATCGTTAAGCCGAAGTCTAAGAAATATGGAAAGTTTGTCGTTTTGGGTACGTCGAATATCGACACGCTTATGTCGGTTGACAAACAGCCCGAATCGGGTGAAACGCAGAATATTCTCCACCGTTCTGCCTTGGCAGGCGGAAAGGGGCTGAATCAGGCGGTCGGAATTTCCCGCCTCGGCGCAAAGGTTTCGCTTATTTCTTCAATCGGTAACGATTATGACGGGCGGCGCATTTTCGATTGCTTAAAATCCGAGGGGGTGAATACAGAGGGAATTGAAATTCAGGACGATATTGACACGGGGCACGCTTATATTTTCATTCAAAAGGACGCAGAAAGCAATATTGCTGTTTTTGACGGGGCAAGTGCCGCTTTAAAGCCGACGGATTTTGACAGGCACGAACATTTGCTTGAAAATGCGGATTATCTATTGCTTCAGACGGAAATGAATCAGGAATTAATCCTTCATGCGGCGAAAACGGCGAGAAAATATGGCGTAAAAACAATTTTAAAGCCCTGTGCAACACGAGAGCTTTTGCCTGAGCTTTACGGCTTTGTTGATATTCTCGTGCCGAACCGCAAGGAGGCAAAATCGCTTTTGCCTGATATAGATAAAATTGAGGATAAGGCGAAGGAGTTCCAAAGGCGGGGAGCAAAAACAGTAATCATTACTTTAGGGCACAGGGGTTGTTTTTTGCTTGACGGCGGCGAGGGAAGATTTTTTGATGCGGCGAAAATAACCCCGATTGATACGACGGGTGCCGCCGACGCATTTATTGCGGCATTGGCAGTATATTTAACAGAGAAAAAATCCATAACAAAATCGGTAGAGCTTGCGATTTGTGCAGGCGGACTTGCCACTACAAGGCACGGAGTCCCGCCGGCGCTTGCCGACAGAGAAACATTAGAGCTTTACTATTATAATCACCAATATGATTTCAGGAGCAAAGAAAAATGAGAAAACTGGTTTTAGGTTCGCTTAATATTGACAAAACTTATCGTGTAGAAGAGCTTGTCAAGCCGGGCGAAACTGTTTCCGTAAAAAAATTCGAATCCTTTTGCGGCGGCAAGGGCTTTAACCAAGCAATAGCGCTTGCGAGGGCGGGAGGAGAGGTTTATTTTGCGGGTGTTGCAGGCTATGACGGAGATGACCTGATAAATTCTTTAAAGCAGGACGGCATATCGACAGAATATATAAAGAGGTCGAATTATCCGAACGGACACGCAGTCATACAGGTTGACGATGCGGGGCAGAATTCAATAATGGTCGTCCCCGGCTCAAACGGAGAGGTTTCCGAAAAGTATATTGACGAGGTTTTGGCGGGCTTTGGCGAGGGAGATTTGCTTGTGCTTCAAAACGAGGTCGCCTGCGTTGACTATGCGATTTTGCAGGCGAAAGCAAAGGGAATGACTATTGCCTTTAATCCTTCGCCGTTTAATTCGTCCGCACAAGCGTGTGATTTTAAAAAGGTGGATATACTACTTGTAAACGAGGTTGAAATTGCGGCGATTGCAGGCTGTGAAAATGAAATTGAAATAATTGCGTTTTTCCAGAACAATTATCCGAATCTTTGCGTTGCTTATACCAAGGGCAAGCAAGGGGCGATGCTTTTGGAAAGCACCGGAAAAATTTCAAGCGAACCCGCAACGGACAACAAGCCGATTGATACAACGGCGGCGGGCGACACCTTTACGGGTTATTTTTTAGAGTTTTATCTGAAAACGAAAAATGCAAAAAAATCTCTTAGGATTGCGAATGTCGCAAGCGGCATTTCGGTGACAAGAAAGGGTGCGTCGCCGTCAATTCCCTATGTTGATGAGGTTCTTGCGGAAGCGGCGAGCAAACAAGGTTAAAGGCGGTGTGTTGATGAACAACGAATATTTATGTCAGGCGGTAAAGCTTTCTAAGTCCTTCGGCGCAACAAAGGCGCTTGTTGATGTGGACTTTGCAGTAAAGCCGGGGGAGATTCACGGTTTAATCGGAGAAAACGGCTCCGGAAAGTCAACAATGTCGTCGATTTTCGCGGGAATCCAAAAGGCGGACGGCGGAAAGCTTTATGTTGACGGAAAAGAATATACTCCAAGCGGAACGATTGATGCGATGAACAAGGGCGTAAGCATGGTTGTCCAAGAGCAGGGGACAATCGGCAAAATTTCCGTCGCCGCAAATATATTTTTTGGCAAGGAAGAGCTTTTCACTAAATTTGGCGTAATAAACGTCAAAAAGCTTAATCGTGAGGCTGATAAGGCGCTTAAGGATATCGGCGTTGAGAATATAAGCGGCGATATGGGAATTGACACTTTGAATTTCGAGGACAGAAAGCTTGTAGAGCTTGCCCGTGCAATGTATTCAAAGCCTAAGCTTTGGATTGTTGACGAAACCTCAACGGCGCTTTCCGTAAACGGACGTGAAATTCTTTACGGCCTAATGCGCAGGCAAAAGGAAAGCGGCGGCTCTGTTTTGTTTATTTCCCATGATATTGAGGAAATAATCGAGGTCTGCGATTCGCTTACTATTTTGCGTGACGGTGTGCTGACCGCAAAGCTTGACAAGGCGGAATTTTCGCCGGAAAAGATAAAATCGCTTATGATCGGCCGTGATATGTCGGGGCATTATTACCGTGAGGACGAAACAGAGGCGAGCGGCGGCGAGGTTGTGCTTGAAGCAAAAAATGTAAGCA
>CAZYRV010000109.1:0-4816 GCA_964649485.1 uncultured Oscillospiraceae bacterium | reverse complement strand
AGAGGGCTTCACAAAGGGAGCTGTCAACTTGTCTTTTCAAACCCATACGTTTACGCAGGATAGAGGGCGCACGTTCTCGTTGGATAGAATGGACGTAGATGAGAGCGGATTTGCTTCGGAGGCGGCGGCTGTGCTCTCAACTTTTCAGGAAACAGAAGCAATCCCCGAAATTGACAGTTACCGCTATAGCAAGCTGTATTCGCTTTTAGCGGCAAAAGGGCGAATCAACACCACAGGCTATACTCCTGCAAGCGCAACTATATTCAGCCAACTTTTAAACGATATCTATGAAGTACAGGAAGCTATCGGCGAAAATGTTCCGCTTGTTATTTCAATGAGCTATGGAGCGGCGCAACAGCTTGACCTTGCCGACAGTGTTGCAAAGATTCTTGATGTAAGCGACTTCAAAAGAGGGGAAATAAACACCAAGACAAAAAGTATTGACGGATATCCCATTTTTCGCATTCCGTCAGCAAGGCTCAAAACCGCATACACTTTATATGACGGAAAAAGCCCGGGACAAGAAGACGGCGGTTTAGTTCCTGCAGAGGGCGCAAAAGAAATTAACTGGATTATAGTGCCTTTGAAAGCGCCTATTGCAGTAGCCAAAACAGAAGCTTTAAGGATATTTCAGCCTGATTCAAACCAGAATGCTGATGCATGGAAAATTGATTATAGGGTATATCATGACCTTTGGCTTAAAGAAAGCGCATATCCGGGCTGTAAGGCTAATGTCGGCGTATAATAAGGTTACACCATTGATTTGATTCAGCAAGCCCACAGGGCTTAAATTTAAACATAAAAGGAGTAAATATTATGTACATTCCATCAACCGGCAAAACAGAGGAGAAGAAAATCATTGACCGCATTCAGGAGATTTTCAAAGAGCTTCTTGCAGAGCGTGACGAACGGCTTAAAAAAATAGCTCAAATGCGGAAAAGCGAAGATTATTCAGAGCCGTATAAGGTTAAGTATGAAGCTGACTTGAACCAGAGTGGAGCGGAGAAAAGGCAGGTAGCGTTGGATTCAATCAACAGCTTGCTTGATACGTTTCTAAGATTAGAGCACGATTATTCAAACAAAACGGTTGTTGATTTCAGCGAAGATGATTTTTCAAAGGCTATTTTAATTGCTCAAGCGGTAAAGAACACTGAATCTTCCGACGTAATACAAACGCTGATTCAAATGTGTGGCGGTAAGAGGGTAAACCTCGAAGCCCTTTACACAGTGTTTGACGGCAACCATCTTGCGATCACGGCGATTAGCGAGCGGCTTTATAACCCTATTAAGACCATTGAAAAGACAAAGGAAGTCTGCCAGCTTATAAAGCACAGCGACAATAAGTATTATATTGTGTTTGAACAATTAAAAACCTTTGCAAAGCTCTATGACTGTGATTTTTCCCTTACGGATGAAGCTTCTATTAAGGCAGATATTATGGGAAGCATGGGAATTTCAACAATGTAAGGAGAAGTCACATGACAGAACAGGAATTTTCAGAACAAGCCCTTGACCTGCTTTACGACCAACTGCTTTTATTGTCACAATACAGCAAGGAAATTAAAGCAAATAAAGGCTCTGCAGAACATAACAGGGCAATAGCACAGACAATGCTTTCAATCGTTCTATTTGCTGTTGATGAGCTTTCCAAAATAGCCAATATGGAAGCTTAATTGATTCGATAAGCGGCAATAACGCGCATGGGGGCGGTGTTAGCCGCCCCATAGATTTATCAAAGGAGAATAACTGTGATTAATTTTCATTTAACACCAAAAGGCTTAAACAAAATACAAAAAATAAACAATACCCAAGCTCATTTCACCAGTCTTGTGGAAAAGGAAGTCGAGCCGTATGTTCCCAAAAGAGATGGAGACCTCTCAAAGTCGGTTATACGTGGGACTGTACTAAATGGCAATACTGGCGAACTTAAATGGACTGTTCCTTATGCAAGATATCAATACTATCTTAAAAACCGCAAGCCGAAAGAGGATAAAAACGGCGGACTTAAAGACCCTCTGCGCGGCAGTAGATGGCTTGAGCGTATGAAAGATGATAAAATGTCTGACCTTATGAGAGCGCTTAAAAGACACCTCGATATCAAAAGATAAAACATTTATTTTGTTGAGGGGGGTAACAAAGTGTTACCCCCTTTTATTCATACTATTGCAAAGGACTCCTTGTTTCGGTGACCCCTACGCAGTAAAGGAGTGAGCGAAACGCTCACCCCCCCTAAAAAGGGAGACGTAAAACCGACCCCGTCGTGTTTCACGACCCCCTCTAGTTAACCCCCTACAAAGGGGTGACCGTTTTGTTCACCCCTCAAAAAGGGGGCGGTAAAACACCGCCGCCTTGCTTTTATAGGGAAAAACGTTGCAGATTATTTCGATTTATTGCATATTCATTGCATAAATATCACGGTATTTTTGCTAAATTTAATCGTATATTTCTATTTTTTACGCTTTATTTCGTTTTAGCTGAAAATCTTTTTGGATTTTGCGCGAAAAGCAACAAAATCTGTCAGGTGCTTGATTTTGCTGTCGTCAATAATGTGAATTTGACGAATTGCTTGTTAATTTATTTTGCCGTTTTGAACGAAAATAAAAAAAGGGGTTGACAAAAACGGACGAATAAAGTATACTATCAAACAGGTTCGCATTTGCTAACTTTAAGGTGAAAACAACCCGTTTTTACATGAAAATCAGGAGGATTTATATGAAAAAAAGCTTTATTACGAAGATGACAGCACTCTCAGCAATGCTTGCCCTGACTCTTACTGGCTGTACAACAGGCGGCGACAGCTCGTCTGCGGCTGACTCAGGCGCAACATCGGCTACGACGACTGCTTCTGCCAAAGCGACAGAGCCTGCCGCAACCACAGCCGCTGATGAGGAAAAGCCCGCTTCCGTTGAAATAACCGATTATTACGGCGCTGTTACAGTTCCTGTCAACCCTAAAAATGTCGTCGCCCTCGACAACAGAACCTTTGAAACGCTTGCCGATTGGGGAATAGAGCTTGCCGCTGTTCCTAAGGGAGTTATGCCCGGAGATTCGGTTTATGTTACTGATGAAAATGTTCTTGACATTGGAAATCACAGCGAGCCGAATCTTGAAATAATCGCCGCTGTTGAACCGGAGCTTGTAATTGTCGGACAAAGATTCGTGAAATATTATGAGGAAATCAAAGAGCTTGTGCCGAACGCAGCTGTTATCGACCTTAACTTTGACGTTACGGAAAGCGGAGAAAGCCTTGTAAACGGCTTGAAGAACTCCACAACCATTCTCGGTAAAATTTTTGATAAAAACACAGAAGCAGAAAAGCTTAATGCTGATTTTGATGCGGCAATCGCCGATGCAAAGGCTGCCTACAACGGCACTGATACGGTTATGAGCGTTGTTGTTTCGGGCGGGGATATCGGTTTTTCAGCGCCTAAAACAGGACGTGTCTGGGGCCCGATGTACGAGCTTTTCGGCTGGAAAGCGGCTTTAGAGGTTGACGGCTCGACCTCCGACCACCAAGGCGACGATATTTCCATTGAAGCAATCGCACAAAGCAACCCCGACTGGATTTTCGTGCTTGACCGTGACGCTGCGATTTCAACGCTTACCGACGCTGTTCCCGCACAGGACGTAATCGACAACTCACCCGCGCTTCAGGAAACAACCGCCGTTGTAAACAATCACATAATTTACGCACCGAATGACACTTACACAAACGAGTCGATTCAGACCTATCTCGAGCTTTTCAAAAACATTGCTTCTACTCTTAAGGGTTAATAAAAATGCTCAAACACAAAGCGCCAAAACATTCAGGGGCTGAGAAATCTCAGCCCTCTTCTTTTACCTCTACAAAGCTGTGGACTTTTCCTTTTATAATCACGGTTTGTGCCGTCGCCGCACTTGCCGTCATATCGCTTTTTACGGGCGTTTATGATATAAGCGGTCAGCCCGACGGCATAAAAATGATATGGATAACGAGGATTCCGCGCACGGCGGCGCTTATGCTTACGGGTGCGGCAATGTCCATGTCTGGGCTTGTGATGCAGCTTCTTACCCAAAACCGCCTTGTAGAGCCTACGACGACAGGCACAATCGAGTGGGCGGGGCTTGGGCTTGTATTTGTTTATCTGGTTTTTCCCGCACCGTCGCTTATGCTTAGAATGGGCGGAGCAATCATTTTTTCCTTTGTGGGAACAATGGTTTTTTTCCTGTTTTTAAGGCGGGTCAAGCTGCGCTCGTCAATTATTGTTCCGATAATCGGAATGATGCTGAGTGCGGTTATTTCGGCGGTTTCAACCTTTGTCGGACTTGCGTTTCAGATGTCGCAGAATATAGAAACATGGTTTGTCGGCTCTTTTGCCTCTGTGCAAATCGGCAGATACGAATATTTATGGGTTATCGTTATTATCAACGTTGCAATTTTCATTTTTGCGGACAGGCTTACGCTTGCGGGGCTTGGCGAGGACGTTGCGACAAGCCTCGGCGTAAATTACAACCGGACGGTGATAATCGGTACGGGCTTTATTGCGATGGCGGTCGGTGTCGTCGCCGCCGTTATCGGAAATCTTCCGTTTTTGGGGCTTATCGTGCCGAACATAGTTTCGATTTATCGTGGCGACGACCTCAAAAGCAATCTTCCGTGGGTCTGCGTTTTGGGAATGGGCGCAATTATGCTTTGCGACATAATTTCCCGCACGATAATCATGCCGTTTGACGTGCCTGTTTCGCTTATTTTAGGAACAGCGGGAGCGATTATTTTCATCATTGTATTGCTTAAGCAGAGGAGGCGGGTAAATTGACTGATAACAGCACCATAATC
>CAZYRV010000108.1:0-4854 GCA_964649485.1 uncultured Oscillospiraceae bacterium | reverse complement strand
TGCATAAAACTATCAACAGAGCGGAATTGCTATTGAGAACAAAGCAAGTGTGCCGTCAAGGAATTTTCTGGTCTTTGTGCGGTGATGCCTTAAGCTTTTGCGGCGGGATTGCCGTAAAGGTGCGCAAATGCCGTTTATCGCTGTTTTACGGCGGTAGGGAAGGAAAAAATGAATAAAAAAATATCACTCGGCGTCGCCATCAGCTTGATTGCCGTTGGCTGTGCCATTACATTTGTGCTTACGTGGACAATTTCGCTCAATTTAAGCGCAGCTAAGTCGAAAAGTGACCAGGCGGGCGAAATTCTGAATAAAATATCTGAGGTTGACAAAACTGTTAAGGCACGATATATCGGCGAAATTGACGAAGACGAGCTTGTTTCGGAGGCTGTGAAGGGCTATGTCGCCGGAATCGGCGATAAATATGCCGAATATATGCCGCCTGCGGATTATTACGAGCTTCAGCAGACCGACAGCGGCGTTGTTGTAAGCACGGGAATGAGGGTTGTTGAGGATGCGGCTGGCTTTGCCGAGGTTTATGAGGTTTATGAAAACTCTGCGGCGGCGGAGGCAGGTGTCCAAAAAGGCGATGTTATCACTGAAATAAACGGAAAAACTATTTCCGAAATCGGCTTTGATAAGGCAAAAACAAGCCTTTCCGCCGACGAGGGGACTAAGGTTAAAATCAAGGCAATCCGAAACGGAGAAGAGCTTAATTTCACGCTGATAAGCAAAAAGGTTGAAATTATAACCGTAAAAGGCGAAATGCTTGGCACGACAGGCTATGTCCGTATTTCTTCGTTCAACAAAACCACCTCACAGCAGTTCGAAACGCTTATCGAGCAGTTTATAAAAGACGGGGCGGCTTCATTTGTTTTTGATGTAAGGCAAAATTCCGGCGGCTCTGTTTCGCCGCTTAAAGCGATGCTTAACCGATTTGTTCCCGCAGGGGTCGCCGCATATTCAGAATATGCCGACGGCACAAAAAATACACTTATCGAAACCGACGGAACCGATGTTTTAAGTATGCCGATTGCCGTCCTTGTCGATAACGGGACTATGTCCGCATCAGAGCTTTTTGCCGCCATTCTCCGTGACAGTGCGGGGGCGGTTCTCGTGGGAAACCAGACCTACGGCAAGGCGCTTATGCAAGAGGTAATCGACTTTAAGGACGGAAGCGCACTTAGGCTTTCGGTCGCCAAGGTTTATTCAAAGGGAAGCGATTATTACGGTGATATCGGGCTTAAACCCGATTATTCCGTGGATTTAGCGGCAGGGCTTTCCGAAAATATTGACAACATAAACAAGCAGGCTGACGAGCAGCTTCAGAAGGCTCTGGAGGTTCTCGAAAGCAGGCAGTAATAAATTTTACGGAGGACATTATGGCAAAGCAAACACTTCTTACTCAAGAGGGACTTGAAAGGCTTGAAAACGAGCTTGAGGAGCTTAAAACAGTTCGCCGCAAGGACGTTGCGGAAAAAATAAAGATTGCGCTTTCTTTCGGCGACCTTTCCGAAAACAGCGAATATGACGAAGCCAAAAACGAGCAGGGTATGCTTGAGGCAAGAATTGCTGAAATAGAAGCGATTCTTACAAATGTTAAAATTCTCGATGCAGACGAGCTTTCAACCGAGGTTGTAAACGTCGGAAACAAGCTTGATGTGCTTGACCTCGAAACAAACGAAACAATTCCGCTTCATATCGTCGGCTCGAAGGAGGTTGATATGCTTCACGGAAAAATTTCCGATGAATCGCCTTTAGGTGCTGCGCTTCTCGGACATAAGCTTGATGATGTGGTTGATGTTGAAGCGCCCGGAGGCTTGCTTAAGTTTAAAATTTTGGATATTACCAAGTGATTTTTGTTGACTTTTAGACTATCAGTCGCCCGAACTTTGGGCATTAAGGAGAACATAAAAGATGTGCAATACGGAAGAAAATAATTTAACACCAGAGCAGGAGGTTCAGGATATAAGCGAACAGCACGCAATACGTCTTGAAAAGCTTGCGGAAATGCGGCGCGGCGGCTTTGACCCCTACGAAACAACGGTTTTTCCCGTGGACACCTATGCCAAGGAAATCCGTGAAAATTTTGATGCCCTCGAAAACAAGGACGTTTGCATTGCGGGTAGAGTTATGAGCTGGCGTGATATGGGCAAGGCGAATTTTATCGACGTTCGTGACGCAACCGACAGAATGCAGGTTTATGTACGCATGAACGACGTCGGAGAGGACGTTTTTGCCGAGTTTAAAAAGTGGGATTTGGGCGATATTGTCGGTGTGAAGGGCTTTGTTTTCCGCACAAGGCGGGGAGAAATCTCCGTCCACGCAAAGGAAATCGTTCTTTTATCAAAGGCGCTTTTGCCGCTGCCCGAAAAGTGGCATGGTTTAAAGGATAAGGAAGAACGTTATCGCAAGCGTTATCTCGATTTAATCGCAAACCCCGAGGTCAAGGACACCTTTGTAAAGCGCTCGCTTATTTTGCGCGAAATCCGCCGTTATCTCGACGACAACGGTTTTCTTGAGGTTGAAACTCCCGTGCTTCAAACGGTTGCGGGCGGTGCGGCGGCAAGACCTTTTCTTACTCACCATAATGCCTTGAACATTGATATGCACGTGAGAATATCGCTTGAGCTTTACCTTAAAAGGCTTATCGTAGGCGGCTTTGACAAGGTTTATGAAATAGGCAGGGTTTTCAGAAATGAGGGAATTTCCGTTCGGCACAATCCGGAATTTACCTTGCTTGAGCTTTATCAGGCTTATACCGATTTTGAGGGCATGATGAATCTCACGGAAAGCCTTATCCGCCATACGGCAAAGGCTGTTTTAGGCACGGCAAAAATTACTTACGGCGATATTGAGATTGATTTGGACAAGCCTTTCGAACGTATTACTATGCTTGATGCCGTTAAAAAGTATGCAAATATTGATTTCAGCGAAATAAAAACCGTTGATGAGGCAAGAACGCTTGCGAAAAAGCACAATATCGAGTTCGAACAGCGCCACGAGCTTGGAGATTTCTTAAATCTTTTCTTTGAGGAATATTGTGAGAAAAACCTCTTACAGCCGACGTTCGTCATGGAACACCCCGTTGAGATTTCGCCGCTTGCCAAGAAGAAACCCTCGGACAAGCGAGTAACCGAACGCTTTGAGCTTTTTGTGGTTGGCAGAGAGCACGCAAACGCTTTCTCCGAGCTTAACGACCCGCTTGATCAGAGAGAGCGCTTTGAGGCGCAGATGAAGCTTCGTGCAATGGGCGACGAGGAGGCAAACGAGGTTGACGAGGACTTTCTTACGGCGCTTGAATATGGTATGCCGCCGACGGGAGGGCTGGGAATCGGAATTGACAGGGTTGTCATGCTTCTGACTAATTCCGCAAGCATACGTGACGTGTTGCTTTTCCCGACAATGAAGCCGCTTGGATAACGGAGGGTTTGATGGCTGACGACGAAAAAAAGACGGAAGAAACAGGCTTGCTTAAAGACGAAGCTGAAATTACCGCCGAAACGGGTTCTGCTGATGCGGAAATTCCCGAGCGTGATTATGCGGCGGAGTTTCAAGAGCTTGCCGATAAAAAAGATACCCCGAGGACCAAGCCTGAGGATTTATCGGCGCTTTTAGACAAGCGTTCCGTGCTTAAAATGAAACAGGGAATTGCTGATGAAGATGAGGAAATCCCACTTCAAAGACGAGTTATGCAGGAGAAAAAGGATCTGCATGGCTGGGCTTGGATAAGCAATTTTTTATATCATTATAAGATTCATTTGATTGCGGGAATTTTTCTTGCGACAGTGCTTGTTATAATGCTTTACAGCGTTTTTTCCAGAGAGCGCTATGACCTAACTGTCATGATGATTTCGTCAGATGCACAAAGCGACATGGTTTACAGAGTTAAGGATACTGAGGAGGCATTCGAAGCTTTTTGCCCTGATTATGACGGTAATGGCGAAACTAATGTTGAAGTAAGGTATATTGATTTACAGCAGTCAGGCGATCCGAATTTTGATGCGGCAAATCGTACAAAGCTGCTTGCGGAAATGACTACGGGCACGGTTCAGCTCTATTTGTTAGATAAGGCAACCTTTGATTATATAGAAGAAGGCGAAGATTACAGCGAATTTTTTATAAGCCTTTCTGATATTGCAAATGGCTCTGCGCTTGAATTTAACAATCAAGCTTTTCCGATTGCCGGCTCGGAATTTGCGAGTCTTGCAAGATGGGAAAGTGCGGGCGATAATGTTTTTATCTCTGTCCGAAATGAGTTTGATACGCTTATGGCTGATTTGGACGAGGCGGGGAAAACACGTGAAAAGGCGCTTGAGGTTGTCGGAAACATCATTGCCGATAATAAAATAAATCAATAAACAGGGGAAACCCGACGTTTTCGAAAGGGAAATGCCCTTAAAACGTCGGGTTTTGTTGCTTTAACCGATTATTTATGGTTTGCGTCAACCTCGTTTCGTGCCAAAACGGCGTTTTGCGGGCTTACATTAATAATTTGCCCGTCCGAATTGGTTTTGTTTGCGGTGATTACGTTATCCATAAAAAGCGGTGTGATTTTTGCATTTTTGTCAATTTTAGTATCGTTACCTTGGATAATTTTCTTTTTACCCATAAAATCACTCCCTTCATTCCTATTATTTATAGAAAGGCGGATTATATGCAGAATAATTCAACTCTTTCACGCTTTGTTTCGGGCTTTTTGTATTCAATTTTTGGAAATGTGCTGTCGCTTATAATGTTTTTTTCCACAGCCCGCTTTATGTCGGGAAATTTTGGTGTTTTTATCCGAATATTTGTGATTGCCGCTTCGGCGGCGATTTATTTCCTGCTTTGCTTTCAGCCTGCGTTTAAGGATGG
>CAZYRV010000107.1:0-5129 GCA_964649485.1 uncultured Oscillospiraceae bacterium | reverse complement strand
GACCCGTACGGGAATCGAACCCATGATTCCGCCGTGAAAGGGCGGTGTCTTAACCGCTTGACCAACGGGCCTTATGTAAATCGTTGTTGCTACGTCGGTTGTTGTCCAGCCGACGTAACATCTTGGTAGCGGCAATCGGATTTGAACCAATGACACCCTGGGTATGAACCAAGTGCTCTAGCCAACTGAGCTATGCCGCCGTATTCAACGACGATATTTATTATAGCATTAAATCTTCATAATGTCAATACCTTTTTTAAAAAAATTTATTTTTTTGTCGAAGTTTTTTCAGGCTAATCCCCTTGAAATAAAATAGCTTGCAAAACACAGAAAATTCTGTTATAATTACAGTGTTATCGAAAAAACTGAAAAGGATTTAAATATGAAAAGATTTATTGCGGCAATACTTGCCTGTCTGACGCTTGCGGGCTGTTCACAGGCGGAAAATCCCGTTGAAAGCTATGATTTCAGCTCCGTCACCCTCGTACAGCTTGAAGAGCCTAAAGACGGCGCAAAGCTTGCTGTCATTGACACAAGCCTCGGCACAATCACCGCCGTGCTTTACCCCGAATATGCGCCAAACACAGTAAATAACTTCATAGCTCTTGCCGACGAGGGCTATTATGACGGGCTTCCTGTCGCCGCCGTAAGCAACGATATATATTTTCTTGCGGGCGCAAAAGAAAATGAAGACGGCAAATACTGGAAAACAATAACAGGCGAACCAATCAAAAACGAATACAGCCCAAACCTCTGGTCTTTCAAAGGGGCGCTTCTTGCCTATAACGACAACCTCGGCTTTGGCGACAGCCGCTTTTTCATCTGTAACGAAATGGAAATAAGCGAAGACGAAATGGAATATATAAACTCTAACAAAACCGAATCCGGCGATGAAGTCGTCCCCCAAAAAATTTTTGACGCATACATAGAAAAGGGCGGTGTACTCGGGTTTTTCGCCGCATATACGGTTTTTGGGCAGACGATTGACGGCATGGACGTAGTGGAAAAAATTGTTTCGGCAAAGGTGGACGAAGAAACCAACAAGCCCGTTGAGGACATAATAATAAATAAGATTACAATAACCGAATATAGATCTGACGAAACAAAACAGAATTAACCAGACAATAAAATATTTGCGCCTTATCCGCTTTGGATAAGGCTTTTTCTTTTTCCTGCCCTTCACTGAACAAAACGGAATAATTTTCACAATAACAACATAATTATTACAGAATAGACTTAGCGGGAAAGCGCCGCTAGGCGATAAGCGCCAAGCTTTTATTGTCGCCATCGCAATAATTAAAGAGCAATGCTCTGTTTTTGGAGGTATAAAATGTCTGAATTTTTACCTGAAGGTTCGTTGATTCACACTGCGGAGAATAAAAACAGCCTGAAAACCCTTGCGGCAATTCAGGAAAGCATTTATTCCGGTAAAATTCTCGAAGCGCCCTGCATTGTCTGCGACAGCAGGCATAATCTTATTGTTGACCTCGGAATTATCAAGGGCTTTATTCCCCGCTGTGAGGGGGCGATTGGAGTTTCGGGCGGAACAACCAAGGATATCGCCTTGATTTCACGTGTAAACAAGCCCGTTTGCTTTGTCGCAGAGGGCTTTGCAACGGACGCAAGAGGCAAGGAATATGTCTTGCTTTCGAGAAGAAAAGCACAAGAGCGTGCGCTTGCAAGCTATGTTTCACGGCTTGAAAGCGGCGACGTTATTCGTGCGAGGGTTACTCATCTAGAGCAATTCGGCTGTTTTGTTGACATAGGCTGTGGCATTCCGTCGCTTATTCCGATTGATGCAATTTCCGTTTCCAGAATAAACCACCCTTCTGACAGATTCAGCGCTGGTCAGGACATTTTCGCCGTTGTTAAAAGCAACGACGGCGACAGAATCTGCCTTTCCCATAAAGAGCTTTTGGGAACATGGCTTGAAAATGCCGCAGAGTTTGATGCGGGCGAAACCGTCACGGGAATAATACGCTCGGTTGAGGATTATGGTGTGTTTGTCGAGCTTGCGCCGAACCTTGCGGGGCTTGCAGATTATAAAGAGGGCGTTGAGATAAACCGCCACGCAAGCGTTTTTATCAAGGCAATAATCCCCGATAAAATGAAAATAAAGCTGATAATCGTGGACACCTTCGAAAGCGGCTTCCAAAACAATCAGCTTAAATATTACATAACGGGCGGGCATATCGACAAGTGGGTTTATTCCACAGAAGCAAGCGAAAAGCTTATCACAACGGAGTTTTAATCACCTTTTATCTTTTTCCGGTATTCAGCAGCCGCCTGTTCGAGCTTATTTTCACCAAATTCATAATATTTTCTGTCTTTAAGCTCGTCCGGAAGGTATTGCTGTTTAACATAGTGGTGCGGATAATCATGGGGGTAGAGATAATTCTGCCCCTTTTCCGCATTTCCCTCGCCGTCAAAATGCTTATTCTGCAAATGTCGGGGAAAAGGATAGCTTCCCCCCCTTTTAACGTCGGCAATCGCCGCATCAACCGCAAGATAAGCCGAATTTGACTTCGGCGCTGTACAAAGAAGCACAACCGCATCGGCAAGCGGAATCCTTGCCTCGGGAAGCCCAAGCTGAAGCGCACTGTCAACACAGGCTTTGACTATGGGAATCGCCATCGGATAGGCTAAGCCTATGTCCTCCGCCGCAACCACCAAAAGCCGTCTGCAAAGTGAGATAATATCCCCCGCAACAATAAGCCGAGCCATATAGTGAAGCGCCGCATTTTCATCAGAGCCTCGGATTGACTTTTGAAAAGCGGAAAGCGTGTCATAATGCTCGTCGCCGTCACGGTCATAGCGCATATTGCTTCTCTGAGCAAGCGACCGTGCAAGCTCGTCCGTGACAATTCCATTTTCCGCCGAAACAGCACAAAGCTCGACCGCATTAAGCGCCTTGCGGACATCGCCGCCGCAGCTTGACGAAATAAGCGACAACGCCTCTCCGCTTACTGAAAGCGTCGTACCAAGCTCGTCGCCGATAAGCTTAAACCCACGGCTTATCGCAGGAATAAGCTGATTTGGCGAAACAGGCTTAAATTCAAACACGGTACAGCGTGACAGAATTGCTCCGTAAATGTAAAAATATGGGTTTTCCGTCGTTGATGCAATAAGCGTGATGTCGCCGTTTTCAATGTATTCAAGCAGGCTTTGCTGTTGCTTTTTATTGAGATATTGAATTTCATCGAGATAAAGCATAATGCCGTCAAAGCTTCCGAACATACCGATTTCAGCAATCACGCTTTTTATGTCCGAAACAGAGGCGGAAGTGCCGTTCAGCTTATGAAGCTTTTTATTCGTCTGCGAGGCGATAATGCTTGCAACCGTCGTTTTTCCCACTCCGGACGGCCCGTAAAAAATCATATTAGGAATAGCGCCGGACTCAATAATCCGGCGCAATGGTTTGTTTTCTCCTAAGATATGCTCCTGCCCGACGACCTCATCTAAGGTTTTTGGGCGGATTTTATCGGCAAGAGGCATAGTCTATCCCTTTACTGTAAATGTATGCTTTCCCAAAAGCTGTTGAATCTTCTGGTGCGGGTCCATAACGGTGCTTATCGAAACATCATGGTTAATCGCCGCAATAAAATATGCGATATATTTCGAAACGTCAACATCAACAAACCAAGGTCTTGACAAAAGCTCCGGTGTGCGATAGGTAAGGTTTGTGCCAAGAACAGCGCTTATCATGCCGTTTTTATAGGCTTCGTCAAACTTGTCCAGCCCGTTTGTGAAAATCGGATATGTTGCATAAGCGAAAATGCGGTTCGCCTTGCGCTTTTTAAGCTCGTACGCAATATCAAGCATAGATTCGCCCGAAGCAATTATGTCGTCGGCAATGAAAACGTCCTTGCCCTCAACGGTGTCGCCGAGATATTCGTGTGCGACAATGGGATTTCTGCCGTTTACGATTCGGGAATAATCACGGCGCTTATAGAACATACCGAGATTAACACCCAAAACAGAGGCATAATACATATTTCTGCCCATAGCGCCCTCATCAGGGCTTATAACCATGAAGCTGTCCTTGCTCATATTAAGCTCCGGCTGGTGACGAAGCAAAGCCTTAAGAACCTGATATGAAGGCATAACGTTATCAAAGCCCATAAGCGGAATAGCATTGCAAACCCTTGGGTCGTGTGCGTCAAAGGTAACAATATTGGCGACGCCCATTGCCTGAAGCTCTTGCAGGGCAACCGCACAGTCAAGCGATTCACGATAGTTTCTTCTGTGCTGTCTGCCGCCGTAAAGAATCGGCATAATTACATTTACACGGTGAGCTTTTCCGCTTGCCGCCTGAATAATACGCTTTAAATCCTGAAAATGGTCGTCGGGCGACATTGCGTTTTCCCTGCCGAACATTGTATAGGTGCAGTTATAGTTCCCGACGTCAACAATAATGTACAAATCGTCGCCTCGGACTGTCTGTTTTATCAGACCCTTTGCATCGCCCGATGAAAAACGAGGACACTCATTTCCGATAAGGAAGGTATCGAAATCATAACCGCCCTTATCCGCCCATTCCAAAAGATAGTTGTTGATTTTTTCGCTTAATTCCTGTGTGCCGTTCATGGCGATTATTCCGAGAGGGGCAACCCTCGAACTATGATTAAAAAGAACCTCTGAAGCTTTTGCAGTCATGGCATATTTCCTTTTCAGCATTATTTGTCGGCATAAGCCGTATTCGTTCTCAAACAATTTCTGTCAAGTTTATTCGTAAAGGGGATATTTCTCACAAATTGCGTTTACACGGGCACGGATCGCATCAGCGGAATTTTCAAAGTCCGTTGTCGCAAGGTAAATGCACTCGGCAATTTCCCTCATATCGTCCTCGCCAAGCCCTCTTGTCGTAACGGCGGGAGTGCCGATTCTTACGCCTGAGGTAACAAACGGACTTTTCGGGTCGTTTGGAACAGCGTTTTTGTTGACGGTGATATATACCTCATCAAGCCGCTTTTCAAGCTCTTTTCCGGTAATATCAAAGGATTGAAGGTCAACAAGCATGAGATGGTTGTCCGTTCCGCCCGAAACAAGGTTAAAGCCCTTTGCCATAAGCGCATCGGCAAGAGCCTTTGCATTCGCCTTTACACGCCTTGCATAGTCCTTAAAATCAT
>CAZYRV010000106.1:1764-5209 GCA_964649485.1 uncultured Oscillospiraceae bacterium | reverse complement strand
ATCCCGCCTCTCCGCCGATGCTTTGTATGCTTATGCGCAAGCATTTGGGAAACGGCAGACTTCTTGCTATTGAGCAGGACGGATTCGAGCGCATTTTGCGCTTTGATTTTGAATGTATGTCGGAAATAGGCGACATGGTCACAAATTCGCTCATAATCGAAATCATGGGCAGACACAGCAACATCATTCTCACAAGCGGCGGAAAGGTTATCGACAGCGTAAAGCGCATAACTGACGACATTTCCTCTGTCCGCCGAATTTTGCCCGGAGTAGCATACGAGCTTCCGCCAAGACAAAAAAGGTTAAATCTTTCAAGCTGTACGGCACAGGAGGTAAAGCAAGCGCTTGACGATTGCACGGAAGAACGGCTTTCAAAGGCGCTTATGGCGGTGTTTGAGGGGATTTCGCCGATTCTTGCCCGTGAATGGATTTACTATATCTGCCACAATACAGAGCTTGCAAAACCAGAGCTTACCGCAGACGGCTTTGACAAGCTTATGTTCTTTATAAGCCGCATAAGAAAAGCATTTGCGGGCGATACCTGCTTTTCTCTTGCGTGCGAACAATCGGGAAAGCCAAAGGATTTCACCTTTGTTGACATACTCCAGTACGGCACGGAAATGACTGTTTCGCATGAAGAAAGCGCCTCGGCGCTTCTCGAAAAGTTTTATTCGTCAAGCACCCAGAAGGAACGGCTTAAACAGCGCTCGCACGTGCTTTTGAAAATGCTTATGAATTTGTACGAGCGCACCGAAAGGCGCATAAACATACAAAAGCAAGAGCTTGCCCAAACAGCCGGCAGGGACAAGCTTCGTCATATCGGCGACCTGCTGAACGCAAATATTTACCGCCTTGAAAAAGGGCAGAACAAAGCGGTTCTGGAGGATTACGCAACAGGAAGCACCGTTGAAATTCCGCTTGACGTGAGGCTTTCTCCCGCACAAAACGCACAGAAATATTATTCTGAATACCGCAAGCTTGACACGGCGGAAAAAATGCTTACAAGGCTTATCGCCGACGGCGAGCAAGAGCTTGTCTATATTGACAGCGTTTTCGATGCCGCAAGCCGGACAGAAGGTGAAAGCGAGCTTCTGGAAATCCGTGCCGAGCTTGCAAGCCAAGGCTATTTACGGCAGAATAAAAAAGGCGGCAAAACGAACAAATCGCTTAAGCCCCAGCCGCCGATTAAATATAAGTCAACAAGCGGATTTGAAATTCTTGTCGGCAGAAACAACAAGCAAAATGACGAGCTTACGCTTAAAACCGCAAGAGCGGACGACATCTGGCTTCACACGCAGAACATTCCCGGCTCGCACGTGATTATCCGCACAGAGGGCAAAAAAGCAGATAAAAAAGCCTTAGAGGAAGCGGCGGTTATTGCCGCCTACAACTCCAAGGCTCGTGAAAGCGCACAGGTTCCCGTGGACTATACGCTTGTTAAATATGTAAAAAAGCCGTCGGGCGCAAAGCCGGGAATGGTCATTTTCACGAACAACAAAACCCTTTTCGTAAAGCCTGACGAAGCTGTTTCCAATGCCCTAAAAATCAACCTTAAGCGCAGCTGAAACATCAGCTCTTGCGTTGCTGCTTACGATTATAAGCAGGGTGTCGCCGCTGTGAAGCTTTGTGCTTCCTCTCGGGATAATAAGCTTATGATTCCGTGTTATGGTGACAATGTTCGAGCCAAGCGGCATATTAAGCGCCGAAAGGGCTGTTCCGTCAAGCGCATAGCTTTCGGGAAGGCTCACCTCTGTGATTGCCGCTTCGCCCTCGTTTATCTGTACAAGCTCTTTAACTCTGCCTATGTCAATTTGGCGTTCAAGCTGAAAAATAATGCTGTCCGTGGACGAAACAACAATATCTATGCCGAGCTTTTTCATTGCTTCGGCATTTTTCGGGTTATTCACCTTGACAATGGTTTTTTTCGTGTTATAAAGCCGCTTTGCAAGCTGACAGCAAACAAGGTTGTCCTCGTCCTGCCCCGTGACGGCAATAACGGTGTCGCATTGGCTTATGCCCGCCCTTTCAAGCACCTCGACAAGCGTTCCGTCGCCCACAATTACAGGAACATCGAGATTGTTCGCAAGAAAGCGGGATTGATTTCTATCCGTTTCGATAAGCGAAACGATATGCCCATGCTCAAGCAAAGCCTTTGTGAGGTAAAAACCGATTTTCCCGCCGCCGACAACTAAAATCCGCATACTTCCTCCTAATCCACAAGATGGGCAATTATAAGCCTATCCCCACGCCTAAGCGGCTTTGACTTTGCCGAAACAAGCTCTATTGAGCCATCTTTGCGAATAACCGCAAAGGGCGCTTCTCGTTCGCCAAGCTTAATCTGATATGGATAAAAGCCGTCCTGCTCTTTGGTCACTTCCTCGGTAACAAAATTTGCAGAATGATTCTCAAAGCTTAACGAAACAGACTTTCCCTCATGCTCGATTGTGTTGCAGACCGTTTCGACAATAAGGTTCGTCGGGCAGACGGTTTTCAAGCCGAAATGTGAGAAAACCTCCTCACGCTCGGGGTTATAAATGCGGGTAAGCACTGTTTTTACCTCATAAAATGTCGCCGCAAGCTGTGAAACCATAATGTTTATGTTGTCGTCCTGCGTCATTGCGCAAACCGCATCGCAGGATTCAATCCCCGCCTTTTTTAAAACATCTTGGTCAATGGGCGAGCCGAGAGTCCGAAAGCCGTCAAAATCCGCCCCCAAATCCTCTAAATGACGTTCGTCCGAGTCAACCACAGAAACATAGTGCCCGCGTCGAGAAAGCTCTTCCGAAAGATGCTTTCCCACCTTGCCGCAACCCGCTACAATAATGTTCATACTATTTCCCCACACAAAAGCGCTTGAAAACTTCCGCAATAATTTCGTCGCCGGCACGCTTTCCCGAAAGCTCGTAAAGGCTTTCAAGCGCCTGCTCGACCATGATTCCCGCAACGTCAAGGGTAAAGCCCGAGGATATTGCGTTTTCCGCCTCAATCAAAGCGTTTTTCGCCGCAACGGCGCAAGCACGCTGACGTTCGTTTGCGATAAAGCCTGCCGACATATCAAGGTTTTCCACGTCAGCAAGCCGCATAATAAGCGCATTTAACCGTTCTGTATTATCGTCATTTTTTGCCGAAAGCTCGACGATATTTTCGAATTTATCCCGCAAAAAAGCAGTGTCAAGCTGTTGCTCCAGGTCATTTTTATTGATAATACAGATTACTTTTTTGCCGTCAAGCCTTTGAATAAGCTCAAAATCAGGCTTTTCAAGCGCACGAGAGCCGTCGAAAACCGCAAGCACAAGCTGTGACGAAGCAAGTCGGCTTTTCATGCGTTCGACACCGATTTTCTCAACCGGATCGTCCGTTTCACGAATGCCCGCACAATCGGCAAGCCGTAAGACGATTCCGCCGACATCTACACTTTCCTCAACAATGTCACGTGTCGTTCCTT
>CAZYRV010000106.1:0-1754 GCA_964649485.1 uncultured Oscillospiraceae bacterium | reverse complement strand
CTCGCCCGCAAGAAGATTCATAAGAGTTGATTTGCCTGCGTTCGGCTTTCCGACGATTGCCGCAGAAATGCCGTCACGGAGAATTTTCCCCGTATCATAGCTTGAAAGAAGGCTGTTAAGCTCGGTTGTTTCGAGATGAAGTCGGTCGGCGATTTCACCCGCCTGCGCCTCGGGAATATCCTCGTCGGGATAATCCGCCCAGACAGCAAGCTGCGCCGAAACGGCAAGAAGCCTGTCCGTTATTTTCTCAAGGCGGCGGTAAAGTGCGCCCTGCTTTTGCACGTTGCAATAGTCAAGAAACTGTTTGCTTTGCGCATTTATCACGTCAATAACAGCCTCCGCCTGCGTAAGCGAAAGCTTTCCGTTTAAAACAGCCCGCTTGGTAAATTCGCCCGCCTGTGCGGGCGTTGCACCCGCTTGAAAAAACGCCTGAAGCACAGCCTTGGAAATTAAAATCCCGCCGTGACAGGATATTTCTACAACATCTTCCCCAGTATAGCTTTTGGGGGCTTGAAAATAAAGCAAAACTCCGTCGTCAACAAGCTTTTCCCCATCGTAAATCCGGCCATAGCACGCTTCATAGCCTTTAAGCTCTGCAAGGCTTTTCCCTCCGACAGGCTTAAAAGCCCTTGCCGCAACCTCAAGTGCATTTTCTCCCGAAAGCCGTATAACCGCAATTCCGCCGATGCCGTAAGGCGTTGCAACTGCGCCGATAACCGACATTATATCACCTCATTCCGCAGCGATAAACCGCCACGGCTTATTAATCCATTCCTCGCCGGCATAGTTGATTCCGACACGCTTATCCGTGCGGATTTCAGGGCGAAAGCCATCGTCCTCGATGAAAAAATCAACGTTGCCGTCAAGCTCTTTGCCGTTAAAGCTTCTGTCAAGCATAAGCTTTTTGGAGAACAGCCCCGGCCCCGCACAGCCATCACCCGCCCTAATCAGAATTGCCGACGGAAAGCCCTCTCGGTCTGTGACGATATTAACCAAATTATGCATACCATAGCACAGGTAGACGTAAATTGTACCCGCCTTTTCATACAAAACCGAATTTCGGGGGGTTTTGCCTCTTGAAGCGTGACAAGCCTTGTCCTCTTCGCCGCAATATGCCTCGGTTTCGGTTATTCTTACTCGGATTTCTTCACCGTTGTCAAGCCGTCTGACAGCAAGCTTTCCCACAAGCTCTCTTGCTGCTTCAAGGCAGTCCCTGTTGAAAAAATCGTTGCCTATAATCATTTTTCACCTTCGAATTTACCGGGTTTTTAAACATTATAACATATTTTAATTAAAAAATCAATCAGCTTGAAAATGATAAAACCGGCTTTTATAGGTTTATGCAATAAATCGATTGACAAATGCGATATTTTATTGTATAATACTTTCGTTGGGCGCTTTTGCAGCACTCATATAATTTTGCGGATATGGTGGAATTGGCAGACACGCCAGATTTAGGTTCTGGTGCGAAAGCGTGCAGGTTCAAGTCCTGTTATCCGCACCAAAAAGCTGACGCACGAGCCCCATAGGCGAAGTGCGTCTTGATTTTTGTGTAAGGATAGGGCTTGAACCTGCCGGGTTCGTAAGTCCTGTTATCCGCACCGACGTGACGTCGGATTTGATTCGTATCGGTTCCGGCTTTTTTATAGTTTAATTGCTCGACAAGGCGCTTTTTATTGCCGTGGGAATCTGACGCACAAGCCCCATAGGCGAAGTGCGTCTTGATTTTTGTGTAAGGATAGGGCTTGAACCTG
>CAZYRV010000105.1:1018-5385 GCA_964649485.1 uncultured Oscillospiraceae bacterium | reverse complement strand
TGATTATTATATCGCACTTTTCGCCTTTTGTCAACACCTTTTTGCAAACTTTTTTTACTTTGTTGATTTAGCACAATTGCTTCTAAAAAAAACAGTGCCTTGTGTGCAAATCGACACAAAGCACTGTTAAAAACTTATATTTCTGCGCTAAATGGGGTAAGCGGCTGATTTTCGCTGTTAAAAACGCTCGGCTTGCACCAGTGCGACCAACAATACCTCACAGCAGATGGCTGAGGCACTGCCTTGGAAGCTGCTCTCAAAGCCGTTTCGCCGTCAATTTCAACTGTTGCGGCATGGAAAACGCCGTCGTCCCCCGCAACCTCAAATTCGTTGCATTCGCCGACAATTTTAAGCCCGCCGTACGTGTTCCTTATATATATAAGTAAAGAATCATTATCGGAAACGATATATTCCGGCTCGGGAGCGTATGCTTTCACGCTTAAACCGTATACGTCCTTAAGCGCAAGCAGGGCGAGCCTGTTTCCGACGGGAATTTTATGTCTGGGGTGAATGTCATGCTCCTCGCCAAATTCGGCTATAACCGCCATAGAAGTATTTTTTACGGTATGCCAAACCTTGCGCTGGGCTTCTCTTATGACAGCCCACGAAAGCTCGCCGTTATTCACCGCATCTGCGTACATAGGAAGCTGGACGAACAAAAACGGCAATTCGTCGTCGTTCCAGTCGTTCCGCCACTGTTGAATAAGGCTCGAAAACAGCTGATAATACGAATGCGGGCGGATTTCATCGGTTTCGCCCTGATAATAAATGAACCCTCTTATTGTATAAGGCGCAACACGCTTGAGCATGGAATGATACAACCCTGTCGGGCGCATGGGATTATCAACGGAATGCGGGCCGGGATAGCGGTTTTCGCCCGCAAATTCAAGAGCGCCCTCCCATGTCGGAGCCTGCGACGTGCGATAATACTCCTCAACCTTGCACGACCACGCCTCGTGATAATCGGTATAAGCCTTGTATTCGGCAATCTGCTCTGCCTCGGACTTACCCTCGGTGTAATCGTCAAATTCCTTTATATAAGGAAGCGTCGCCTCATGAACGCAAAGGCTTTCCCTGCTTTGCCAGCAGGAAGCCGACGTTCCGCCCCAGTTACAGCCGATAATCCCGACGACAGCGCCCGTTTCCTCCGCTATTTTTTGAGCGAAATGGACAGCGACCGCCGACCATTCACGGGAATTTTCAGGCGAAGGCATCGTCCATGAGAATTTTTCCTCCGCAGCAACCGCTTCGTCAGTGATTCGGGCAAATTTTGGCTGCTGGTAATAGCGGATTTTCATGTCGGCAATATCCGCCAAAACCTCCGCACCGTCCGCCGTGTCATGAATAGCCCACTCCATATTGGATTGACCGCCCGCAAGCCAGACCTCGCCAAAGGCGACATTGTTAAAAGCAAGCCTGCTTTCCCCTTGACGAACCTCAAGCGAAAGCCCCTCCTGTACGGAAAAAGGCGGTAAAACCGCCCTCCATTTGCCGCCGCTTATTATTGCCTTGGAGGAAACTCCGCCTATTTCGCAAAAAATTTCTTCTTTAGAATCGGTTTTGCCCCAGACAAGCACAGGCTTTTCCCTCTGAAGCACCATATTATCCGAAAAAATCGCCGCAGCCTTAATCATATCGCACCTCTTAACTGTTCTTTACAATAACAGCTTCTATTCCGTCGGCGACGTTTTCGCAGGTATCAAGCACCGCCTCGAGCGTATCAAGAATATTTTTCCATTTTATCAAGCACGTTCGCTTCCTTTGCAAAAAGCTCACGGATTGCGTCCTGATACAGCTTGTCGCCATCTTCTTCAATGTGGTTAATCTCAACAAGGTCGCCGTTAAGCTTAGTGGATTTCTTGAAATTCTTAAATTCCTTTACGGCGTCAAGCATAACAGTAGACGCCTTGATAATAAGGTTTACAAGCTCTTTTGCAACAGGACGGACACTTGTAACGGAAAGCAGGTCAATCATGATGGAAACTTCATCAATTGCATCAGTCGCCTGCTCGATATTGCGGGAAATTTCGAGAATATCCTCACGTTCAATCGGGGTAATAAACGAAAGATTAAGCTCTTTATAAAGCTTGTGGTACATTACGTCGCCCTCACGCTCGACCTCGTGAATGTCCTGCATTCTCTGTGAAAACTCGGTCGAGCTTGCATTAAGCATTGCCTCAAGCTTTTCCGCCGCTTTAAGCGTTATTTTCGCCTGCTCGATAAAAAGCTCGAAATAATCAACTTCTTTTTTCTTAAACATAATTATATTCCTTTCAGTTTAACATTAATTCTTAAAAAATCTGCATGAAAAGCCAAGCCATTCCGTATGCGATAAGTCCACAGCCTGGGAAAGTCAAAATCCATGCCGTAACCATTTCCTTGACGACACCCCAGTTTACAGAGCGTACGTTTCTTGATGCGCCAACCCCCATAATAGCGGTTGTTTTTGTGTGCGTCGTGCTTACGGGAACACCTGAAAGAGTTGAGATAAGCAGGCAGGTTGATGCCGCAATATCCGCCGCAAAGCCCTGATATTTCTCAAGCTTAACCATGTCCATGCCTACGGCTTTGATAATACGATAGCCGCCGACCGACGTTCCAAGTCCCATAACAACAGAGCAAAGCACGATAAGCCAAGGATAATCAAGGATATTAAACGTTGTTGTGTCGCTTCCGACAATGCTTGAGCCGGCAAGCGAAAGTCCGAGAAGAAAAGTTCCCATAAACTTCTGCCCGTCCTGTGCGCCGTGCATGAAAGACATTGCCGCCGCACCGAAAATCTGACCGCCCGAGAAGAAGGTGTTTGCCGTCCTGCGCTTCATCCAGCGGAAAAGGACCTCGACAAGCTTTGACACTACAAAGCCCATGACAAAACCAAGAACCGACGAAATCACAAGACCGATAAGCACCATTTTCCACTCGTGCATATTTACAGAAGAAAAGCCGCCAAGAGCGATTGCGCCGCCTGTGACACCTGCGATTAATGCGTGGCTTTCGCTTGTCGGAATACCGAAATACCACGCCGCAACTGCCCAGAGCACAATGGCAAACATGGCGGCGGCAAAGACGACAAGTTTTGTTTGTTCGTCCCCGCTTTCAAATGAAACAAGATTACTTAACGTGTCGGCGACCTTTGCGTTGACGAAGGTCATTGCGAAAGCACCTAAAAAGTTGAATACCACCGCAAGCCGAACTGCGGCGCCAGGGCTCAAAACCCTTGTTGATACGACTGTTGCAATGGCGTTTGGGGCGTCAGTCCACCCGTTGACGAAAATTACGCCAAGCATAAGCACAACAATCACAATCAAAGCAATACTATGCATTTTTTCTTTTCCTTTTCTCTTAAAAATCTTTCTTATTCATACCTTTAAATTATACACTATTATTTCAATAAAGGGAATGTCAAAATCAAATAAATTTTGCGTGAAATATCGGTTTTTTATCGGCGCTTTTTTGTTTATTTTGACGAACAGAGGCAATTAACCTATTTATAACAGCATTTCTGTAACCTTATGGTAGTTATTATCAAACCAAACGGCGCTTAAACATAAATTAAAATCAGCTTAATAAAGGCAAAATCCGTTAAAAACCAACATTTTTTATTCTTTCTTTAAGAATTATTTATCTTTAAGCCTTGCCTGTGTGTGCAAATTTTGCTATAATAAGCTTGACAATAAATTTTGGAAGGTGCGCAATGGACGAATTTGAACTATCTCCCGATACAACCGAAGGCGAGCTTTTGAAAGAAAAGAAAAAAGCCTTTAAGTCAATCTGCTTTCGCATGGGGCTTGCGCTTGCGGTGATGTTCGCTTCACGGACGCTTACGTCTGTTATAGCAGCCTTTATATATTCAAACACCGGCTTCAGCTCCCTCAGTCTTGAGCTTCAATATCTGGTAAGCGCAGCAATTTCAGCGGTTGGTGTCTATGCAATTCCGATTCTATTCACATGGTGGATATTGCGGAAAGACAAGCCGCTTGACGGCGACAAAATGTTTGCAAAGCCGCAGCATTTAAACCGTGCGGTATTCACATTTGCGCCGATTTACGCAATCGCAATGACTGTCAATCTCCTCACAATCCTCATCGCCCGCCTTTTCATGAACGAGCAGAGCTTCACCGATTATTTCAACACCATGCAGGGAAGCACGCCGAACAGCATGGTTTCCGCATTGATTCTACTTTTTCAGTTCGTCGTGATGGCGCCTGTGCTTGAGGAAATATGGTTCCGCGGGATCATTATGCGCAAGCTTTTGCCGTACGGCTCGGGCTTTGCGATATTCATTTCGGCATTGATTTTCGGACTCGCCCACGGCAATTTCCGTCAATTCTTTTTCGCAACCGTAATCGGCATCGCCTTCGGCTATA
>CAZYRV010000105.1:0-1008 GCA_964649485.1 uncultured Oscillospiraceae bacterium | reverse complement strand
CTTATTCGACAAAATCAATTTTTTCAACAATGATTCTCCATGCAATGGTAAATTCCGTTGCGGGAATAATCGTGATTTTCCTCTCAACCAAGCCGATTCAAGAGCTTATAAACGGCACGTTCAGCGGCTCTCCCGCCGACACACCCGAAATTCTGCTTTATTATAGCTTTATGGTCGTAATTCTGGTGATTGTTTTCATCGGGCTTTTCATGGCGGCGGTGAGAATACCAAAAATCAAGCGTTACCGCACCCCCGCAATATGGGGCGAAATGCCCATGCGGAAAAAGCTCGGCGGCTTTTTCTTCACAATAAGCTTTGCAATTGCGCTTGTGCTTATTATCGACGTTTTTTCAGGCAATTATTTTACGGCACAGCTTTTACAAGCCTTAGGTATTAAATCATGACAGCAAGAACGTTCGGCTCAGATGAAAGCGGCTTTTTTAACAGGTTTTGGCTTTTTGCGGCAATATTCCTGTTCACCCCTATAATTTTATGGTCGGTAATAGTCATTCTTTTTTCTCCGCTTATCGGCTTAATAACCGCCTCCGCCGCTTCAAAATACACCTTAAACATGGCAATGAACGCTATTTGCTCTTACGTTCTGCCCTCGGCAATTGTTTACGGAATCTACAAAGGCAATATCAGGTCCGCAAAAAAGCCGAATTACGGCTTTAAGCCGTGGCATACCGTGCTTTTTCTTTTCGCCATGCTTTTTTGCGGCTCTATGGCAAGCCTTGCCGTAAAATTTATAAGCGAAGCAATGAATTCCGTTTTCGGCACGGGGCTTATTGAGGACGCCCTTCAGGCTGTCAAGCCTGCTTCCGCCTATGAAACGGCGGTGTTTGCGGTTTTTGTCGCAGTGCTTGCGCCAATTGGCGAGGAAATATTGTTCCGGCGGCTTCTTCTGCGTGCGATTCAGCCCTATGGCGACCGCCTTGCCGTTATCATCACGGCGGCGCTTTTCGCAATATATCACGGCAACCTCGACCAAGCGCCTTATGCCTTTGT
>CAZYRV010000104.1:4273-5426 GCA_964649485.1 uncultured Oscillospiraceae bacterium | reverse complement strand
CGTTTTGCCGAAGTGTTTCTTGCGGGGGAACAGGCTGTCCTGCGTTCTGCCGAAGTGTTTCTTGCGGGGGAGCGCTTTGCGGTCTGGAAAAACCGTTTTCATTGTCAGCGGGAAAAAGCTCTGTGCCGGCATCGGAATAGTTAAAATAAGGAAAGCCGTCCTTGATATAGCTTGAAAGCTTTACCCTCTCATCTTCAGAAATACGCTTTCTTTTGATAAGCTGACCCAAGGCAAAGTCTAATCTGCCTTTAAGCTCTTCATAGTCCATTTGGCAACTCCTTTTTTTCGATTGTCAAAGCTTGCTTTTCATGAGAATGAAGCCGACAAAAGCGGCAAGAAATGCTGAAATTCCGAAAATAAACCAAATATTCGGGAATGGAAGCCCCTCGACGTTCATGCCGTAAAAGCTGTAAACAATTTCGGGCACGGCAAGAACCATTGACAAAATAGTAAATTTTTTCATTACTATGCTTAGGTTGTTTGAGATTATGCTTGCGAATGCGTCCATTGTTCCTGATAAAATGTTTGTGTGAATGCTTGCCATCTCAATTGCCTGCTTAATCTCGATGAGTACGTCCTCAAGAAGCTCTTGATCCTCCTCGTAAAGCTTCATTGCTCTGCCTCTGAGAATTTTTTCAAGCACAGCTTCGTTTGATTTAAGAGAGGTTGAGAAATAAACAAGTGATTTTTCAAGCCCTAAAAGCTGTATAAGCTCCTTATTTTTAGTTGACTTATGGAGGACACTTTCAATATAGCTTGAAAGTCTGTCTATTTGTTGAAGAAATTGTAGATATCGTGTCGCAATTCTAAGGAGGATAAAAAAGACAAAGCGGGCTTTCAGGTGGGTTTCGATTCCTTTAATAACTCCGGTTGCGATTTCATCTAAAACAATATTTTCTTTAAGGCACACGGTTACGACGTTCTTTTTGGTAATAATAATTCCCATAGGAAGCGTATAGTAGGGTATGCGTTTTTTCTTTTCTTCATCAGCCTCGGCGACAGGATAGTCCACGACGATAAGCGTCTGGTCGTCCTCGTTTTCGATTCTGGAGGTTTCTTCTTCGTCAAGAGCAGAGCGGATAAAATCTCTGTCAATCTGCAAAGCACTTTCGAGGTATGAAATTTCCGTTTCGCTTGGGTTGGTGGCATTTAT
>CAZYRV010000104.1:1560-4263 GCA_964649485.1 uncultured Oscillospiraceae bacterium | reverse complement strand
CAAAGCACCTCTTGCTCTGTCATTTTACCGTTTTCGGTTTTGTAATAATTAAGCATAGCAATCCCCTTTACGCAACAAGAGTCATGCCGTCAAGGAAATGACCGCTGTTGCTGATTTTAAATTTTCGTAAGCTTGCCCATAAGGGTCGGCGGTCATTTTTTTCACTCCTTGTAGAATTCATATAGATAAATTATAACACATTTTTTCGCCCATTGCAATCTTTATTTGATTTATTTTTATGTATAGCCAGAAATTCTTAAGAGTTTTTTAACAAAATCTTAAAAAACTGTTGACAAAGCTTTTTTTATCTGATATAATAACTGTACTAACACATACAATACAATTAAGGCGGTGAACAGATGTTTTCAATAAATATCCAAAGCGGTGTGCCAATCTACGAACAGCTTGTCAAACGCATTTCCGAGCTGATTATCGCCGGAACGATTCTTCCTGACGAAAAAATGCCGACAATACGAGAGGTTGCGAAAGAGCTTGGGATAAATCCGAACACCGTTCAGAAATCCTATCAGCTTCTCGAGCAGGCGGGTTTTATTTATTCAATTCCCGGCAAGGGAAGCTATGCACGGGATCTGAACGATAAAATGCATCGAATAAAGGAAAAGGCAGTGGAAATTTTTTCAGAGCACGCCCATGAAGCGCTTAAGCAAGGGCTTGAAAAAAGCGAGCTTATTGACACAATCCAAAAATTATAACCGGAGGCAGGCATGATTAATCTAAGGAAAACAACCAAGAAATTTGGCGCCCATGTTGCTTTGGACGGGATTGACCTTGAGATTCCGTCAGGCTCGGCATATGGGCTTCTCGGCTCGAACGGTGCGGGCAAATCAACTATTTTGCGGCTTTTATCAGGCATTTACAGTGCTGACAGCGGTGATGTACTGATTGACGGAAAGGCCGTTTTCGACAATCCAAATGTAAAAGAACGGGTATTTTTCGTTGACGACGAAACGGTTCAGTTTAATTCATACACTCTTACAGAGCTTCGTAATTATTATGAATGCTTTTACCCTAAGTTTTCGGGAGAGGTTTTCGACAAGCTCTGGAGGGTTTTGAACCTGCCGAAAAACAAGCGTATCTCAACCTTTTCAAAGGGTATGAAGCGCCAATCCGTCGTTATTTGTGCAATTGCAAGCGGAGCTGATTATATCCTGCTTGACGAGGCTTTTGACGGGCTTGACCCGACAATGAGAATTATCGTCAAAAGAATGCTTGTTGACGCAATGCTCGATAATAATCTGACGGTTGTTATTTCCTCGCATAACCTTAAGGAAATTGACGAATTTTGCGACACTGTCGGGCTTCTTCACAACGGCAAAATCCTGTTCAACCGAGAGCTTGACAGCGTAAAGGGAAATATCCACAAAATCCAGACCGCTTTTGACAAGGATTATACAAAGGAGGATTTTGAGGGGCTTGAGCTTCTTCATTTTGAGAAAAAGGGAAGCGTTGTGTATATAATTGCAAAGGGCGAGCCTGAAAAGGTTGAAGCCTTTGTCAAGGAGAAAAGCCCAAAATTCCTTGACATTGTTCCGCTTTCTTTAGAGGAAGTATTTATCTATGAAATGGAGGGACTCGGCTATGAATACAGCGGCATTAAAAACGATTAAAAACCGCTTTTTGAAGTATTATCTTTACAGAATAGGCGTCCAGAAAAATAAGATTATAATGCTCTCAATCCTTGCGGTTTTAAGCTATCCGCTTGTCGCAACCACGCTTGCTTTTTACAACGACAAGTCCGACGTATATCAATATTATGTGGTCGCATCAGTTGTGATTGCCTCGATGGCTCTCATAATAACTGCTTTTATGTCGTTTATAGTCGCCTTTGCAAGCGTTGATTATCTCCATGACAGGACGATTGTCGATATGGCATATTCGCTTCCGATAAGCACAAAACAGCGCTTTTGGGGCGATTTTCTTGCCGGCGCAACCGTCGCCTCTATGCCGTACATTTTAAGCTCTGTAATCGGAATTATCATTTATAATTTTGCCTATTATAACCATCAGGAAATATTCGGCTCTGTACCGCCGGCTCATGTGTTTTCTTATATGGTGACGGGGCTTGTAATAATTCTGATGGTGTATATATTGACGATTTTTGTGTCAATGCTTTGCGGAAGCAAGGTTGAGGCGGTCATATATTCGTTTATGATAAATGCGATAATACCGGCTGTTCTGGCGATTGCCGCAAGCTCGATTTATGTTTCTGTTTACGGTGTGAATTACGGTGAAATCATACAAAAGCTTATTTCAACAACTTCACCGATAGGCTTAATAATCGGCACGGGCATCAATTTAGTTACATTTGCCTACAGCGGCTTTCCGTATGCTTATATTTACAGTCCGCAGATTTTTATTCCCGTAATCGTATTTTTCGGGCTTTTGGTTGCGGCATCGTATTATCTCAATAAAAAGCGCCGTGCAGAGCTTGTCGGAATGCCCTTTGTCTATCGTTTTGCCTACCACGTTTTTATGACGCTTAATATTTACATTTTCGTAGGTCTTTTCGTCATGGGCATCTACAACACAAAGCAGGGGGAGGCCAGAACGCCTATTATTATCGCTATGCTTGTGATGACGTTTGTAGATTTTGTTATTTTCGACGTAATCAAAAACAGGGGCTTTAAAAAGTTTCAATTCACAATTTTGCGTTATGCGGCGACTGTTGCGGGTTGTTATGTA
>CAZYRV010000104.1:0-1550 GCA_964649485.1 uncultured Oscillospiraceae bacterium | reverse complement strand
TTATAATGTCTGCCCAGGGCTTCGGCATGATGGAAAAAATCCCTGAAATGGACAATATTAGTTCTGTGTCAATCAATTATGATCCCATGACCGAGGTTTATATGTCCGGTGAAATCGGGGATAAAACCCATGATAAGTCTGTTGATGGCGACAACGATGGGGATTACTATTATTATGATTATTATTATAGCAGAGCGCCTTTTTCGGTAAGCATAAGCGCCCCGGAAATTATCGAAGCTGTCCGTGAAACCCAGCGCAGAAATATTGAGCAATATAAGGCGGAAGAAGAATTTTTTTCAAACAATGACGAGTTTTATATTAGTCAACAAGAAGGAAATTTTGAATATTTTAATATTGAAATCAATTACTATCTTAAAAGCGGAGGAAGCCTTAAGCGTTTGTATGAAAGGGTTTATGCTGATTTGTATGATGATTTCTCTGAAATTGCCAAGACGGAAGAAAGCAAAACCGCATGGGCGAATTATTTTACTAGGATATTAAAAAAGCCGCAAACAGAGGTTAAAATCGCTGTTGGCGAGCAGAATATTGATACCGCCCTTGGATTCGGCTATAAAATGTTTAATGACAGCAACGATAAAAGCAATAAAATTGACGGCAGAAAGATTGCCGATGCGTTAAGCAAGGACCTTATTGCCGAGGAAAATCCTCTTGATTATGATAACAATAACGTTGCGCTTTTGCTTATTTACGATAATTTTAACAATGATTTGTATTATGTCAGGGTTAAATCGACTTTTACGAACACGATATCCGTGCTTAATGAAATGGGCTATGAGCTGAACGGCACGGCAGTGTAGAAGCGGGCTTGGACTTTGCCCACAAAGGCAGATAAAGCAGTCGATTAATAATGGCTGCAAGCTCGTTCGCTATATCTTGAGATATAACCGCTTCACAGAAATGTGAAGCGGTTTTTTATACAAATAATAATATATAATTTTAAATATTGACAAAATTCTCATAAAATGATATACTTATTGTGGCGAAGAACAAGTGCGCTTTTTCAATTATAGCTGTTTGACGTTAGAGGTGACAATATGAAGCTTACAAGAACAAAAGGGACAAAAGAAGCTTTCTTTTACAGGAAAACTGAATTGGGTATGCTCAGCTTTAAAACTCCTGCGGTTAATCAAACTGCGGAGGTTTTAAGTGATGAACTTTTAAACCGTTCGATGGTTGGGAAGATTTTAAAAGGTTCTGAATACTCTAAAACAGGAATAAAACCCATCGCTCCCGATAACCCTTTCGAATTGTTTATAATAAGCCTTGTTTGCGGCGATGGAAATGATAATGATTCAATTCAATATTGCAGAAATAAAATCAATGAAATATATAAAATGAATCGAATAGATGCCGAGCTTGTAAAAAAATATCTGTCTTCCAAATGGCTTGAACATGATAAAGACGGTGTTTTTGAGATGAATTTAATATTTGTTATGAATTGTAGCGGCTCTTACAAAAATATTGATAAATTAAAAGAATATATAAAAAAATATAAGTTAAAGCAAAAAGGCAATTTACAAAAATCAATT
>CAZYRV010000103.1:1987-5490 GCA_964649485.1 uncultured Oscillospiraceae bacterium | reverse complement strand
AATTCCCGTAAATACCTCAAGACCTACAAACGAGAAAGTAATCATATTCTGTGCGCTTTGCGACTGGACGGCGACAAGGCTTCCCGCCGCATCATAATACGGAGCGATATAGCCTGACTGATAAAGCAAGCCGTTAAAAATGCCTGTGCAGATTCCGACGAGAGCGATTGCGATTATGTTATAGACGGACATTGCGATACCGTCGCACCTAAAGCCCGAGCGCCACTCGACATCATCAAGCGTATCAGCGAATAGAGCCATGAAAACATAAGCGCAAGGCAAGCCGCCGATATTTTTAATAAACTGACCGGCAAGCACAATTACCATATTAGTCGGGAAAATCCAGCAAATAGCGCTTCCGATTGCGTAGAGAATAAAGCCGACAAGCGTCACATTTCGTTTTCCGAATTTTTTTGCAAGCGGCCAGACAAGGAAAATACCGATTCCCATCGGGATTCCGCCGATTACGGAGAGCAGGGTTTGAGTGATTCCGTCGTTGTATGTTCCGAGGACATAGTTTGAATAGTAGACAAGTCCGAGATTTTTAAAGCTTGTTCCGATTGTGTAAACCAAAAAGTATACGTAAATCAAAATCATGTATTTATTCGTGAAGATTGCTTTAAACTGCTTTTTGTATTCAAGCTTTACCTCGGGCGCTTTTGCTTCTTCCTCCGAAACCCTTTCCTTTGTATAAAAATATTCAAGCAGGGTAAGCGGGAATGTGATTATTGCAATTATGCTCATGACGAGAATTCAGTTTGCCTTGTCAATTCCGATAATTGGCATGATAACCATAGGGAAAATAAGGGCGGTAAGAATTCCGCTCATCATAATTGTAGAAATCTGATTAAAAACGGAGAGCTTTCCTCTTTGGACAACGTTTCGAGTCGAAAGCGGAACCATAAGGTTGTGGCTCATGTTGAATATTGTTTTCGCAAATGAATAGAAAAGGTTGTACGAAACCATAACCCAGATTACCTGAACCGTCTGGCTTGCCTGCGGAATTGTGAACATCAGGATTGCTGTTATCGTGAGCAGAAGCGACGAAATCAGAATTCACGGACGTGCTTTTCCTTGTTTCGAGCGGGTATGGTCAATTATATAGCCCATTCCCATACTGCAAAAAGCGTCTATAACCTTCGACACTATCGGAAAAACAATCAGAAAAGTTCCGCCCCAGACCGAAGTAAGGTCAAGCACGTCGGTGTAGAACACGTTCAGATATGTCGCCAAAACAGCGTTTAAAAGCATTGCTCCCGCAGGTCCGAGAAGATAACCAAACCATCTTTCCTTTGCGGTTGTGTTTTCGCTTTTAATTCGGTTGTCGAAAATAGGCTTATCCAGAAACTTTAATTTAACCACAATTCCACCTCCAAATTGAAAATTTTTGTGACAATTTACTATATGCTATTATCAGTATACATTGAAAGATAAAAATCTTCTTGCAATATATTCGTTTTTATGTTAAAATTATCGTAAAATAAAAGGAGCTGAAAGTTGTGCAATTTGACTATAACTGTCTCTGTCAGGGTCTTGGACATCTAAGCGGGCTTGAAGTGAGGATATATAAGGCGGGAAAGCTTGCCGAGCATTATTCCCATACCGATATAGACTTTGATTTCACAGCAATGATAGAAAGCGGTATAGAAAGAGAGAATGAAAGCGCATACTATATCGAAACATCAGAGCTTCTTTTATTCGGCGTAATAAAGGTAAAAAACGACGGAGCAACCCTTGTGATAGGCCCGACCTTTCAAATTCGTCCGGGCGAAAACGAAACGGTTGAGATTTTGCGTGACCTTGGAGAATCTCACGGCAGGCTTTCAGAGCTTCAGACCTATCTGTCGAACATTGTGCCGTATCCCTTTGAAAATTTTCTTGAAATAATCTGCTTTGTGAATTATGCGCTTAATGAGGAAAAGCTTACTGTTTCGCATCTTGTCCAGCACAGCTGGCATAAACATCTGCCGATTAAAGGCGTGGAGAAACACAGCGGCGACTTGTCAGAAGATATAATTCACAACACCTTTCAAATGGAGAAAACAGCGCTTTCGTATATAAGCTCGGGAAATGTCGCCGCCGTTCAAAGTTTTTTTCAAAAACCGCCGACGGGACGAATCGGGGCGATTGCCACGGACGAGCTCAGGCAGAGGAAAAACGCCTTCATCTGTGCGGCGACTCTTTTCAGCCGTGCCGCAATTTCCGGCGGGCTTCCATCACGAACAGCATTTGCTCTGAGCGATATGTATATTCAAAAGGCCGAGTCAATGAAATCCGCAAGTGACATAGCCATGCTTAATATGCAGATGATGCTTGACTATACAAAGCGGGTTGAGGCAATCAAATGCGGCTCTGACCAATCGCCTCTCGCAAAGGAAATCATGCGGTTCGTTCTTAAAAACATAGGCGGCAAAATTCTCATTGACGACGTCGCCGACGCTCTTAACATGAACCGTTCTTACCTGTGCGAACGCTTTAAAAACGACACCGGTGTTACTATCGGCGACTTTATCACAACTGTAAAAATCGACGAGGCAAAGAGGCTTCTTCTGACGTCGGACATGAAAATTTCGCAGATAAGCGATTTTCTGGCTTTTTCATCGCAAAGCTATTTTCAGAATGTTTTTAAAAAGCACGTCGGGCAAACTCCGAAGGAGTTTCAGAATCAATTCAGAACAGAATAGCCAATATTTTGCCGCAGCACGGAAAGCCTTGTTACGGCAAGAACAAAAACAGGAGGTTTTATGTACAGCGCAAATAATTTGAGATACGAAAAAATGGTGTATAACAGGGTGGGGAAGAGCGGTTTATTGCTTCCTGCGGTTTCGCTTGGCTTGTGGCATAATTTCGGCGACAACGACAGCCTTGAAATGATGAAAAAGCTTTGTTTCACCGCATTTGACCACGGAATAACACACTTTGATCTGGCGAATAACTATGGGCCGGCCGCAGGGAGTGCGGAGAAAAATTTCGGAAGAATATTAAGCGAGGACCTTTCAAAATATCGTGACGAGCTTATAATAAGCACTAAGGCAGGCTATTATATGTGGGAAGGGCCTTACGGCGACTGGGGAAGCAGAAAATACCTTCTCTCAAGCCTCGACCAAAGCTTAAAGCGCATGGGGCTTGAATATGTTGATATTTTTTATCATCACCGAATGGATCCCAAAACGCCGCTTGAAGAAACGCTTGGTGCGCTTGACCATGCTGTGAAAAGCGGCAAGGCGCTTTATGCGGGGATTTCAAATTATGACGGGGAAACAATGAAAAGGGCGGTTAAAATTTTTGATGAACTAAAATGCCCCTTTGTGATAAACCAAAACCGTTATTCAATTTTCGACCGTACAATTGAGAAAAACGGGCTTAAAGAAAGCGCAGATGCTGAGGGCAAGGGAATAATCGCTTTCAGCCCGCTTGAGCAGGGAATGCTTTCGGACAGATATTTGCTCGGCATTCCGCAGGACAGCAGAATTAAGAAAAGCGGTGTTTTTCTTTCCGAAAAA
>CAZYRV010000103.1:216-1977 GCA_964649485.1 uncultured Oscillospiraceae bacterium | reverse complement strand
CGAGAGGCTAAGGCAGATAAAAGAGCTTAATGCCCTTGCGATGGAAAGAGGACAGACACTTGCGGAAATGGCTCTAAGCTGGGTTTTAAAAGATGGAGTCGTGACAAGCGTGCTTGTCGGAGCGTCAAAGCCAGAGCAGATTCTCGACAATATCAAAGCGTTGGACAACACCTCGTTTACCGATGAAGAGCTTGGCATTATCGACAAAATCGCACTCGGCTGACATTGAAAAAATAGGGCTTCACCGCACAAAGATGGCGGTGAAGCCCTAAAAATATATTCTTAAATTTGCTTGCTGATTAGCATGGAGGGTATTGCTTTAAAATTCCATCGGCGACCTCCCGCCGAGTGATTCTGTTGTTCATTGCCTTGCGTTCTATATGGCGGTGAGCCTCAGGCTCTGTCATGCCGAGGTTTTGGATAAGAACGCATTTTGCCCTGTCAACAAGCCGTATTTCCTCAATTTTATCCTGAAGCCGAACATTTTCATTCTGCAAGCCGAGAATACGCTTTCTCGACGTAATCGCAAGCTTTAAAACCTGATAAAAAAGCTGTTTTACGATAGGCTTTGACACCACAAGAACGCCGAAGTCCTCAACCTTTTCCGCAATCAAATCAGCATTTTCCGCCTTGACAAGCAGGACAATCCCCGCCGAGGTTTTTTCTGCGGCGGTAAGCGAAAAATCCGTGCCGAATTCATCGGGCAATGGGGAATTTATTAATATTAAATCAAAATCAGTCCGCAAAACGGCACGGCGAGCCTCTGAAACGCTCTTTGCGTTTATGATTTCGGCGGGTCTGTCGTCTTTTATGAACTGGGTTATGACTGAGGTTGTTTTGTCATTGTTCGAAACGATAAGGACGTTGTTCAAGGTGTCACCACCGTTCTATTAATAATATTTGAAATATTTTTCGTCCTCGGCTGTAATTCTGTCAGAGCAAACGTTAAGCTCTGCAAGCTCGGCTGATTTTTCACGCATGAAAGCCTTGAGGATTCTGTTGTCGGGGATACTGTTGATAAACCTGCTGTTTTCCGCAAGCTTAATCGCCTCGTCCAAGCTTTCGGGAAGCGCCGTAAGGGTTTCAAGCACGGATTTATCAGTGCTGTAAAGGTCGAAATTTGTCGGCTTAGGAAGCGAAAGCCCGTTTTGAATGCCTTCAATACCCGCATAAATAAGCAGGGCAAAGGCGATATACCGATTGCAGGCAGGGTCGGGCGAACGAAGTTCCATTCTTGCCAAATCGCCGTTTGCGGCGGGGATTCTGATAAGCTGAGAGCGGTTTTCGTGCGACCACGAAATGTATTTCGGCGCTTCGCCCTTGCCAAAGCGTTCGTAGGAATTTGTAAGCGGATTGAGAAACAGCGTTATTTCCTTAATTCGGCTTAAAATGCCTGCAATAAAGCTTTCCGCCTCTTGACAGTGACCCTCGGAGGGGCTTTTAAAAATGTTTTTTCCGTCCTTAACAAGCGAAAAATTTATGTGAAGCCCGCTTCCGAAATCGTCACTTACAGGAAGCGGCATAAACGATGCGAAAAGCCCATAGCCATGGGCAATGCTCTTGACAACATTTTTGAAAGTCTGCAAATTATCCGCCGCATCAAGCGCATTTGAATATTTAAAATCAATTTCGTTTTGTCCCTTTCCCGACTCATGGTGTGAGGTTTCGGGGTGGATTCCCATTTCCTCAAGCGTCAGGCAGATTTCTCGCCGAACGTTTTCCCCTCTGTCAAGCGGGAAAACATCGCCATAGCCGGCATTG
>CAZYRV010000103.1:0-206 GCA_964649485.1 uncultured Oscillospiraceae bacterium | reverse complement strand
GTCCTGCGGAATTTTAGTCGGCTTGCCGTTTTCATCGCAATTAAACAAGTAAAATTCACATTCAGAGCCAATCTGAACGGTATAGCCCATTTTTTCGGCGGCGCTTACGGCTTGCTTCAAAAACGCTCTCCCGTCACATTCAAATAAGCGTTTATCGGGCTTTCGGACGTCGCAATAGAACCGCACAACCCTGCCTTGCTGGGGGC
>CAZYRV010000102.1:1754-5573 GCA_964649485.1 uncultured Oscillospiraceae bacterium | reverse complement strand
TTGCTATTGAGAACAAAGCAAGCGTGCCGTCAAGGAAGTTTCTGGTCTTTGTGCGTGATGCCTTAGATTCTGCTTAGAAAAAACGGCCATGGGTAGGGCGGGGCGAACAGTAAACCGATTGCCGTATTGTAGAAATTTACTGTCGCCCCTGCCCTTTGCCTATGCCGTTTCGGAGAATATATTTGAGGAGTTATTCGCTTAAGATTGCCGCATTACAGCTGTCAAGCTCTGTCTTAACGTCAGCGCCGTCCCAGATATTGGCACTTGCCGCATTCATTGCGTCCCAATATTTGCCCATTGCAGGGATTGAGGGCATCGGGAAAGCATAGTCAAGCTGTGTAAGGAAGCCTTCGATGTAAGGGCTGTCAACTTCAACATTTATGGAAGGAAGTGCGCCTGTGATATCAAAGCGAAGCTTCTGCATTTCCTCGGTAAGAAGGAATTCGCCGAAAAGATTCGCCTGATCGGGATGCTCTGTATAAGCGGAAACAAACATTGTTCTTGTGCCGGAGAAAGAAGCGGGAGGAGTAGACTCGCCGGGAAGCGACGGAATCGATGCTACGCCGAAATCTATGCCAGCATCTGTAAACGGCTTGACATTCCAAAGTCCTGTGAGGTACATTCCGACGTTGCCGCTTGAGAATGCGCCGTCAGCAATTGCCGTTGTGAGGTCTGCCGCAGGAACGTCAAGAATTTGTGAGCGCAGGCTCTGGAAGAATTGCATTCCCTTTACGGAAGCCTCAGAGTTAATATTCGTATTTGAGGTATCGCTGCCGGATTCACCAAAAAGGCGGTTATTTTCAGATGTTGTAAAAATGATAGAATAATAGCCGTTTCCAACGTCCATCATAAAGCCGTATTTTCCGCTTTGCTGGTTGATTTCCTTGCTTATTGTAATAAGCTCGTCAAAGGTTTTAGGAGCTTCGCTTACAAGAGCCTTGTTATAAAACAGCGCATAGGTTTCAGCGGAAATCGGATAGCCATACATTGTTCCGTCATATGTAATCGCACTTGAGCAAGCGCCGAGAACCGCTTCCTTAACCGTGTCAGCATTCGCCGTGGGAAGCACGTGTCCGCCGCTTACAAGCTCGCCAAGCTTATCATGAGGAGCTGCAAAGAGGTCAGGTCCTACGCCGGCAGGCCCGTGCAGTGGTTGTCTTACCTTCGGGGGCGGAGGTTGTGTTTCCGCCGGACGAGCTTTCGCTTGTGTTATTGCAAGCCGCAAAGCTTGTCATAACCATTGCGCTTGCCGCAATAATACTTAATAATTTTTTCTTCATAATTTCCTCCTTAAATGTTTGTGTTACTTTTAAAATTGCGCAAAGAACATTGCGCCGTCAGCTTGTTGATTGCTTTAAGACAATTTCATACGGAACTGTTATTTTCCTTTTTACCTCCTTTCCCGATAAAAGCTTGAGAACAGTATTTGCCGCAATAACCCCAAGAGCCTTTGCGTCAACATTTACACAGCTTATCGGCGGATTATGGTTTTCTAGGTAAAAGCTGTTGTAAAAGGAAGCGACTTTTATATCAGATGGGACGTTTTTCCCCTTGCTTTGAAGCTTTGTGAGAATTCTGCTGCAAATCAGGTCGTCGCCTGCGATTATGCAATCTGCTTTCTTTTCAAGTATTCGGGAAACCGCCCCGTCAATTGCGGATTGATTGTTTGAATTAGTAAAAACAAGTGTTGGATCAACCGTTTTTCCGCAATCACCAAAGCCCTTTAAAAAGCCGTCGTATCTTGCTTTATTTACTATGTATTCTTGACTTCCAACGACAAGCGCAATGCTTTTAAGCCCTGTTTTTATCAAAAGCGACGTAAGCTCACAGCAAGCCTCGGGAACATCGTTATCAATCTGGATAATTTCCTCGTCGGAGGTTGTGCCGATTACCACGAACGGAACGCCAAGCCCTTTTAAAAGCTCTGCGGGGGCATCGTGAAAAAGCGAACGTGTAAGAATGAAAGCGTCTGCCTTATGGTTGTCTGTCACACGCTTTAAGCTGTTCACGTCAAGCTCTGACGCCGTTGTGACAAGCACGTCATAATCTCTGCAAGCCGCCGCCTCGCTTATGCCGATAAGCGCCTTTTGGAAAAACGGCGTCGCCGCAGTATCGACCTCAGGCGGAAGCACAACCGCAATATTAAAGGTTTTTGAAAAAGCAAGGCTTTTTGCGATTGCATTCGGGCGATAGCTGTGCTTTTCCACATAATCAAGCACAAGCTTGCGGGTTTCGGCGCCTACCCTGCCCTTTCCCGATATAGCACGTGAAACGGTTGTTTTCGAGAGTCCAAGCCTTGCGGCGATGTCATTAATGGTTATTTTATTTTTTTCCATACTCACCCTAAATTCAGCGTCAGTGTTTTCAATCTCGTTTAGTAATGCTCTGAAAAATCATCTCAAAGCCCATAAACAAAAGCTTAAGTTCAATTTGAAATCATTTCTGAACGGCAATTGCCAAATGGCTATGTAATCCTTTTCAATCTAAGCAGCAACAGCTTGCGGAATCAAATTCAAGACCGCATTTAAATAGAAATGATTGCGCTTTGGTTAAGCTTTTTCTGAAGCTTAAACCTCAACAAGCGATAATAAACAACATAATAGCTTAAATGTATTGTTTATTCTACTGCGCAATCGGTTGAGCAACTTTCATGTATTTAGTATATCATGTAAATTCGATGGTGTCAATCGACTATAACTACAAAGTTAATTCAATATTTTTGTAGATAATCAACAAAAAAATAAATGAGAAATAACGGCTTAAAAGCGTTTGCGCAACATAATAAAGGCATATTGCGCAACATCAAGACAAAGTGTTGAGGCAAAACAGCACAAAGCAAGCGCTTAAATTTTAAGGCATTACCGCAACATAAAGCCATTTTTAGCATATTATATACTATCGGTTATTGCCGACAAAAAAAGCAGGGCAAAACCTCGGATATTACGATTCTGACGAGAAAGAGAGGCATATATGTGCGGAATTGCAGGCTGGGTTGATTTCAGAAGAAATATTTACTCTGAGGACGGAGTTATGGCAAAAATATCACAAACACTTGCCGAGCGCGGTCCAGACGAGCACGGAAGCTTTAAAACAAACGAAGCATATCTCGTCCAGCGCAGGCTTATTATTATTGATCCCGAAAACGGCAAACAGCCTATGAAGCGGTCGCATAGAGGCGAGGACTACATAATTGTTTATAATGGCATGCTTTACAACGCAAGCGAATTGCGTGCCGAGCTTGAGCCGCTTGGTTATCGCTTTTCGGGTCATTCTGACACAGAAGTGCTGTTAAGCGCTTACATAGAATGGAAGGAGGACTGTCTTGACAAACTGAACGGTATTTTTGCCGTTGCGATATGGGACGACAGCGAAAAAAAGCTGTTTCTCGCCCGTGACAGAATAGGCGTTAAACCGCTTTTCTACTATAAATACGACGGGGGAATTATTTTCGGCTCGGAGATAAAATCGATTCTTGCCCACCCTTATGTCAAGCCGGAAATCGACAATGAGGGGATTGCGTCCGTCATGCTCCTCGGGCCTGCACAAATGCCCGGAAACGGTGTTTTCAAGGGAATTAAAGAAATCAAGCCCGGTCATTTTGCTGAATTTTATGACGGCGGCTTTGACATAAAAAGATATTGGCGGCTTATCCCAAGACGTCATGACGAGGACGTTTTCGAAACTGCCGAGCACCTCACGTCGCTTGTCACAGACGCAATCACCCGCCAGCTTGTAAGCGACGTTCCGCTTTGCACCTTTCTTTCGGGCGGGCTTGACAGCAGTTTGGTTTGCGCCATCGCTGCCAGGGAGTACGACAGG
>CAZYRV010000102.1:0-1744 GCA_964649485.1 uncultured Oscillospiraceae bacterium | reverse complement strand
CCTATGCTTGCCGAAGCGCTTTTTGACGCCTGCGAAGCCCGGGATTTGCCGGGAATGGCAGACGTGGACAGCTCGCTCATGCTTTTTTGCAGGGAAGTTAAAAGGCAGGGGTTTAATGTTGTGCTAAGCGGAGAATGTGCGGATGAACTTTTCGGAGGTTATCCATGGTATCACAACCATGAAATTCTGTTTCAAGACGGCTTTCCGTGGTCAACGGCAACAGACGAGCGCAAGTCCTTGCTGCGCAAAGGTGTGCTTGGCAATATTTCCCCTGACGAATATGTCCGCACAGCCTATCAGCGAACCGTTGACGACACGGAATATCTTGAAAGCGACAGCAGAATGAGGGAAATGTATAGGCTTAATTTTAACTGGTTTATGCAAACGCTGCTTGTCCGCAAGGACCGCACTACCATGAAATGCGGGCTTGAGGCTCGTGTGCCGTTCTGTGACTATCGCATAGCCGAATATGCCTTTAACATACCATGGGAAATGAAAGCGTTCAAGGGGCGGGAAAAAGGCGTCCTCAGACAGGCGGCGGTAAATATTCTTCCGAATGACGTTGTGTGGCGCAAAAAAAACCCATATCCCAAAACGCACAATCCTACCTACCTGGCGCTTGTGATGAAAATGTTCCGGCAAATTCTTGATAAACCGAATTGCCGCATCTGCGAAATTGCCCACCGTGGTGCGCTTGAAGCCCTTTATGAAAGCCACGGCGAAAGCTTTAAAAAGAACTGGTATGGGCAGCTTATGACAGCGCCTCAGGTTTTCGCTTATTTTATTCAAATGGAGCACTGGCTGGAAAAATACAACATAAATATATTGTCATAAAAAGAACTCCGAGCCGCCGTAACAAAGCGGTTCGGAGTTTTTCACGGTAAAGCTTTTTATTATAGCGAGATTTTTAATATACGTCGTCTTTCTTCTTTCATTCGGACTATATTATCAAAAATAATTTCATAATCTTCCGCTTTCATTGCATCATTATATAAAGCCCCTTTATACTTGCTATCTTCGTCTAGAACAGTCGGTTCCTTCTTTAAAATATTATAAGGAACATTTTCTTCACCTACAAACGAATCAAAACCAAAAAAATCCACATAGTCAGAAAAAGAATCAAATTCTGATAAGAATTTTATCATCGTAACAGAAATTAAACATTGCGATGCAAGAATATTATTTTCCAGCGTTTTACGATTGCTGAATTTTTTCAAGGATTGCAAAATACCGCTGTCATAGACTTCCTTAATTTCTAAAAGCGTTAAATCAACACGGTCTTTTATATAGCTTCCATAATCTTTCGTTCCGCCACGCAGCACATTTATTTTAGGATTTAAATTGTAACCGCCATTTACCGGTTCCATCGGCCAAAAAAAGATCCGCCTGCTTGTCTGGTTTTTTCAACCCAGCATTTCACTTTTTCACAAGCCTTTTCTAAATCTAACCTCTCATCTATCACTTTTTGTAAATATATATCGTATGTATGATTTAATTTATCAGATTTGTTTTTCCAAACCATATTGCAGATGCAATAAGTATTTTTGGTTTTTATACTTGTCATAACTAATCCGGGTTTAGAAACTTCCATGTTGATTTCAAAATGATCTTTTCTGTTAGCAAAGGCATTCATGTTCTGTTCATAGAATTCTTTATTGTTATAGTTATAATTAGTCTTGCCTTGACTAATAACGTCCGGATCTTTATAGCTGCTCTGAAAATCAGCAGCCCATTCCTTTAAATC
>CAZYRV010000101.1:0-5830 GCA_964649485.1 uncultured Oscillospiraceae bacterium | reverse complement strand
CGTCACATTATCGAACAATATTTTTGAGCGTCCTGCGGGTACAATAACCCCCATGAATGCGCCGTTAAGCCGGTAAATTTCCGCTTTTTCGCCGTTTACGGTCGCCGTCCAGCCATCGGCATACGGAACGCTGAAAACAAGCAGACGCTCTTTGTCAAAGCTTGCGGCGGCAGTAAAGCCGTTTTTCCTTGTTACGAATTTGCCCGCCGTGTTTTCGTTGAGCTTTTTTGCGTCCAGAACGAAATTTTCATACCTCGTTTTGGTAAGCTCTGACTTCGGAAGCGGCGAAAGCAGTCTTGAAAGCTTTTCGGCTGTTTCATCGTCCAAAACCGCCGCCTTAACCATGACATTGTCACGGTTTGCTGCGGAAAGCTTTAAAAGCTGCTCCTCCGTTACGTAATAATCATAGGAAAAGCCCATCGGAATGAAGTTTGAATTTTTGTAAACCGCAAAAACACCTTGCTCGCCGTCGGCAGAATAGCCGTCCCAAGGGGTGTATATTTCGCGATTAAGACCGTCGCTGTATGAATCGCTTATTGATATTGCGTATTTCCCCGAAAGAAGCGACCTAAGCTCGAGATAATCGTTTGACGGCGCAGAATTTACCGTGCGTTCGTTCCCGATAAGCTTGTACATTTCAAAAACCGAATTAGGAAGCAGGCTTGTGAAGGATTTGTAGGAATGAAAGCCCCAAAGCATACTGTCATTATTTGTAAAGGCGACAGGCTCGACACGATAAAACCCGTCGTCCTCAAGCTTGATTTCGTCGCCGTCAAAGGTGTTTTGGAAATAGCTTGGCATTGGGCCGAGAATCCGCCCGTAAACAAGGTTATACAAGCCTAAAACAAGCGAAAATATAACAGTATAAGTAAATGTCGCCTTGAAATTTGCTCTGTAAGCAGGATTTTTTCGCCGCTTTATCGCAAACCGAAACAGGAAAAACAGCGTCAATACCGCAAGAAAAATGCTTATATAAACACCTATGTTTTCATCGACGAGGTCTCCGAATTTAAGCACAGATTCGGTTTTAGAAGTGTCGCCTACGGTAACCGTTTCGGTTTCCATTGACGGCAGAACCGCAACCAGAGAAATCATTCCCACGGCAAAGGCACACCATTTTGCGCCATAGCTTAAATCAAATTCATCATTTTCAAGTGCAAGCACCGTTGCGAGGGCGCAAAACAGCGTGGGCATATAAAACCAGCGTGTATAATAGCTTGTGTTAAACATGGTGAAAACCGCATTAAGCCCGGGAATAAAGGCGAAAAGCAGGCACAAAAGCAAAATCGCCTTAACAAAGCTTTTTTTGCGGAATTTTATAAAGCTTATAACTCCAGCCATTGAGAAAAACGGCAGATAAAGCGCAACGCTTGACCAACGTGCCTCCGAGCCGGGGAAAAAGTTTTGCCGTGCGGAAATATCGGGCGGGAAAAACATTGCCTGCAAAAGCGTTCCATAGCGCTTTGAGGGATTGTGAAACACCAAATCCCAGCCTAAAAGAAAGCTTGTTGTTCGGGGAATTTCCAACACCGAAACGATTGACGGAATGAACAAAATCCCCGCCAAGGCGACGCCTAAAACCGCCTCGAAAGCAACGCTTAAAAATGTCTTGAAGCTGAATTTAAAATTGCCGCCGTAAACCGAGCGCACAATAAAATAAATAACCACGAAAATTGCCGAGCCGATGAAAAAGAAATAGTTGACAAGTGCGTTTATTGCTACGGTGAGGGCGAAAAACCCCTTGCGTTTGTTTACAATAAGCTCTTCAAGCCCGATGAGCATGAGCGGGAAAAAAACAATAACCTCGTGGAAGTGGTTGAAAAAAACGTTGTACATTGAAAAGCCCGAAAATGCGTATAAAAGTCCGCCAATAAGCGCCGAATCAGGCTTTTTCGTGAAACGGCGGATATACATGAAGGAAAAAAGCGATGCAAGCGCAAATTTAAGCATTAAAAGCGGCGCCATAACATACTGTGAATATTCGGCGGGAACGAGAAGCGAAAGCCAGAAAAACGGGCTTCCTAAGGTGTAAAAGCTGTACGAGCCGATAAAATCAGCGCCTAAATCCGTGTTCCAGTTCCAAAACAGCTCGCCGCTTTTGATTGCGTCGTTGCAAAGCCGATAAAATGGAATCTGCTGGGCGTTATAGTCGCCGTAAAACACGAAAACTCCGCTGTCAATAATGAGAAAAGGCAGGAATAAAACCGCCGCCATGGCAAGAGCCACGAAGAAAGCCTTCTTATAATAGGTTTTTTCGGTTGCGTACAAGGTAATATCCTCCAGTGGAAAAAGTTTCCGTTAATATTTGTTTACATTTTTTCGGGCGCTTCAACCTTGAGAAGCGAAAGCATATTTTTAAGTGTAGTCCGTGTTGCGCGGCAGAGCGCAAGCCTTGATTGCAAAACAATTTCTTCCGAGCCGATTATTTTACACTCGTCGTAAAATTTATGGAAAAGCTGGGCGGTTTCAAAGCAAAAACGTGTAATCCTTGAGGGGTTGTATTCCGTCGCCGCAAGGTTTATTTCCGAGGGCAGTGAAGCAAGCTTTCTGATAAGCGCAAGCTCTGCGGGGCTTTCAAAGCTTATATTCACGGGGTTTAACACGATTCCCTCAGCCGCCGTTTTTTCAAGGATTCGGCAAATTCTTGCATGGGCATACTGGACGTAAAATACGGGGTTTTGCGAGCTTTCCTCAACCGCAAGATCGAGGTCAAATTCAAGGTGAGTGTTTGGGTCACGCAGATTAAAGAAAAATCTTGCCGCATCAATCGGCACTTCGTCCAGAAGCGTCGCAAGCGTAATCGCCTTGCCCGAGCGCTTGCTGAGCTTGATTGTTTCCTTGCCACGTACAAGCCGAACCATCTGGCAAATCACGGCATCAAGCTTTGTTTCGTCGATTCCAAGCGCCTTGAGGGCAATCCTCATGCGCTGGACATAGCCGTGATGGTCTGCGCCCAAAACGTCAATCGCCTTGTCAAAGCCGCGTGTGACAAGCTTGTCATAGTGGTATGCAATATCGGGGACAATGTAGGTGAAATGCCCGTTCGAACGGACAAGCACAAAGTCCTTGTCAGCGCCGAAATCCGTCGCCCTGAACCAAAGCGCACCCTCATTTTCGTAGGTATAGCCGTTGCGCATAAGCATGGCGACGACGTTTGACGCCGCTCCGCTTGCGTAAAGCGAGCTTTCTCTGAACCAATTATCATATTTGATTCTATATTTTAACAGGTCTGTTTCAAGCGTATTTACATTAATCGGCAGAGCGTAATCGACAAGCGCCTTCCGCCGAACCGCTTCGTTTTCGTTTAAATATTTATCGCCGTAAAGCTTGATAAAATTCCTTGCGTGCTCGACAATATCCTCTCCGTGATAGGAATCCTCGGGCATTTCAATCGCTTTTCCAAGCTCCTGCTGATAGCGGATATCAAGCGATAAGCCAAATTTTTCAATCTGGTTTCCGCCGTCGTTTACATAAAATTCACGGCTTGCCTTAAAGCCCGCATAATCAAGGATTGAGGCGATACAGTCGCCAAGAGCGCCGCCTCTTGCGTTGCCGATATGCATAGGGCCTGTCGGGTTTGCGGAAACAAATTCAACAAGCACGGTTTTGCCGTTTCCAAGGTCGGTTTTGCCGTAATTATCGCCGAGGTTGTTGACATTTTCAACAATATCCGAAAACCAGCCGTCGCCCGCATAAAAATTAATAAAGCCCGGCCCCGCAACCTCAACCTTGCTGAAAAATGTCCCGGAAAGCTCTATATTATCAGCAATAAGCTGTGCGATTGCTCGTGGATTCTGCCTGAGCGCCTTTGCGGAAACAAGGGCGGCGTTCGCCGAAAAATCGCCGTGCGACGAGTCGTTCGGTATTTCAACCAAAAAATCAGGCAAAGGCTCTGCGGGGATTTTCCCATCGGAAACAAGCCTTCCTAAAGCCGACAAAATAAGCTCTCTTATCTCAATTTTTGCGTTCTCAATCGGATTATATGCCATTTATTCATGCTCCTTTATGTTTATAAAAAGCTCGTTTACCGAGATAAAGCCAGAGTTTATGTCCACGGTATAGCGGAAGTATAAATCGCCGCCGTTCTCGCTTAAATTATTGCGGATTTCGTCGGTGCTTATGCCAACCATAAAGCCGCCGTATTCCGTGCCGTAATGGCAGTGGTGCTTTTTGCCCTTTTCCATGATAAGGTCGGAATTTGCCGTGCCTTTTCGTATAAGAGAAATTTTGTCGTCGCCGTAAACGTTAAGCGTTACGGAGCTTCCCTTAAAGCCTGTCGCCTCGCTTTCGTCATAGCGGACGGCAAGCCTGTTTTCGTCGTCAATCGTCATACTGCCCACGGTGAAAAGCTCTGTCGTATCCTTTGTTTCGTCGTCAACGGTCTGTACGCTTTTGATCGTGATAAAAACGTCCTTTTCTTTGTTCATCTGCCACCTCAGCTAGTTTTTCTTTTATCAATCGCAAGCAAAATAAGCTTTTCAATAAGCTCGCCATAGGGCGTTCCGCTTGCCTCCATCATTTTCGGATACAGGCTTATGTCGGTGAAGCCGGGGATTGTGTTCACCTCGTTAAGCACGATTTCGTCGTCGTTTACGAAAAAGTCAACCCTTGACATTCCAGAGCAGTCAAGCGCCTGATAGGCTTTGATTGCCGTTTTGCGGAGCTTTTCAGTCTGCTCTGGGGAAATGTCTGCGGGAACAAGAGTTTTTGATGAGCTTGATTCATATTTTGACTCGAAATCGTAAAATTCGTTTGCGGGAACAATTTCGCCGGGGATTGAGGCGACGGGGTTTTCGTTTCCGAAAACGGCGCATTCGACCTCCTTGCCTACAATTGCTTCCTCAACGATAACCTTGTCGTGGTGGGAAAAGGCAAGCTTTATGCCGTCCTTAAGCCCGTCAAGGCTTTCCGCACGGCTTACGCCGATTGACGACCCCGCATTTGTAGGTTTGACATAAAGAGGAAAGCTGAATGCTTTCATAATTTCGCCGCAGCGCTCGTCAAGCTTGTCAAGCTCGTGAATTTTTATTGTAAAATGCTTTGCGGTGCGGATTCCCGCATTGTCTAAAACCGCATGGGTATAAGCTTTGTCCATGCAAATTGCCGACGATGTCATGCCACAGCCGACACAGGGAAGCCCCGCCAGCTCGCAAATTGCCTGAACCGTTCCGTCTTCGCCGAATTTTCCGTGCAAAACCGGAAAAACAGCGTCAATCCGCAAAATAGAAGCGTCGCCGTCAAAAAGCTTTACAATTCCGCCGTGCATCGGGTCGGGGCTTATAACCGCCGAACAGCAGTCCACGTTATTTTCCCATTCGCCTGTCGGAATAAGGCTGTAATCGCCGGGGAAGTAAAGCCATCGCCCTTTTTTTGTTATTCCAATACAAACAGCCTCGAATTTGTCGTGAGGAAAGTGATTAAGCACGGAAAAAGCAGATTTAAGAGAGATGTCATGCTCGCTTGAGCTTCCTCCGAAAAGAACGGCGATGCGTAATTTCTGCATAGTTTTGCCCCTTTATATTTTGTAAGGAAGAAAACGGCTTTTCGGGGGCTTTTATACCTCTTTTGTATATTATACCATAATTTTCATTTAAACTAGCTGTACCAGTAACAGCAAAACCACTATCAAGATTAATAAAAGAAAAATCATATATAAATTGAACAGGTACATTAAAATTTTCTGATGTGCATGAATTTATACCCATTGAACCTTCACCTCCCATATCTATCCAAGAGTAATAAAATGAACAACTGGCAATTACTTTTAAAAATTTTATTGACCATTGAGTTACAATTTTATTCCATGTATTTCCAAAATCTGTTGTTTTAT
>CAZYRV010000100.1:3608-5898 GCA_964649485.1 uncultured Oscillospiraceae bacterium | reverse complement strand
GTGCCGGCAAAAAAGCCGCCGAAAGCATTCATGAGTATTTAAGCAAGTAAGATTAGCTATAAACAATGCTCGCTGAACAAATCCGTCAGCATTGTTTGCCGTCTGTTCAGCTTGCTTGACGGGCTATGCCAAAAAAGCCGGTGCAAGGTTTTTCTTAATAATATGAAAAGGGCTTGTCGGAAACGGCAGGCTCTTTTGATTTTAAGTGTTTTTTCATTTTCGTTCGTATTAATAGATGACCGGTCAATTTGAGGTGATAATTTGGACGATTTAAAAATAATAAACGGAATAAAAAGCAAGGATTCCAAGGCGCTGTGCCTTGCTGTCAACAAATATTCAAAACTTCTCTGGCACGTTTGCACAAGGATTTTGCGAAATACAGGAAGCCCTGAGGATATTGAAGAATGTGTCGCCGATGTTTTCGTCTTTTTATGGGAAAATCCGTGCAAATATTCGCCGAATCGCGCAAGCCTTAAATCATGGCTTTCATTCATTGCAAAAAACAAGGCTATTGATAAATTCAGAACTCTCACGAAAAGAAACGAGCTTTTTCTGGACGAAAATATTGTCGCAAACGGCATGGAGGTTGCGGAAATAATCGAGCTTTCCGAAACAAAAGGCGAGCTTATTGCCGCAATAAACACGCTGTCCGAGCCTATGCGGGAAATTGTGATAAGGCGGTATTATTATTCGCAAAAGCCTAAGGAAATAGGCTTTTCAATGAACATTACCACAAAGCAGGTTGAAAATCATCTCTATCAGGCAAAGAAAAAGCTCAGAGAAAACCTTAAATGCAGTGAAAACATATTTGGGTGAAAGCGAGGTTTATATGAAAAACAACTATAAATTCAGGAGGGCGAATCTGATGAACATTAAAAATATGATTGAGGACAAAGCGAACCTCAGCCTTGAAAAACCGAAAAAGCGCATAAAGCCCGCTGTTTCTGCAGCAATCGCAATCGCCGCTGTTGCACTTGTGACGACGACAGCCTTGGCTTTAAACGCATGGCTTCATCCCAGCACAATAGCCGGCTTTACAGGCGACGAAGGATTAAGCAAAGCCTTCGAAAGCGAAAATGCCATAAACATTAATTCTGAAGTCAAGGACGACGGCTATATAATCAATCTGATGGCGATTGTTTCGGGCAAGGATTTATCCGATTTTGAGGTTTCGGGAAGCAGCATTGATGAAAGCCGTTCTTATCTCGTTACGGCAATCAGAAACGAGGACGAAACGCCGATTTCCGAATATGACGGCAACGTTTACCTCGACGATATTGCTGTTTCGCCGTTTGTCAAGGGCGAAAACTATCTCGATGTAAATATTTATACTCTCGGCGGCGGAGAGTACAAAACGCTTAGGAACGGAGTTATTTACTTTTTAACCGAAGTAAATAATCTCAACGATTACGCCGACAAAGGTGTTTGTATTGGGGTTTACAAGGGAAAAAGCATTATCGGCTTGGACGAAAAGTTCGACTTCGACACGGAGGCAAAAACAATTAAGCCGAATCCCGATTATGACGGCTTAAACGTGGTTTTCGATTTACCGCTTTAACATCAATATTCAATTATCAGCAACAAAATCCCCTGCTTTAAGCAGGGGATTTCAATTATTCAATCGTAACTGATTTAGCAAGATTTCTTGGCTTATCAGGGTCAATTCCACGCAAAACCGAAGCATAGTATGCAAGAAGCTGAAGCGCAACCACCGTCGGAATCGGCATAAGCAAGTCGTCAATATCAGGCACATCAATGCGATAGTCGGTGACCTTTGCAGGAAACTCGCTTGCCGCACGGGAAACCGCAATCGTCACAGCCCCTCTCGCCTTAACCTCCTCCATATTGCTTATGGTTTTTGGGAGAACGGCACGCTGTGTCGCAACTGTAATGACAGGTATTCCCTGCTCGATGAGTGAGATTGTTCCGTGTTTAAGCTCACCCGCCGCATAAGCCTCCGAGTGAATGTATGAAATTTCCTTAAGCTTAAGCGAGCCCTCAAGACTAAGCGCATAGTCAAGCCCTCTGCCGATAAAAAACAAATTTTCCGAGCCGACAAGCTTTGAAGCGACAAACTGACACAGGTTCTTGTTTTCAATCACCTGCGAAACGCTTTCGGGGGTCGCCGCAAGAGCCTGTGTAAGCCGTTTACATTCATTTTCATCAATAACCTTTTTTGCGAAAGCAAGACGGAAGGCTAAAAGATAAAGCGTGCTGAGCTGGACAATATAAGCTTTCGTTGAAGCGACTGCAATTTCAGGCCCCGCCCAAGTGTGGATTGCCATATTCG
>CAZYRV010000100.1:569-3598 GCA_964649485.1 uncultured Oscillospiraceae bacterium | reverse complement strand
CTCACGTGCAATCGTGCTGTACTGGACATTTACAATTGCAAGCGTCGTTGCGCCCTTTTCCTTTGCAAGGCGCATTGCGGCGATAGTGTCGGCGGTTTCGCCTGACTGGGAAATGATTATAACCAAATCCTTATTGCTTAAAATCGGGTCGTTATAGCGAAATTCAGATGCGACATCAACCGTGACGGGGACACGGGCAATTTTCTCGATTGCATATTTCCCGACCATTCCGGCATACATTGCCGTGCCGCAGGCAACCACATAAATTCTTTCATAAGCCGCAAGCGTTTCGTCGTCAAGCTTTATTTCATCAAAGCAAGGCAAGCCGTCCTTGATTCTAGGGTTAATTGTCTTGCGGATTGCCTCGGGCTGTTCGTGGATTTCCTTAAGCATAAAATGCGGAAAACCGTCCTTCTGTGCGGCTTCAATATCCCATTTCGCCGTTTGAACCGGCTTTTCAAGAATTTCCCCGTGAATATCAAATATTTTAATATCGCCGTTTTCAAGCAGCACAATTTCATCGTGGTCAAGCAAATAATAATTTTTTGTATACTTTAAAATTGCGGGAATATCAGAAGCGATAAAGGCTTCGTTTTCGCCTTTTCCGACAATAAGCGGGCTTTCCTTGCGGGTTGCGTAAATTCTGTTCGGATAATCCTTGAAAATTATTCCAAGCGCAAACGAACCCTCAAGCTCACGCAGGGTCTGGCTTATGGCACGAAACGGGTCGCTTTGCACGTAATAATAATCGATAAGGCTTGCGACGACTTCAGAGTCTGTTTCAGAAGTAAAGGTATAACCTTTTCCGGTGAGGAATTCCTTAAGCTTTACATAATTTTCAATAATACCGTTATGCACAATAGTAACTCTGCCGTTGCTGTGCGGATGGGAATTTATGTCTGACGGCTCGCCGTGGCTTGCCCAGCGGGTATGTCCTATGCCGCAATGCCCCTCCGGCGCACCGATTTCCTCAAGCTTTTTCTTCATTTCTATAAGCTTGCCCTTAGTCTTGACGGTTTTGATGACGCCGTCCTCAAAAACAGCAATACCCGCCGAGTCATAGCCTCTGTATTCAAGCTTTTCCAAGCCGTCAACCAAAACGGTTGTACAGTCACGCTCGCCTATATAACCAACAATTCCGCACATGATGTTCTCCTTTAAAGTTATTTTACTATATGTTATTGTATTACTTTGTAAGTTATTCTGAAATAGGTTTATTTTATTGCGATAAAGCCCGCCTGCATACACGAAACCCACAATAATTCTGCGGTGCGAAAACCCGCCCCATAAAGAACCGAAAGCTGTTCGGCAATAGTAATGGGAAAATATTCAATCCCATATCTTCTCACGTGCTTTTCGCTTTCTTCTTCGGTCTTGCCAGAGCCTTGCTGATATGCCTGCCAGCGCTTTAGATAAAGCTCTTTACACAGCTCGCTTTCGGGAGCAAAATTTTCAAACGTGATAAAAACCCCGCCGTTCTTAAGTGCATCAAAGCTTTTTCGTACAGCCGTTTTTCTGCCCTCGGCGGTGAGAAAATGATTAACCATAACAGCGGTTACAACATCAAATTCGTTTGTAAAGCAAATTTCCTCCGATGGAGAAAGAATAAATTCAGTTTTCGGAGAAGAAAACCTGCTTTTTGCAACGCAAAGCATTGCTTCAGAGCAATCACTGAAGGCAAACCTGTCCAAATCAAAGCTTTCAAGCGCTTTCCCCGCCATATTCCCCGTGCCGCAGCCAACATCAAGCCATGATTTAACATCGGGATTTATAACCCTCACCGTTTCAATAATCTGATTGAAAAACTCATCATAAAACGGAAGAGAAAGCTTGATTTTCTCGTTATATTCGGTTGAATTAAAAGCCGACGGATTATCTCTCATAATTTCCTATCCAGTGGTGAATGCTTCTTTTATTAATTATAGCATACTAAATTTTTTTGTCAATCGGTATTCAAAAGTGTCATTAAATTGTTATAGAATTATAACCGAATTGAAACAAAGCGGCGCTGTGAAAGCCGCATAATGCCGCTGTTTTTATTCAATTACATCATTTTTTATCATTTTTGATAAGCTCTCTAATCGCACCGATTGCACATTTAATCGCCCTTTCGCTGCTTTCACAGCGCTTGTCCGGAAGCCCTGCGTTTGTGCGTTCGACATTCCAGAGCGCCGTCAGAACCGCCCCCGCACGAACATTTCTTGCGATTGCAACCGAAAATATTGCCGCCGCCTCCATTTCCGAGGTCAAACAGCCGCACTTGACATAGCCCGCCCAGCGCTCCTTTAAAAATGCCGAAACAGGCATAGAATCAGGGTCAATTTCGCCGTAAAAGCTGTCCTTGCTCTGGACGACACCGATATGAAAGCGCTTTCCGTCCTCGTCCTCCGAAAGCGGAACAGCCGCAGCTTTAAGTGCGGAAACAACCTCAAAATCAGCAACGGCGGGATAATCCGACGGAATATATTCACGGCTTGTTCCCTCTCCTCGCACAGCCGCCAAGGCGATAAGCAGGTCGCCGCCGCTTACCCTGAGGTTAATTCCGCCGCTTGTTCCGACACGGATAAACGTGTCCGCACCGCACTTTATAAGCTCCTCGACCGCAATCGCCGCCGACGGCCCTCCGATTCCCGTAGAGCAAACGCTTACCGCTTCGCCGTCAAGAAAGCCTGTGTAAATATTATATTCACGGTTTTGGGCGACGTGCTTTGCGTTATCTAAAAATTCAGCAATAAGCGGAACCCGCCCGGGGTCGCCGGGAAGAATCACATATCTTCCTATATCACCTTTTTTTATTTTCAAATGAAACTGAAATTCCGTATCAACAATTGACATTATTTCCTCCTTTTGCTTATAGGTGTGTCAAGGATTGACGGTGCTTTTTCCTTTTCCCGTTCTCGTTTTTTGCTTATCATTACAGGCATATCAAGAATAAATGTAAGCAACAATATTATTATTGTAATCGCAATCGACGGCATATAAACCATTTCCGGAAAGCCGCCGTCAATGCCGAGCCTTTCATCAACACC
>CAZYRV010000100.1:0-559 GCA_964649485.1 uncultured Oscillospiraceae bacterium | reverse complement strand
CCATAAATCACAAGCGTGTTTATAAAGCCGATTATTGACAAAACAGAAGCGGTCTTGCGCTTTTCAAGCATAACCAAAAATGTTGGAATAACATAGAAAACAAGCGAATTCCAAAATATGTACCAGAAAATATAGTCCGGGAAATAAGCACGGAGGTCGGCAATATCACTATTGAAAATTATTACAAGCATCACAGCACAGCCTAAAAACATTCCCCAAATCGAGGAAAAAATCATCAAAAAAACCTTCAAGGTATTGGTAAGAGCCTTCATATTGCTCCTTTCGAAAGCAAAAAGCTTTTTAATCTTAATAGAAATATTTTAACACAGAAAATGCTTAAATGCAAGCGAAGTTTTAGCGTCAATGATGAAATTCTGTAATTTAAAAATGCAATTTCAAAAACAAACAAATTCCTATCATAAAAGAATTGTTTTTGCGGATATTAAACTTGAGCCGAAAATTCGGCAATTTGGGGGAATTATGAAAAAAATAATAAAAAGAATAATCGCCCCGCTGTGTGCGGTTCTTGCCGTAACAGCAGGAGCGACGGGCTATTATG
>CAZYRV010000099.1:5541-5904 GCA_964649485.1 uncultured Oscillospiraceae bacterium | reverse complement strand
CGTCAAGCAGGAGGGCGGCGAAAACGACCTTATTCACAGGATTGCCGGCGACAGCGCCTTTGGACTTTCCGAGGAGGAAATAACCGCCGTGCTCAAGCCTGAGAGCTTTACGGGGCGCGCACCAAAGCAAACGGAAAATTATCTCAAGACGGTAATTAAGCCGATATTAGAAAAAAATAAGGATTTGCTCGGCGAAAAGGCAGAGCTTACAGTATAGGGCATTTACAAAAATTCCTCATTTCCTCTTGACTATTTCTGTTTCTTATATTATAATAATTAAGTGCATAAATGCTCGTCTTTTTTATGCTTGCTTAGAAGGAGGAAGATTTGAAGTTTTTAAAGAAAAAGCGTGTGAAAATTCCG
>CAZYRV010000099.1:4227-5531 GCA_964649485.1 uncultured Oscillospiraceae bacterium | reverse complement strand
ACTTGGCTTGCTTTTAATTTTCGTCCTTTCGTTTATCCCGACACTTTGGCTTAAATCGCCGAACATGAGCCTGCTTGAGGGTAAGTGGATAAATGTTTGTTATCAAAGCGAAAACGAATCCGCCGAGGACGTGTTCAATCTGCTCGAGTCAGAATCGGAAGCTTTGTTGGGCAAGCTTGGTTTTAGTGAAAAGCAAGATGTTACAGTGTATATTTATGACAGCCAGTATGAGATGCAAACTAAAAAATACGGCTTAATTGTTCCGCTTTTTGGGCTTGATTGGTATATCGGCGACAATATCGGTACAAATGTAATCCTGACGTCACCGGCAAATCCGGGCAAGGTTCATGACTATGACAATAATAAATATGCGTCCGTACATGAACTTGTTCATGCCTATGTAAGCGTATTGAATCCGAAAATCGACCTTTGGCTTACGGAGGGAATGGCGCTTTATCTTTCAAACGGTCAGCCGTTTAATAAAGAAAAGGCGGAAAGCTTTTCTATACCGTCATACGAACTTACAAAAACGTCAAACCCAATCGAGTTTGCGGACGAGTTTGGCTATGATTATGCTCATGTTTATATTGAATATCTTGACAAAACATACGGCTGGGATAAGGTTTTGGAGCTTATAAAAACCGAAAATTATCAGGAGGTTTTCGGCAAGGACAGCAAAGCGATTTATGGCGAATGGGTTTTGTATATAAAGAATTATTCGGCATAACTACAAGGCATCACTGTGCAAAGGTCAGAAATTTCCTTGGCGGTATGGTGAAGCTATAATTTAAAAATGACTTTTGCGGGCTTCCCGCTTAAGTTTAATAAAAAGCATATGAACGGAGTGAAAAAGCAATTGAGGCGTATAAAAAAGCCTGTATTTTTTATTGTGTTTTTCATAATCGCGGTGTTTACGACACTCACCTTTACAGGAGTCTACACACAGTACGGCGATATTCAAAACACATGGATCAGAGGCGTTGACGGAATCCGCTGGGGTATTGACATCAGAGGCGGTGTTGACGTTGTGTTCACAGCCGAGGAAGGCTTTGACGCAACCGACGACCAGATGACAGCGGCGAAAAACATAATCGAACAGCGCATGATTAACAACGGAATAACCGACTATGAAGCTTATGTCGATACATCAAGCGACAGAGTTATTGTGCGTTTCCCATGGCAGGCAAACGACGACACGTTTGATGCCGAATCAGCGGTTAAAGAGCTTGGCGAAACCGCAAGGCTTACCTTCCGTGAGGGCAACCAAACCGACGAAAACGGACTTCCCGCAGGTGTGACTGAAA
>CAZYRV010000099.1:0-4217 GCA_964649485.1 uncultured Oscillospiraceae bacterium | reverse complement strand
GTTATTCTTGAAGGAAAGCACGTTGACAAGGCTTACGTTGCATACGATTCCACAACCGACCAATATGTCGTTTCTCTCCAGCTTAAGGACGAGGGCAAAGAGCTTTTTGCAGAAGCAACCGAGCGCCTTATCGGAAGCACCATTTCCATCTGGATGGACGACACAATGATAAGCTATCCGACGGTTAATCAGGCGATTACTGACGGAAGCGCCCAGATTTCGGGCAGTTTCACTCTCGAAAGCGCACAGGACCTTGCCGAAAAGATTTCGGGCGGCGCTTTGCCTTTCAAAATGGTAATCGACAACTATCAGACGATTTCGCCCTCACTAGGCATGGGCGCTCGTGATGCGATGGTTCTTGCGGCAATGATTGCATTTATAATAATTGCCATTTTCATGATTGCCTACTATCGCCTCCCCGGTACGATTGCGGTTATTGCGCTTATCGGACAGGTTGCGGGTATGCTTGCGGCGGTAACGGGCTTTTTCGGTGTCAGCAACGCATTTACCCTTACGATCCCGGGCATAGCGGGTATTATTCTTTCAATAGGAATGGGCGTTGACGCAAACATTATTTCCGCAGAAAGAATCAAAGAAGAAATCAGAGGCGGCAAAACAATTGACGGCGCATTAGCAAACGGCTTCGAGCGCGGATTTTCCGCAATTTTTGACGGAAACATCACCGTCGTAATCGTTGCGGTTATCCTTATGGGCGCTTTCGGAACTCCCGACAGCCTTGCGACAAAGATTCTCACTCCGATTTTCACATGGTTCGGCCCGTCAACGGCGGGTGCGATTTACTCCTTCGGCTATACCCTGCTTGTCGGCGTTATCTACAACTTTATCATGGGTTGTACGGCGACAAGACTTATGCTTATTTCGATTTCTAAGTTTAAAATTTTCAAAAAGCCCTTCCTTTACGGCGGCTTTAAGAAAAACGAAGCTGAAAAAGCTGAAAAAGCAAAAGAAACAAAGGTTATTGACTTTGTCGGAAAACGCAAGATTTACTTTACAATTTCAGCGGCTCTTATCGCCGTAACAATCCTGTTCTCGTTTATCCTCGGTGTTGACGTCGATATTGAGTTTAAAGGCGGAACAATCCTCACCTACACCGCCTCGGGCGAGCTTGACCTCGAAAAAATCGATGCGGCGGCGGCTGATGTTCTCGGCACAAACGTAACCGTCACAACGGGAAGCGGACTTGAGGACAATCAGACGACGGTTTCAATCGCCTTTACCCAGGACAGCTCGAATGAGGAAAAATTCGATGCGCTTGAAGAACGGCTTAAAGCCGATTTCCCCGAAAACGCAATCGTCCACGAGGAAACAAACTCCGTAAGCGCAAGCTCAGGCAAGGTTTTCCTCTTGAAATGCCTTGTCGCCGTGCTTTTCGCCTTCCTCCTGCTTGTAATTTACATTGCTTTCAGGTTTAAGAAAATAAGCGGCTGGTCGGCGGGTGTCGTTGCGATTATCTGCTTGATTCACGACGTAATTATGGTCTACGCAACCTTCGTATTCGGCGGCTTTGCCCTGAACGCAAACTTCATGGCAGTCATCCTTACAATACTTGGTTATTCAATCAACAACACCATTATCATCTACGACAGAATCCGTGAAAACCGTGACCTTTACGGCAAGAAAAAGACAAATACAGAGCTTGTAAACCTAAGCATCACCCAGACGCTTACACGCTCGATAAACACCTCTCTTTGCACACTGCTTGCGATGGTTGTCGTGTCGATTGTGGCGGCGGCAATGGGCGTAAGCTCTATCATAAGCTTTTCGCTTCCGCTTGCGGTCGGAATTATCGTCGGCTTGTACACATCAACCTGCCTTGCCGGTTCGCTTTGGATCTGGTGGCAGGACAGAAAAGCAAAACCCGCAAAACAATAAGAGCAAATTTGCAGACCCTGCCGTCCGAAAGGGCGGCAGTCTTGCAATAAAGCCAAAAGGAGAATTTAATGAAAGCGGGCGTATCAACGGCTTCCTTATATCCACTCGAAACAGAAAAATCTGTTAAGGTTTTGGCACAGCTCGGTGTAAAAGCAATGGAGGTTTTCCTCAATTCAACGCTTGAATCCGAGGGCGAATACCTTGACGAAATGCTCCGCCTTAAGGCGGAATATGGGCTTGACATTGTTTCGCTCCACCCGTTTTCGTCCCCTATGGAAACAGTGTTTCTTTTTTCGAGATACGAAAGGCGAGTACGGGAAATGCTGACGCTTTACGCACGTTATTTCGAAGCGATGAATAAGCTTGGCGCAAAAATTTTCGTGCTTCACGGCGCACTTGCAAGCGCAGATTGCCCAAACGAGTTTTATTTCGAGCAGTACGGACGGCTTTTCGAGCTTGGCAAAAGTCACGGAGTAATTGTCGCACAGGAAAACATAAGCTATTGCAAAAGCAAAAATCCATCTTTCATCGCCGAAATGAAGCGCATTCTCGGCGGCGAATGCGCCTTTGTCCTTGATATAAAACAGGCTCTGCGAAGCGGAGTTTCCCCGTTCGAACTTATCAAAATCATGGGTAAAAACCTTGCCCACGTACATATAAGCGACAGCGGCGCTTTAGGCGACTGCCTTCCGCTTGGAAAGGGAGATTTTGATTTTGCCGCACTGTATAGGGCGCTTGTAAATGAAGGCTTTGACGGCGCCGTTCTTGTAGAGCTTTACAGAAGCGGCTACGGCGAATATAGCGAGCTTTTCGACTCTATGAAAAGCTTTGAAAAAATTATCAGCGAATATAACGTTCGGCAAAACGCATAACTATTTATATAAAATCCAGCAGATTTCAACGCATAAAAATAAACACGCAGACAACGATGGCAGGTGAACAATGAAGGAACAGAAATTCAACGTTTTAAAGCAGTTCTACTCAAGCTTCGGGGTCAAGACGGCAATTACCGACCTCAAATTCACAGTGCTCTGGAGCAGCGACGAAGACCTGATCAAGCCTGATTCTTCAATCAGAGAAAACCTCGGACAAATCAGAGATTTCCCTATAAAAAAGCAGATTTACACCACCTTCGTAAACGAATCCGCCCTCGTAACCGCTGTGATAAAGCCGATTACCGAGGGGATTGACGTTGAAGGCTATGTCATAGAGTTTCTTGAGAGAAACGACGTGCTTTCCATGCTCGGAAGTGCGGACATATACGACGAAGTCCAGCAAACCCTCGCCATTATTCACGAAACCGTAAACAACATAATGATGGGTACAAGCCTGATTGAGGATAATATCACGCTCAGCGAAACAGACCCCCTGCAAACCCTTGCCGAAAGCAGGCGAGCCAACTGCAACAGGCTTCTTATGATTTTATCAAACGTTTCCGAATATATAAACAGCTTTTTCTGCAGCTACAACAACGTTGATATAAACCTTTGCGCCCTTATGGAAAACCTGATTATCGAGTGCAACATAATGCTTGCGAAAAGCAAACGCTATATCGACTATGACATACCGAAAACGCCCATTACCGTCAAAACAAACCACCGCCGCCTTTCGATTGTGCTTATGAATGCAATACAGAATGCCCTGCTTTATTCGTCGCATAAGGACGTTGTGAAGATAACGCTTACCCGAGGAAACGACGGCAGATTTTACGACGAAAACCCCAATGGCTTTGCGCATATTATCATCGAAAACGGCGGAGATATTATCCCCGACGAAGCTTTTATAAGCTTTTCAAAGTCGCTTTTGCGCCCGAAGGGTCTTGAAAAAACAGGGCTCGGACTTGAAATCATACGGCGCTTTGCCGAAACGAACGGAGGCGGGTTCAACATTTATTCCCGTCCTGAAGGCGGCGCTGTGCTTGATTTAAAAATCCCCGTCGCCGCAGACGAAACGCACGCAATTATGTTCGACTCATACTATAAAGAATATTTAAGAGATAAATTTTCGCCTGTTAAAATTTATCTCTATGATGTTATATCGGATAAATAAAACACTATTTTCCGCCCTGCTTTGCAGGGCTTTTTTGTCACCTGCGGGTTGAACATTGATATTATTTGCCTGTGAAACCTTTCCACGCAAAATACTAAACATTGATTTCACTTAAACCCGATTGCATTTTTGCAAAAAATATTGTATAATGTAAATGTACACAAAAATGTCCAATTACAAACAAAGCCTGCGGAGGGGTCAGAGTTGCCTTTATATAAAATGGCTCTTCGCTATATTGAATGGGTAGCGCTGATATGATATAATAACAACGAGGT
>CAZYRV010000098.1:2006-5963 GCA_964649485.1 uncultured Oscillospiraceae bacterium | reverse complement strand
AGCTTTACAAGCGGGCTTTATCCCCACGTGAACGGCCACCGCACAATGAGTCACCTGTTGCGTCCTCACGAAACAAGCCTGTTTAAAGAGCTTAAAGAGGCGGGCTATTACGTGTGGATGAACGCACGCAACGACCTTGTTGCGGGGCAGAATGAGGGGCTTTTGGACGAGCACGCAAGCGAGATATATTACGGCGGAAATGCGCCCGATGCACCGGGGGCTTTACGACAGCTTCGGGGCGCACCGAACAGCAAGAATTTTTATTCGTTTTATTTCGGAGAGCTTGGCACGGACGAAAACGGCAGGAATTACGGCTCTGACGACGAGGACGTTGATGCGGCGATTGAGAGAATAAAAAATCCCGTTGACGACAAGCCGCTTTGCATTTTTTTAGGGCTTGTAAATCCTCACCCGCCATATCAGGTTGAACAACCGTATTTTTCGGCGGTTGACAGGGCAAAGCTTCCTAAAAGAATCAAGCCTGAGGGCACGAAAAACAAGCCGCTTATTGAGGAACTTATCCGCCAGAATCAGCACCTCGGCGAATATTCAGAGGAGGACTGGGACGAATTGCGTGCCTGCTATCTCGGTATGTGCATGAAGGTTGACACAATGTTTAAGCGGCTTTGCGATGCGCTTAAAGAGGCGGGCGAATATGACAATTCCGCAATCTTTTTCTTCTCTGACCACGGCGATTATACGGGCGACTATGGCTTGTCAGAAAAGGCGCAGAACACCTTTGAGGACTGCCTTACGAATGTTCCGTTGTTAATCAAGCCGCCAAAGGGAGATGAATTTACAACAGGCATTTCCGACAGCCTTGTCGAGCTTGTTGACTTTTATGCGACGGCAATGGATTTTGCCGAGGCAGAGCCGAATCATACCCATTTCGGAAAGAGCCTTAAGCCTGTGCTTGAAAATCCTGCTTTACAGGTTAGGGAATTTGTCTGCACAGAGGGCGGACGGCTTGTAAGTGAGAAGCATTGCGACGAGTTTCACGAATTCGGCGAAAAGGGAATACCGATTTTTCACCCCTATTGGCCTAGACTTTCGGCGCAGACGAACGATGTTGCACATGGAAAAGGGACAATGCTTCGCACGGACAGGTTTAAATATGTTGCAAGGCTTTACGAAAATGACGAATTTTACGACCTTGAAAAAGACCCCGACGAGCTTGTGAACGAGATTGATAACCCCGCTTATGCGGCTGAAATCGCCGAGCTGCGGCAAAAGCTTTTGCGCTGGTATTTGGAAACAGCCGACGTTGTGCCTTTCGACCACGACCAGCGGACGTCGTTTGAGATTGTCTGGGCAAAGGTGAAAAAGTATGTTCCTGACGATAAAATTGATGAAATTAAAGAGAAAATCAGAAACGGCGCAAACGTCTATGAGCTTATAAATTACTGCAAAGAAACGTTTAAATGAGAACAGGAGAAAAAGATGGAGGGAATTATTTTCGACCTTGACGGAGTTATTTGCTTCACCGACGACTATCATTATCTTGCTTGGAAAGCGCTTGCCGACAGGCTTGACATAGCTTTTGACCGCACTGTGAATAACCGCCTGCGTGGTGTTTCACGAATGGAGAGCCTTGAGATAATTCTTGAGGCTTACCACGGCAAAACGCTTTCCGATGCGGAAAAGCAAAATCTGGCGGCGGAGAAAAATGAAATTTACAGAAAATATCTTGAGAAAATGACACCCGCTGACCTTGCGGAGAAAACGAAAAAAACCCTTGACGAGCTTCGCACAAGGGGGAAAAAGCTTGCAATCGGTTCGTCAAGCCAAAACGCACCGATTATTCTTGAGAGAATCGGGCTTGGCGGCTATTTCGACGCAGTGAGCGACGGCAACAATATTTCAAAATCAAAGCCCGACCCCGAGGTGTTTTTAAAAGCGGCGCAAATGCTGAATCTGCCGCCAGAGCAGTGCCTTGTTGTGGAAGATGCGGTTTCGGGCGCACAGGCGGGACGTGCGGGCGGCTTTAAGGTTGCCTGCGTGGGAGATGCGGCGGAAAAGGGCGAGGGCGATTACAACCTCACAAGTTTTTCCAAGCTTCTCGAAATTGACGGAATATAGAAATGCTTTTTTTCATAATAAGCTTTTTGGCGTCGATTGTCGGCGCAATCTGCGGAATCGGCGGCGGTGTAATCATAAAGCCGACGATGGACATTTTCGCCCTTGCGGGAGTGTCAACCGTAAGCTTTTTGTCCGGCTGTTCCGTGCTTACAATGTCGGTTTATTCTGTCGGCCGTTCGGCTTTGAAAAAAGAGGGAGTTGTTGATACAAAAACAGGAACTCCCCTTGCAATCGGCGGAGTTATCGGCGGCATAATCGGCAACCAAATCTTCATTTACATAAGGGGGCTTTCCGAAAATCCGAACCAAATCGGCGCTGTTCAGGCGGCTGTTTTGGGGGTAATAACGGTTTTGACACTTGTATATCTGATTTTTCAGGATAAGATACATACAAAGGAAGTCAAATCAACCGCAATAAGCGTGCTTATAGGCACGGCGCTCGGCTTTTTTTCAAGCTTTTTGGGAATCGGCGGCGGGCCGATAAACCTTGTTGTGCTTCATTATTTTTACTCGATGAAAACAAAAACCGCTGCGGCAAATTCGCTTTATATAATACTTTTCAGCCAAGCCGCAAGCCTTATTACCGCAATTGTCACAAAAAGCATTCCCGAGTTTGAGGTTATAACACTTATATTGATGATAGCGGGCGGGCTTTCGGGCGGAATTGTCGGACGTGCATTAAGCAAAAAGATGGATAACAAGCTTGTGAATAATTTGCTTAAGGCTTTGATGCTTGTAATTGTTGCGTTTTGCTGTTATAATATATATCAGTACAGCAAATGAGGAGATAGAAAATGAAAAAGCGCTCTATTATGATGAAACCCGCATCGTCGCTTTGCAATATGCGGTGTAAATATTGCTTTTACGCCGATATAAGCGAGCACAGATGTGACTATTCCTTCGGGAAAATGCCTGTGGAAAAGGCGAAAAGGGTGATAGACGGCGCTTTTTCCGATATGGAGGCGGGGGACGAGCTTACCCTTGCTTTTCAGGGCGGCGAGCCGAGCCTTGCTGGGCTTGATTTCTACCGTGAGTTTATTGCTTATACCGACGAAACCTCAAAGGAAAAAGGAATTTCAATTTCTTATGCATTTCAGACGAACGGCACGTTTATTGACGAGCAATGGTGCGAATTTTTTAAGAAATATAATTTTTTGCTTGGCTTGTCGCACGACCTTATTGTGCATGACGACAACCGTTTTGATGCAAAGGGCTTTGGCACGGCAAAGCGTGTTATGCAGACGAAAGAGCTTTTCGACAAGCTTGGGGTTGAGTATAATATTTTAAGCGTGCTTACGAATGAGCTTGCCCGTCACCCCGACAAGGTTTGGACATTTGTAAAGCGAAATAATATCCGCTATATCCAGTTTACTCCTTGCTTGGGCGACCTCATGCCGACAAAGCCGGAGCCGTATTGCCTTACACCCGAGCGCTTTGCAAGCTTTTATTCAAGAATTATTCCGCTTTGGAAGGCGGAGTTTGACAAGGGAAATTATATAAGCGTAAAGCTTATTGACGACCTTGTTCACCTGTACTTTTTGCGGCAGGTCAACGCCTGCGGCTTAAACGGGCGGTGCTCGGTTCAATGTGTCGTCGAGGCGGACGGAGGGGTTTATCCCTGCGATTTTTACGCTCTTGACGATTATAAGCTTGGTTCGCTTTTGGATAATACTATTGACGAGCTTAACGCCACGGAAAAGGCACAGAATTTTCTTGTGAAAAAGGATTTTCCAAAGCTTTGCGGAAGCTGTCCGTATTTCAGCTATTGCGGCGGCGGCTGTAAGCGAATGAAGCATGAAATTTATGTCAACGAAAAGGGCGATTTTTGCGGAATGCAAACCTTGTTAAACAACACAATGGGCATTTTGCGGGAAACAGC
>CAZYRV010000098.1:877-1996 GCA_964649485.1 uncultured Oscillospiraceae bacterium | reverse complement strand
GCCGTGAAAATTTATGGGGTCAGGTATTAGCGGATTTTATGAAAAATGCTTGACAAACAGCAGAATCAATGCTACAATTAAAAAAATAATTACGAACGGAGTGGAAAGATGCGCAATTAATCCTGCTTTTAATTCATAGATTCAAAGCCTTGAAAAGGGCTTGCTATGCATTGCAGGAAAGCGCACAACCGCTCTGTTTACGGACAATTCCGTCTTTTTGAGCTGTGCTTTTTTCTGCACAGCTCATTTTAATTTCGGAGGACGGATTATGTCAATAATACAAGCAGAAAATTTAACCTTTGGATATGACGGAAGCTTTGATAATATTTTTGAAGATGTAAGCTTTGTGATTGATACGGACTGGCGGCTTGGTTTTGTCGGGCGAAACGGCAGAGGAAAAACAACTTTTTTGCGGCTTTTAATGGGCGGGCTTGAATATAAAGGCAAAATTTCAAGCTCGGTTGATTTTGCCTATTTTCCGTTTAATGTCACTGATAAATCAAAGACGACAATTGAAATTTTAAACAAGATTTCCCCATTAGCGGAGGACTGGGAGATAATCAAGGAGGCATCGCTTCTTGAAATAAGCGCAGAATCGCTTTACCGTCCGTTTAACACTCTTTCGGGCGGCGAGCAGACCAAGGCGCTTTTGGCGGTGCTTTTTATAGGAGAAAACCGATTTTTGCTTATCGACGAGCCGACGAACCACCTTGATTTAAATGCACGAGCCGCCGTGGGGCGGTATTTACGCAGGAAGAAAGGCTTTTTGCTTGTAAGCCATGACAGAGAGCTTTTGGATTTATGCACCGACCATACTCTTGCGATTAATAAAACCGATATTGAGGTTGTTGCGGGCAATTTTTCAACATGGTTCGAGCAAAAAAGAAGACGGGATTTATTCGAAGCAACCAAAAATGAGAGGCTTGAGCGTGATATAAAAAAGCTTTCCGCCGCAGTCAGGCGCACGGCGGAGTGGTCTGATAGGGCTGAAAGTAAAAAAATCGGATTTGACCCGACAAAGGTTGAAAAAAGCGCAGGCAGACGGCCTGTGCAGGCGGCAAAAAGCAAGAAAATGATGGCTCGTTCGAAGGCGATACAAGAGCGCAAGCTTTCGGCGAT
>CAZYRV010000098.1:0-741 GCA_964649485.1 uncultured Oscillospiraceae bacterium | reverse complement strand
ACAGGTTTTCAAGCCGATCACTTTTCAGCTTAAGCAAGGCGAAAGGGTTGCGGTTTGCGGCAAAAACGGAAGCGGAAAATCAACTTTTTTAAAGCTGATTATGGGCGGGAAAATTGAACACGGCGGAGAGCTTAATGCTTCTCCAAGGCTTAAAATTTCTTATGTTTCGCAGGACACAGCCAATCTTTCGGGCAGTCTAAGGGCATATGCGGACAAATTCGGAATTGATGAAAGCTTGTTTAAGTCGATTCTGATAAAGCTTGATTTTTCTCGCACACAGCTTGAAAAGCCGATTGAAAGCTTAAGCGAGGGGCAGAAAAAGAAAGTGCTTATCGCGCGGAGCTTATGCGAAAAAGCACATTTATATATCTGGGACGAGCCGCTTAATTTCATTGATATTTTTTCAAGAATTCAAATCGAAGAATTGCTTATAAACAGCACGGCGACAATGCTTTTTGTCGAACACGACAGTGAATTTTGCAAGAAAATTGCGACATCGGCATTGACGATTGTTCGGGAATAATTAATATTTCATCAAATCCGCAAGCCTTTCGACGGTTATATCCGCTTCATAGTCGGCGGAAAGCGGCTTTTGGCACGCCGCAACACCCTGCATTACACGCACGGTTCTCATTCCGAGCTGTTTTGCGGGGTAAATGTCGTTGTCGGGGCGGTCGCCAATCATAACCGCTTCTTGTGCTTTACAGCCCGCACGTTTGAGGGCAAGCAAAAATATTTCAG
>CAZYRV010000097.1:3909-5994 GCA_964649485.1 uncultured Oscillospiraceae bacterium | reverse complement strand
AAAACTATCAACAGAGCGGAATTGCTATTGAGAACAAAGCAAGCGCGCCGTCAAGGAAGCTTCTGGTCTTTGTGCGGTGATGCCTTAAATTTAAGCGTAAAGAACACCTTGTTCAAGCATAGCCTGAGCCGCCTTTAGAACGCCGATTTTCCCCATTTCAAAGCTTAGTCCGCCTTGAATGTAAACAGCGTAAGGCTCACGAAGCGGGCCGTCCGCCGAAAGCTCGATTGATGCGCCCATTGTAAAAGCCCCCGCCGCCATAATAACCTCGCTGTCATAGCCCGGCATTGCCCACGGCTCTGGCGAAACAAAGCTGTCAACCGGCGAACCGGACTGAATCCCCTTGCAGAAGGCGATAAGCCTTTCACGGCTTCCAAGCGCAATTGCCGCAATAATATCGGTGCGCTTTTCGCCGCATTCGGGATAGCATTTAAAGCCGCAAAGCCCGAAAAGCGCCGATGCAAAAACGCTGGTTTTAACCGCACCCAAAACCGCATTCGGCGAATTAAACAGCCCCATATACATTCCCCGAAGCTGGTTCAGCGTACAGCCAACCTCCTTGCCTGCTCCGGGAGTGGTGTTGCGGTAAGCACAAAGCTCGATAAGCTCACGCTTTCCCGCAATATAGCCGCCAGTTTCGGCGATGCCGCCGCCGAGGTTTTTAATAAGGCTTCCTATTATTAAATCAGCCCCAACCGCTGTTGGCTCAACCCTTTCGCAAAGCTCGCCATAGCAGTTGTCAACCATGACAATCACGTCGGGATTAGCTTTTTTCGCCGCCGAAATTGCCTTTTCAAGCGCTGAAATCGTGTAGGACGGGCGCAGGCTGTATCCACGGGAACGCTGTAAATAAGCCACCTTAGCGCCTTTTACAGCCGTCGGGATTCCCGCCAAATCAATCGTTCCGTCGTCAAGCAGGTCAAGCTTGTCAAACTCAATTCCAAAATCAGCCAGCGAGCCCATTCCCTTACCGCTTATCGCATCATTAAGCGTGTCGTAAGGCTCGCCCGTAAGCGAAACAATCCTGTCGCCCGTCCTCAAAACGCCGAAAAGCGCCGTCACAATTGCGTGCGTGCCGTTTACAAGCGTGTGGCGGACAAGTGCGTCCTCTGCCCCCAGAATCTGCGCAAAAACCGCATCAAGCTTGTCCCTGCCGCCGTCGTCATAGCCATAGCCCGTCGTGCCTTTAAGGTTGGCTTCGCTTACACGATTGTCAATAAATGCCTTAAGCACCTTTTTGCTGTTGTACTCGTAAATTTCGTCAAGCTCTGCAAAGCTTTTCATGCAAAGCTTTAATGCCTTTGCCGAAAGCGTTTCAAGCTCCGGCGAAAATTCGAAAAAATCCATTTGATCATTATCCAATCAGTAATATTAGTCAAAACTATACAAACAGTTAAATAATCGTATAGCTTTTACCGACAAGCTCAAAGCCGTTTTTTTCGTAAAACGGCTGAAGCTCTCTGCGGCAGATTACAAAAACTTCCTTGCCGTTATTTCTATATTCACCCGCAACCGCCCGCAAAAGCAGCGACGAAAGCCCTTCGCCACGCCTTTCGGGGAGAGTTGCAATTTGCGAAAGCAGAATAACCCCGCCCTCGTCAAACTGCGCCGTAAGCGTAGTTGCGTTTTCGTGCGTGAAAACCTTGGTTATTCCACGGCGGATTCTGTGCGACATATCAACATACCATGCCGAAAAATCAACCTTGAAGCTGTGCCGCAAAATGTTGTAAACGTCGTCAAGCCTTGGGTTTTCATTAACCAAAATCGGCGGTATTTCGACCTTTTTAAGCCTGTAAAGGCTGTGCTCGGCAAAGCTGAAAAAGCTTTCCAAGCCCGATTTAACCGCTTGCGGAACAAGAGCGTTTTTCGCCCCCGCAAAGCTTAAAAAATCCGCAAGCTCGTCGAAATTTCCGCATTCTCCCGCAACTATAAATTCGCCGTAAAAGCTGCACAAAAGCAGCTTGTTTTGCCGATAAAAACGGCAGAAATCATAATCGGTTCCGTAAGCCCTGCAAAGCGAAATTATCTTGCCGCCGTAAATGTCGCCGCAATTTAGCGTCAGAATTTCATCGGCATTTTTAATCG
>CAZYRV010000097.1:925-3899 GCA_964649485.1 uncultured Oscillospiraceae bacterium | reverse complement strand
TCGGCGTTATCACAGCTCCGCAAGCCTTTCAAGCATGGTTTCGGCAAGCTTTCTCTGCGCCGCAAAGTCGTCTGTGCTCATCACGCAGGCGGGCGAATGGAGATAGCGTGTCGGCACGGAAAGCGCAAGCGTGCGGACTCCGCCTGCCCCCATGTGAATCGCTCTGCTGTCGTTGCCGCCGGCGATAACCGTCTTTGTCTGGCATTTTACACCGATTTTTTCCGCCTCCTCAAAGGCAAGGCGGTAAAGCTTTTTATCGTAAATCGTGCCTCGGTCCATAAAGCTTGCAACCACGCCGTTTCCAAGCACGCAGACCTTCTTTTCGCCGCTTACTCCCGCAATGTCGCAGGCGGTTGTCGTTTCAAGCACAATCGCCATGTCAGGGCGGACGCTTTCAACCGCCGCCTTTGCTCCCCTTGTTCCGACTTCTTCCTGTGTTGTGAACACGAAATAAGCATCATATTCAAGCTCTGAACCCAGCATATCAAGCATAACCGCACAGCCCGCTCTGTCGTCAATCGCCTTGCACTTCACAAAGCCGCTGCCAAGAGCCGTGAATTTCCCCGTGAAGCAAGCGGTGTCGCCGAGCTTAACAAATTTTTCCGCCTCGGCACGGCTTGCTGCGCCAATATCAATAAAAAGCTCGTCAATCTGCGGGGCTTTGTCCTTTTCATCAGCGCTTTGCTGATGAACCGCTTTTGTTCCCACAACGCCGATTGCGCCGCTTGCAAGGCGAAGCTGTCTGCCGATTACGACCCTTGCGTCAATGCCGCCGACCGCACCGAATTTGAGCAGCCCGTCGTCGGTTATGTGCGTTATCATAAAGCCGACCTCGTCCATGTGCGCCGCAAGCATCACCTTATTTTTGGGCGCTTTTCTGCCCTTTTTGAACACAATCAGGTTGCCGAGATTGTCGGTTTTTACGTCGCCGCCGACAATTTCGCTTTGGATAAGCGCCCTCACTCTGTCCTCGTCGCCGGACGTTCCGTCAACCTCGCAAAGCCTTTTAAGCAGTTCAAGCAGATTATTCATGACAGCCCTCCTTTGCGTATTCGGCGATAAGCCGCCCCACGGCGACAATATCCTCCGTGTCCACAATTTCAACCGGAGTGTGCATATAGCGGAGCGGAATCGATAGAGTAACCGCCTTCACCCCGATGCCAGAAACAGCGATATTGTCGGCGTTTGTGCCTGTTTCCGACGGCATAACCTCAATCTGACAGGGGATTGATTTTTCGTTGGCAATCCGAACCAGCTTGTCGGACATTCTGCGGCTTAAAACCGCCGAATATCCAATCATAACCCCGCCGCCAAGCTTCCACGTTTTGTACGGCGAGCTGTCCGGCGTTTTCGCAAACGAAACGTCCATTACAAGCGCTTCATCGGCGGCAATGCTCTGCGCCGCAATTTTTGCGCCCCTTTCGCCGACTTCCTCCTGAGTTGAAAAAAGCACGGCAATATTGTAAGCAAGCTCCGCCCCCTTAAGCAACTCTAAAGCGTACAGAATGCAAGCTACCCCCGCCTTGTCGTCAAGGCTTTTTCCGGTTATTTTCGTGCCGATAAGCGGCATTGCTTCACTTTGAAAAGTCACTGAATCGCCAAGCGAAACAAGCTTTTCAAGCTCTGCCTTTGTATAGCCTGTGTCGATTGCAATATCGTCAAGCTTAGGCGTTTTTTTGCTGTCGGTGTCAATATGCGGCGGAAGGGTTGAAACAACGCCCAAAACCGCCTTTTTTCCGTGAATAACAACCGTCTGCGCAAGCAACAATCTGCGGTCGATTCCGCCGACATTGCCCACCTTTATAAAGCCGTCGTCGTCAATATAAGTGACGACAAGCCCGATTTCGTCAATGTGTGCGTCAAGCAAAAGCGTTTTTCTGCCGTTGTCACGGTCGCCGATAAAGCCGATTACACTGCCGAAATCGTCGATATAAGCGTCGTCGGTATAGCTTTTGAGAAGCCCAAGCGCCGTCTTGCTTGACGAGTTTTCAAGCTCGCTGTGCTCTGCGCCCGAAACTCCTATGCTTTGCGAAAGGGTTATCAGCGTTTTTGCAATATCCATAATCATTCCTATCTATTATTTATAAGCGAATAGCGAAGTGCGATTCTTCCTGTATTATTCCAGTCAAATTCGCCTTCATATTTCATACCAAGCTTTTCCATTATCCTTTTAGAGCCATAGTTTTCAGCAAAACAAAAGCAGTCGATTTTAAGCAATTTAAGCGTGTTAAACCCGAATTCAACAACACTTTGCATTGCCTCAAGCATAAAGCCTTGTTTCCAATAATCACGGTGTAAAATATAGCCGAGGTCGCCCTGCCGATTATTATCCTTGAGGTAAATCCCGCAAGAGCCTATAAGCTTGCCGCTTTCTTTAAGTATAACCGCAAAATCATATTGAATCCGCGGATTCTCTTTTGTGCGTTCGATACAAGTTTTGATAAATTCACGGGTGCCGTCCTCGTCATTCGGCCCCCATGACATAAATTTTACATTTTCAGGAACGCTTGCATAGCTGTGGATAGCTTCAAAATCGCTTTCCTCAATCTCCCGCAAAATAAGCCGTGTTGTTTCAAGCCGCATAATCACCTCAAATAAATTCCAAAAGCTTATCGCCCATTTCCGAGCAGCTGACTTTAGCTGTTCCCTCCGAATAAATGTCGCCCGTGCGATAACCCGCCTTAAGTACGGATTTAACCGCATTTTCAATGCAATCCGCTTCCTCTTGCATATCGAATGAAAAACGGAGCAGCATTGCCGCCGAAATGACGGTTGCAAGGGGGTTTGCAAGGTTTTTCCCGGCAATATCGGGGGCAGAACCGTGGCTCGGCTCGTAAAGCCCGAATTTGGTTTCGTTCAGGCTTGCTGACGAAAGCATTCCGATTGAACCCGTAACCATGCTTGCTTCGTCGGACAAAATGTCGCCGAACATATTCTCGGTGAGGATAACGTCAAATTGCTTTGGGTCACGGAC
>CAZYRV010000097.1:0-915 GCA_964649485.1 uncultured Oscillospiraceae bacterium | reverse complement strand
CATTGCGCAGTTATCGACAAGCATATGCGAAAGCTCGACGTCGGGATAATTTTTTGCAACTTCGATAACCGTTGCCCGCCATAATCTTGACGTATCAAGCACGTTTGCCTTGTCTACACTGCACACCTTTTTGCCTCGTTTTTGCGCAACCTCAAACGCTTTGACAGCAATTCGGCGGATTTCGTTTTCGTCGTACGAGCAGGTGTCAATCGCTTTTTTGACGCCGTTTTCCTCAACGGTTTCACGCTTGCCGAAATAAAGCCCGCCCGTAAGCTCACGCATGATAATAAAGTCAAAGCCGCCGCCGATTATTTCATCACGAAGCGGGCAAGCCGCCTTAAGCTCGGGGTATAAAACGGCGGGGCGAACGTTTGCGAATAAGCCAAGCTCTTTGCGGATTTTAAGTAAGCCCGCTTCCGGACGGAGATTGCCGGGGAGATTATCCCATTTTGGCCCGCCGACAGCGCCTAAAAGCACCGCATCGCTTGCTTTCGCAGCTGCAATCGCCTCGTCTGTCAGGGGAGAGCCTGTTGCGTCAATGGAAACCCCTCCCATAAGCACTTCTGTATAGCTGAATTTATGCCCGAATTTGTCTGCGACCTTGTCCAAAACCCGAATTGTCTGGTCAACAATTTCCGGCCCGATTCCGTCGCCCTTGATAACTGCAATATTCTTGTTCATTTATGATAAACCTCCTATAAATTTTTCGTTTTTATACTGAATCTTTATTGATAAGCATTTAAATTAGTTTTCACCTCGATTTAAATAGCTTATTGGTATTATAGCACATTTTAGTTTTAAATACAAGAAAAACCCGCCAAATCGGCGGAATTTTTAAGGCATCACCGCACAAAGACCAGAATTTCCTTGACGGCACGCTTGCTTGCTCTTTTCGCCGATTTTGGCGTCAAAATT
>CAZYRV010000096.1:0-6086 GCA_964649485.1 uncultured Oscillospiraceae bacterium | reverse complement strand
AAAAGCTTTTTTTCCGGTTATATTTATGCTCCGTATATGACGTTCAGAACCATTGGCGGTTCAAGTAGTGGTATGGCTATGGCGGGAGGGCTTATAGTATCGGATTATGTCTTGGATGACAGGCGCGGCTATATTTTCGTTGCTCCAACCTTTGATATTTCCGGCGTTATGGGAGATGCTGCCTTAGAATCAATGACAACTCGCGATTGGAAACGAAGTCTTTATTAAGTTTGGAAGGGAGAATTGCTATGAAAAAAAAGCTTGTTTCAAATGATGGTTTTACGCTTGTAGAGTGTCTTGTCGCAATTGTAATCTTTTCCATTATGGCTCTCATGGTTTCTATGATGTACTCTATGTCGATTCAAACCTATAAGCTATCTCGCAATATTGATACCGATATTGCGGCGCAAGAGGGTGAAATTGCTGTCGCGGATAGGTATGATACGACTAGCTATAACCCTGAAACAGATGAACTTAAATTTAATTTCAAAGGTACTGACGGTAGTAAAATTACTAGAACTTTAAAGTATGAAGCAAGGAAAACCGCATCGGCAACTGATGATTCTACAGTACATTTAAACTATCTTGTTGCGGATGGTGTCATTGATCAATTTGATGAAGATGATAAAGACATTGAAGGCAAAACCGGCGGCTCGACTATTCCGAGTAATGTTGAACCAAAAATTTATGGTTCTATTGGATTTAAATCGATCGAGATTGAGAGCTTTGAATCACTTGAAGGTGGAGCTAAGTTCAAAATAATGATTAGCGCTAATGAAAGTACTAAAACTGACGTTACCCCATATAGATCCATTAAAATTAATTTCAGCAAACTTCCGTTTACTTCTGTTGAAATAAGCGCTGGAGAATCTGAAAAGGTATGGATTTCTGACAAAATTTTAAGAGTAGGTGCAAAGCTTAAGGCTGAAAACCAGTGGGCTCCTGAAATAAGAGAATCTTACGATAATATAAATGTAACTTTAAAGATAACAACTTCTGAACCGATAAAAAGTCTTAGTGATTTAAAAACATATTTCGGCGAGCCGGATGCCGACGAAAGCAATTCGTCCAAATTAGTTTACAAAGGCCCTACCTTCGTCAAGGTTGATGAAGATAGTGATCCAATCGAGTTGCCCGGAGTTTATGCTTATACAATAAAAGAAAAAGAAGCTGAAGACTAAAAAGCAGTATATAAATTATTTTCTGTGAAAGGGTGAAAACCAGTGAAAATTCGAAATAAAAAAGGATTTACCCTTGTGGAAATGATTATTTCACTTGCAATTATTTCCATAATGATGATGGGTATGCTTGCTTTTTTCGGTCCTGTTACTACTATGGTTGGAGAAATGAAAGAAAAAACTAATGCCGAGACAGCAATCGTAAGCATTAACACATATATAACAAAATGTATTCGGGATGCTAAAAAGGTTGCTATTTATCAGTATTATAAATATGAAGAGCTTCCGACAATGAGTATAACCCCTTCAAAAGTTCCGTTTTCCAGTGAAAAAGATGAAGTGAAATGCCTTCGTCTTGCATGGACAAAACGGACGGGTTCTTCTTATGTTTATATACTCATAGAGGAAGAAGTTAATTATGATGATTTGGGCGGTCTTAAAATTTTAAATAGTAAAAATTATACTTCTGATTCAGTCCCGGATGCAAAAAAGGTGTTTAAAGATGGTTATTATAAGGATTTGAATTTTTTGTTTAAGGTAAATAAAATTTCTGTTACTGACGATAAAGGAACAACAAGTGATTTTGATTATGGCTGTGCTTTGTCTGCCGTTGCTTATAGAGATGCAGCTTTAAAAGATCAGATATTTTCGAGTGAAAACACTATGGACTATATTGTTTTTAACAATATGAAGATTAATAAAGAAGCATTTACATTGACAGAAGCAACATATGATGCCGATTCTAAGGATATTTATATATTTTACATAGTTAGCAAGCCCGCTACCCCATAAGCCCCAGATACCACCTGATTATTTCGCTTCCCCAAAGGAAGCAAACGGCAATCCCGATTGAGAGAAAGGGCCCGAAAACCATTTCGGTAAGTCCCTTTTTCTTGTCGGAATCGTCTGTTTCGGCTTGATTTGCGCTTTTTGCGTTTCTTTTCGCCGAGATTTTAAGCGCTATGCCGTAAACTGCGCCTGCGAAAATTCCGATAAGCGCCGCAGGTATTATTCTATAACCGAGAAGAAGCCCCGCCGCCGCCATAAGCTGTACATCTCCGCCGCCCATTGCCCCCAAAACGGCAAGAATTGCAAACGGCAGAGAAATACAGATTAATCCGACGCCCGCTTCGATAAGCACAGGAACGGCATTCGCTTTTTCAAAGCCGATTTTGTAAGCAACTTCAATCAGCCCCAAAACGGCGATTGTTATGCTGCACCAATATGGGATTTCCATGTGGTCAATGTCGATAAAGCTTAAAACGACGAGGACGCTCATAAGTATAACCGCAATAAGCAAATGAAAGTCAAAGCCGACAGCCATTGCGCTGAACAAAAATAAAAACCCCGTGAGCGATTCAACTATCATATACCGTGGAGAGATTTTTTCGCCGCAGCTTCGGCATTTTCCCCCTAGAAAAATCCAGCTGAAAATCGGGAAAAGATCATACCACTTTATTTCTGTGCCGCAGCTTGTACAGTGAGAGCGTGACGAAACAAGAGATTCGCCCCTCGGCGTCCTGTAAATTACAACATTCAGAAAGCTCCCGATGCAAGCGCCGTAAATAAATGCGAAGACAAATAAAATTTCCATGATGGGCTCCTTTGGTTTTTATTTTATTCTAGCATATTTTTTGATTATATACAACAGTTTACCTGTTAAAAATTTCGGAGGATTTGATGAAGAATATTCGTGTAGGAGAAATACTTGTTGAAAACGGCTTTATTACGCCAAAACAGCTCGAGCAAGCGCTTGAAAAGCAAAAAAGCCGCCCCGGAGTTATGCTCGGTGATTTGCTTATAGAGCTTGGCTATGTTTCCGAAACGCAGTTTGCTCAGGCGCTTTCTATGCGGCTTAAGGTGCCGTTTGTTGACCTGACGACAGTTCCGATAAGCATTGATGCAGTCAAAAAAATTCCCGAGAGCATTGCCCGCAAAAACACCGTAATCGCTTTTGCAATCAACGATTATACGCTTACGGTTGCGACGAACGACCCGATTAATTTCTACATATTCGAGGATTTAAAGGCAATCACTGGCATGGAAATCCACGCTATGCTTGCTCCGAAAAATGTAATAGTCCAGACTATTGATAAAATGTATTCACAGCAGGTCGTTTCTAACGCAATGGACGACCTCAAAAGCGAAAGCATTGCCGACGAGATGAAGAAAGAGGACACTCTTTCCACAGAACGTATAGACAATGCCCCTATTGTAAAAATTGTAAATTCATTAATCATAAAAGCGTTCCGTTCGAACGCTTCCGATATTCATATAGAGCCTTTTAAGGACAGAACAAGGATTCGTTTCAGAATCGACGGCGACCTTGTAAAGCCGGAAGGAATCGGCGACCTCCAGCCCGAATATCACAGTGCGCTTGTTACACGTATGAAAATTCTCGGCGGAATGAACATCGCTGAAAAGAGAATCCCGCTTGACGGCCGTTATGGAACGGTTATCGACGGGGTGAACCTTGACGTCCGTGTTTCGTCAATTCCGACGGTTTACGGCGAAAAGGTGGTTATCCGTTTGTTGTCAACGGCGGACGAAAAAACCAGAAAAATCACCGACCTCGGCATGACGGAATATAACTATGAAATGTTCAAGCAGATTATCCGCTGTCCGCACGGGGTTATGCTCGTAACAGGGCCGACGGGTTCTGGTAAATCGACGACGCTTTACGCAACCTTGGGCGAGCTTTCAAAGCCGAACGTCAATATCGTAACGGTTGAGGACCCTGTCGAGAAAAAAATCGACGGTGTAAATCAGGTTCAGATAAACGCAAAGGCGGGCATGACTTTTGCTGCGGCGCTTCGCTCTATACTTCGTCAGGACCCTGACATAATCATGGTCGGTGAGATTCGTGACGGCGAAACCGCCGACATCGCAATCCGTGCCGCAATCACAGGACACCTTGTTCTTTCGACGCTTCATACAAATGATGCCGCTTCGACGATTATCAGACTTGTTGACATGGGGATTCCGCCGTACATGGTCGCCTCATCGCTTGTCGGAATAATCGCACAGCGCCTTGTTCGTGTGCTTTGCGACCATTGCAAGGAGAAAATTCTGCTTACTGACCCCGCCGATTTAAGGCTTGTCGGCAGGACAGAGCCTGTCGAGATATGTCAACAGCACATAGGCGGCTGTCAATATTGCAATAATACAGGAATCAAGGGCAGAACCGCTATTCACGAAATAATCGTTACGTCAAACGACATAAAAGAGCTTATTTCGAGGGGGGCGACCTCCGAGGAAATCGGAATCCAAGCGACAAAAAACGGCACAAAACTGCTTCGTGACAACGTTACTGACATGGTTCTTGCGGGCAGAACAACAATGGACGAACTTGTAAGGGCGACCTACACGGTATAATTACCTCCGCCTTGAAATACATTATAAAGGAGCTTAAACGTGGAAATCAACAAAATTTTAGAGGAAACAAGAAAGCTTGGTTGTTCTGACCTTCATTTCACTGCGGGGCTTCCGCCTGTTGTAAGGCTTCACGGAAGCATCAAAAAGCTGAGCGGCTATCCCGACTGTACAGAGCCGCTTATTGTCAACATAATCAATCAGATTACGACAATCCGCCACAAGTCGCAGATTTCAAAGGGGCTTGACACAGACTTTTCATACGTTTCGGCGACGGGGCACAGGCACAGGGTGAATGTTTATCGTCAGCGTGGCTATCATGCGGTTGCGATTCGTCTGCTCCGCAACGACATTCCGACGTTGTCCGACTTGTTTTTGCCGAATTTGCTTGCTGATTTTGCAATGCGCCCCCGTGGGCTTGTTCTCGTGACAGGGCCGACGGGTTCTGGTAAATCGACGACGCTTGCGGCAATGGTTGACCACGTAAACCGCTCGAAAAACTGTCACATAATCACAATTGAAGACCCTATCGAGTATCTTCACACGCACAAGCAAAGCATGATTAACCAGCGTGAAATCGGGCAGGACGTTGACACCTTTGCGGGCGCTTTGCGTGCGGCGCTTCGTGAAGACCCTGACGTTATCCTCGTCGGAGAAATGCGTGACTTCGAAACGATAAATGCGGCTGTTACGGCGGCGGAAACAGGACACCTTGTCCTCTCGACCCTCCACACGACGGGCGCCGCAGAAACAATCGACCGTATAATCGACGTATACCCTCCGCATTCGCAGGGGCAGATCCGCTCGCAGCTTGCGAATTCGCTTGTCGGCGTAATTTCACAGACTCTCGTCCCGACGTCGGACGGACGAGGACGTATCGCCGCACTTGAGCTTATGCAAAACACTGATGCGATTTCATCGATGATTCGTGACGGAAAGATATTCCAGGTGCCGACGGCGATTCAGACGGGCAAAAAGCAAGGAATGTTCACCCTTGACCAGGACCTTGCCCGCCTTGTCAAAAACGGCAAAATCACGGACGCAGTCGCCCGCACCAAGTGTCAGGATATAAACGAATACAAGCGCTTTGCCGGCTTTAGTGAATAGCAACAAAAACTTTGTCATATTTGATATATATTTTACGAAAATGTGACATTTCCAGTATTATTTTTTAAAATGCTATTGCTTTTTTCCCGTGCATATATTATAATGAAGTCAATGAAAACCTTTCCAGTTTTCAGCCCATAATCTCGAATCGGGATTATATTAATTCGGTCAAAACCGCGAGCACGGTTTGACATAAACAAAATTTTTTATTTACTTAAGGAGGTTTTTCTCATGATTCAGAAAATCCAAAGACTCAAGGCAAAGAAAGGCTTTACACTTGTAGAGCTTATCGTCGTAATCGCAATCATCGGCGTTTTGGCGGCGATTCTCGTTCCGACAATGCTCGGATTTGTTAAGGACGCACGTATTACAGCGGCTGATTCAACTGCAGATCAGATCAAAAATGGATATACCACTTTTTTGACAACA
>CAZYRV010000095.1:5914-6139 GCA_964649485.1 uncultured Oscillospiraceae bacterium | reverse complement strand
ATTTCGGGCATCTGTCACCGATGATTCCTGTGTATCCGCATTCGGGATCTCTGTCAACAGGGTGGTTTATCGAACCGTAGCCTATGCCGACTTCTTTCATATATCTGACTACCTTTTCAAAGGCGGAAAGATTGTTCAGCGGATCACCGTCAAGCTCAACATAGCTTATATGACCTGCGTTGGTGAGGGCATGATAAGGCGCTTCTATCTGGAGCTTTTCAAATG
>CAZYRV010000095.1:0-5880 GCA_964649485.1 uncultured Oscillospiraceae bacterium | reverse complement strand
CCCGGCATATTTCCGTAGCGCTCTCTGTCCATTTTAACGAAACGTCCCGAAAGTCCCTCGGCAGGCGTTGCGAGCAGCGACCAGTTAAGTCCTGTCTTTTCTGTTTCATCGTCCATACGCTTTCTCATATGGGAGATGATCTCAAGACCAAGCTTTCTCGATTCCTCAGATTCGCCGTGGTGCTTGCCTGTAAGTATCTTAAGGCACTCTGCAAGTCCGATAAAGCCGATAGAAAGAGTTCCGTGTTTAAGCACTTCGCCTACAGTGTCATCATATGACAGTTTTTCGGAGTCGAGCCATACTCCCTGTCCCATAAGGAAAGGATAGTTCTTGACCTTTTTAGCAGCCTGAATCTTAAATCTGTGCATAAGCTGAGCGATGCAAAGGTCAATCATGGAATCAAGCTGTCTGTAAAATTCATCAATGTCATAGTGTGATTTTATTCCCAGTCTTGGAAGATTTATAGTGGTAAAGCTAAGGTTTCCTCTGCCTGTAACTATCTCTCTTGTTGGGTCATATGCATTGCCGATAACTCTTGTGCGGCAGCCCATATACGCTATCTCAGTATCAGGGTCACCCTCTTTGTAATACTGGAGATTGTAAGGTGCGTCAATGAATGAGAAATTCGGGAAAAGACGCTTTGCCGAAACACGGCAGGCAAGCTTAAGCAAGTCATAATTGGGGTCGTCGGGATTATAGTTCACGCCCTCCTTGACCTTGAAAATATGAATCGGGAAAATGGGGGTTTCACCGTTGCCGAGGCCCTTTTCCTGCGCAAGAAGCAGATTTTTTATCACCATTCTGCCCTCGGGCGAAGTGTCAGTACCGTAGTTAATCGACGAAAAAGGTGTCTGTGCGCCCGCACGGCTGTTCATGGTGTTGAGGTTGTGGATAAGGGCTTCCATTGCCTGATAGGTCGCTCTTTCCGTTTCACGGACAGCAAGCTTTACAGCAAAATCCTGAATTCTAAGGATTTCGTCACCCTTTGCAAACTCGCTTAAATATGAATATTCGTGTTCTTGGAAATCATTGTCATTCGCAAGAACAGGAACAATCCCCTTTTCAGCAAGCTCGTCAAAATAAGCACGAACCTTAGTTTCAAGCTCGTCAACCTCAACCCCGTCAAGAAGCGAAATTGCTCTGACAATATTCTGGCGATAACAGCGGGCATAGGTTTTCTTTACACCGGGCGCCATTCCATAGTCAAAATTTGGTATAGACTGCCCGCCGTACTGGTCATTTTGGTTTGACTGGATTGCAATACAAGCAAGCGCAGAATAGCTTGAAATGTCGTTCGGCTCACGCAAATAGCCGTGTCCGGTGGAAAAACCATCTCTGAAAAGCTTGAGTATATCAATCTGACAGCAGGTAGTCGCAAGCGTTAAAAAATCAAGGTCATGAATGTGAATATCGCCGTTCTGATGAGCCGCAGAATGCTCTGGGTTAAGCACATACATTTCGTAAAACTGCTTTGCGCCCTCCGAGCCGTATTTAAGCATTGTTCCCATTGCGGTATCGCCGTCAACGTTTGCGTTTTCCCGCTTAATATCACAGTCAACCGCCGACTTAAAGGTTAAATCCTCATAGATATGCATGAGGCGGGTGTTCATTTCACGGGCACGTGTACGCTCGGCACGGTATAAAATATAAGCTTTTGCGGTTTTAGAATGCCCTTCCTCAATCAAGACACGCTCGACAGCGTCCTGAACCTCCTCAACAGTCGGAGTTCTGCCGATTATATTTTCAGACAAATGCTGGCAAACCATGTCGGCAAGCTTGAAGGCTTCTTTATAGTCCTTGCCGCCGACAGATTCCGCCGCTTTGTATATAGCGCTTGCTATTTTTTCTACGTTAAATGCGACCTGCCGTCCGTCTCTCTTGGTAATCATCGTAAGCATTGCCATTTTGTTATCCCCCATGTTTAGTTATGCAAACACTATATATTGTGTTTTTAATCGTGTAATACATATTATATAGTGTTATTGAGCCTTTGTCAAGCACTTTTTTATATTAAATATGCACAAAATTGCCGAATCCATATTTAACCATGCCCGCAAACGGCTAAACAATAAGGATTACTACTATTATATTTACTATTGTATCAAACGACAAATTTTTCACTCGATTATTATGCAAAACCTACAAATGATATTATAATCATAAAAGTAGACTAAATTCTCTTGACAAAAACATCATATTAGAATAAAATAAAGGTAAGGCTTTTATATTGTTTTTTTACAAAAGCCGCAAAACGCATTTCAACCGAAATTGTAATTCATTTCGACTACATCTATAAATTACGGCGGTGCTTTCGTGTTATTTTTCAAAAAAACTTCGCCTCCGCTTCCAGAGCCGATTGTAAATCAGTGCTGTGACGGAGGAAAGCCAAGAAAAGTCAAGCTTGGCATACTTATGTGTTCGGTCAGAAAAAGCTTTTTTTCTGAAGCGGCACGAGGAATCAAAGACGCTTCGGCAAGGATATTCCCGATTCCGCCCGACATAGAGTTCGAGCTTTTTAATGCCGACGAAGCGGACAAGCAATCGCTTTCGCTCAGGTCAATGCTCGAAAACGGCATAAACGGGCTTATCTGCTCACCCGTAAGCAATCAGGATTTGTTTTTATACCTCGAACGGATTGCCGAAAAAATACCGGTCATTACCTTAGGGCGCAAGCTTGACGGTTCTGATAATATTTCCCATATCGGCTGTGACTATATCAAAGCCGGACGCACGGCAGGCGAGCTTTGCGGTTTGTTTTTAAAAGGCTCGGCGCACGTCACGATTATTACGCAAAGTGTGAAAATGTCAAGCCTGAACCAAAGGATAAAGGGCTTTTCAGATGTGCTTAAAGAGCAGTTTCCACGGATTTCTATAAGCGAAATTATCGAGCTTTCAACCGAGCAGAATCCTGTCCACGCCTTAAAAGAGGTTTTTTCTTCCCGCATTCCCGACCTCGTTTACATTACCTCACATGAAAACGAGGCTATTCTCAAAGCAATTTCCGAAAACGATTTCAGCGGGAAAATAATCACCTACGGCGGCTATGACGAGGCGGTTAAATCATTGATTCGCGACGGTAAAATAACTGTTGCCCTTTCGCAAAACCCATATCTTATGGGCGAAAAAGCGGCAGAGCAAATGTTCCTGCGGCTTTCAGAAAAAACCGGAGCGCAAAAAGAGTGTATTATTGTTGAAAATCAAATAATAATAAAAGAAAATGTTTACTAGGAGGACAATATGAGCGAATTTTTCACAGGCGTACCCAAGATTAAATACGAGGGCAAGGCAAGCAAAAACCCGCTTTCCTTCCGCTTTTACAACCCTGACGAGGTTATCGGCGGCAAAACCATGAAAGAACAGCTTAAGTTTGCGCTTTCATACTGGCACACAATGTGCGGCGACGGAACGGATATGTTCGGCAGAGGCACGGTTGACAAAAGCTTTGGCGGCGGCGACATCATGAGCGTTTATAAAAACAAGGCTTATGCCGCTTTTGAAATAATGGACAAGCTTTCAATCGACTATTTTTGCTTTCACGACCGTGACATTGCCCCCGAGGCGGATAATCTCGCTGAAACAAACGCAAGGCTTGACGAAATTGCCGACGTGATTTCCGAGCTTATGAAAAAATATGACAAAAAGCTTCTCTGGGGAACGGCAAACTGCTTTACAAACCCCCGTTATATGCACGGTGCGGGAACAGCGCCGAATGCTGACGTTTTCGCATTTGCGGCAGCTCAGATTAAAAAAGCGATGGAGCTTACCGTTAAGTTCGGCGGCAACGGCTATGTTTTCTGGGGCGGCAGAGAGGGCTATGAAACCCTGCTTAACACGAACGTCGGACTCGAGCAGGATAATATGGCTCGGCTTATGCACATGACGGTTGATTATGCACGCTCGATTGGCTTTATGGGTGATTTCTACATAGAGCCCAAGCCGAAAGAGCCGACAAAGCATCAGTATGATTTTGACGTTGCAACCGTAATCGGCTTTTTGCGCAAATACGGACTTGACAAAGATTTCAAAATGAATATCGAAGCAAACCACGCAACTCTTGCGGGCCACACCTTCCAGCACGAGCTTAGAATTGCCCGTGAAAACGGCTTCTTCGGCTCTATTGACGCAAACCAAGGCGACACTCTTCTCGGCTGGGATACCGACCAGTTCCCCACCAACATTTACGATGCGGCTCTTTGTATGTATGAGGTCATCAAGGCGGGCGGCTTTACAAACGGCGGCTTGAATTTCGACGCAAAGGCACGCCGCGGAAGCTTTAAGCCCGACGACACCTTCCACAGCTATATTTCAGGAATGGACGCTTTTGCCCTCGGACTTAGGATTGCCGACAAGATAATCGCCGACGGCAGAATTGACGAATTTGTCGCAAACCGTTATGCAAGTTGGAACAGCGGCATAGGCGCCGATATTATTTCGGGCAAAGCGACAATTCAGGATTTGGAAAAATATGCTTTAGAAAAGGGCGACGTTGTCAACGTTCTCGAAAGCGGCAGACAAGAATATCTCGAAAATATTCTCAACGACATTATGTTTGCTTAAATACATTTTTTAGGCAACGCTTAAACGTTGCCTAAACCCATTAAAAGGAAGTGAAATTATGTCTTACATTTTAGGAATCGACATCGGTACTTCTGGCACAAAAACCGTGCTTTTCAGCGAGGACGGTGCGGCAATCGCCTCCGCAACCCGAGAATATCCGCTTTACAACCCGCAAAACGGCTATGCCGAGCAAGATCCGCTTGACTGGTGGAAGGCGACTGCCGAGGGGATAAAGCAGGTTATCGGCGAAAGCGGGGTTTCCTCCTGCGAAATCAAGGGAATCGGCTTGTCAGGGCAAATGCACGGGCTTGTAATGCTCGACGGCGACAACAAGGTTATCCGCCCAAGCATAATCTGGTGCGACCAGCGAACCGCCGATGAGGTCGTCGAAATAACCGACAAGGTCGGCGCAGATAAGCTTGTTGAAATCACCGCAAACCCCGCTATTACGGGCTTTACGGCGGCTAAAATAATGTGGGTGAAAAACCACGAGCCGCAAAATTACGAGCGTTGCCGCCATATTTTGCTGCCAAAGGATTACATCAGATTCATGCTTACAGGCGAATACGCAACCGAGGTTTCGGACGCATCGGGTATGCAGCTTTTGGATATTCCAAAGCGAAAATGGTCTGATTTCGTGCTTGAAAAGCTTGAAATCGATAAAAAGCTGCTTGCGAAGGTATACGAATCTCCGGAAATAACAGGAAAAATAACCAAGCAAGCCGCCGAGCTTACGGGGCTTTGCGAGGGAACTGTCGTCGTCGGCGGCGCCGGCGATAACGCTGCGGCGGCTGTGGGAACAGGCGTTGTCGAGGACGGAAAAGCGTTTACGACAATTGGCTCAAGCGGCGTCGTGTTCGCCCACACCTCAGAAATCGCAATCGACCCGCAAGGCCGTGTTCACACCTTTTGCTGTGCTGTTCCCGGCGCTTGGCACGTCATGGGGGTTACGCAAAGTGCGGGCTTGTCGCTTAAATGGTTCCGTGATAACCTTTCGTGGGCGGAAATGGAAACGGCTCTGCATATGCGGGTTGACCCGTATTATCTCATGGACAAGCAGGCGGAAAAAGTGCCAATCGGCGCAAATAAGCTTCTGTTTTTGCCGTATTTGAACGGCGAACGCACGCCCCACCTCGACCCGAACGCAAGAGGAGTTTTCTTCGGACTTTCGCCGATTCATAAAAAAGCCGATATGCTCCGTGCGGTTATGGAGGGTGTCGCTTATTCGCTTCGTGACTGCATGGAAATTATCCGTGACATGAGCATAAATGTGAACGACATGATGGCTTGCGGCGGCGGCGGAACGTCCGCCCTATGGCGGCA
>CAZYRV010000094.1:4574-6185 GCA_964649485.1 uncultured Oscillospiraceae bacterium | reverse complement strand
GTCCGCCCACATCGTCGGGAATAACAAAGGTTTCATAGCCCTCTCTGTCAGAAAGCTCTTTAAGCGTGCCGCGGGCCTTATCGGTCGTCGCATAAATGCGCGCCCTTGCGCCCTCCTTGCCATAGCGCTTTTCAAGAAGCCCTCTGAAAACACGGAAAGCAAGCGCCGGCTCTGTTGTTGTGCCTGATTTGGAAATAACATTTACGGAAAAATCTCTGCCCTCGACAAGCGAAAGCACCTCATTTAAATAAGAAGGGCTTATAGAATTGCCCACGAAATAAATCTCGGGCGTATCCTTGGAAAGCGAATTATAAAGCGTGGATTTAAGCGCCTCGATTGCCGCACGTGCGCCAAGATACGAGCCGCCGATGCCGATTACAATCAAGACCTTGCTGTCGGATTGGATTTTCTTTGCCGCCGCCTTGATGCGTGCAAATTCGTCCTTGTCATAGTCGGTGGGAAGGGTTGTCCAGCCGAGAAAATCATTTCCCGCACCGGTTTTGTTTGAAAGCGAAACGTGCGCCGCCGAAACAAGCGGTTCGATTGCCGAAAGCTCATGGTTTCTGACAAAATCCTTCAAATATTTATCATTAAGTCTGATACCCATTTTTTGCTTCTCCTTATTAATTTAATGTTCTACAATAAAGTATTGTCTTTTTAATATTATAGCTGATTTCCGTCAATTTTGCAAGATAAATTAATCATGCTTTTTTATTTTGTGATTATTACCGAATTTAACACTTAAAATATGTCAAAATAGACAAGGACTTTGTGCCGAACGTATAAATCCGAAAAGTATTGAACATGGTTTATAAGCAGTTTTTCATGCTTTTTCATATTATATTATGAAGAAATGCAGTGTCAACACTTGATTTTTCCCCGAAATTATGATATATTATGAGAGTTAATCTGTGAGCAAGGTTTTGTTTAAGCCTTTGTGCTAATTTTAATCCAAAAACGGCTTCAGCCAAGGCATAGTATAAAGCTCACGAAAATCTGAATTTAAGGAGCAAATTCATGAGCAAAGTGGTAAAATTCGGCGGAAGCTCGCTTGCCGATGCGGCACAATTCCGCAAGGTTGCCGAAATCATCAAATCAGACAGCGAAAGGCGCTTTGTCATTCCGTCCGCACCGGGAAAGCGTTTTTCCGACGACACAAAGGTCACGGACTTATTATACTCCTGCTTTGACGGCGGGAATTTTGACGAGGATTTTATCCCCATTAAAAACCGATATAACGAAATTATTTCCGAGCTTGGGCTTTCTCTTTCTCTTGAAAAGGAATACGCAAAAATTATAAACGACTTTAAAAGCGGCGCAAGTCGTGACTATGCCGCAAGCCGCGGCGAATATCTAAATGGCATTATCCTTGCCGACTACTTAGGCTTTAACTTTGTCGATGCGGCAAAGGCGATTTTCTTTGACGTTGAGGGAAGCTTTGACTCGTCGCTTACGAACGGCTCGCTTGCGGCGGTGCTTGAAAACTATGAAAATGCCGTTATCCCCGGCTTTTACGGCGCTATGCCCGACGGAACGATTAAGACCTTTTCCCGAGGCGGAAGCGATTTCACAGGCTCTGTCGTCGCCCGTGCGATAAACGCAAGCGTTTAC
>CAZYRV010000094.1:3719-4429 GCA_964649485.1 uncultured Oscillospiraceae bacterium | reverse complement strand
TCCGATTAATATAAGGAACACAAACGCACCGCAGGACAAGGGTACAATGATTGTTCCAAACGGCGACGACATCAAAAACGAAAATATAATCACAGGAATTGCGGGCAAAAAAGGCTTTTCTGTTATATCAATAGAAAAAGACCGCATGAACAGCCAGCAAGGCTTTTTGCGCAGGGCTTTACAGGTTCTCGAATGCCACGGCGTCTATCCGGAGCATATTCCCACAGGCATTGACACGCTGAGCATCGTCGTCCACACAGCAGAGCTTGAGGGCAAGCGTGAATCCATTCTCGCAAGGCTTTCCGAGGTTGCAGAGCCTGATCACATTGAAATCATCGACAATCTTGCGCTTATCGCCGTCGTCGGCAGAGGCATGAAATCCACAAGAGGAACAGCGACACGCATTTTCGCCGCCCTTTCCCATGCCTATATTAATATAAGAATGATTGACCAAGGCTCAAGCGAGCTTAATATCATTGTCGGAATCGACGAAAGCGATTTCAACAAAGCAATTCAAGTCATTTACGATATGTTTATGCTAAGCAAGGAATAGTTCTCCTTTGCCTTTATTCTAAACTATTCTGCGGCAACAGGCTTGCGGCATTCCGCAAGCGGAATACCATATTTAAGAGGATATTAATGAATTACAGCATTTTTTGCGGCGGAAAGCTTGCGGTTTGGTTTAAAAAAAGGGCTTACAGGCGAATGAT
>CAZYRV010000094.1:0-3709 GCA_964649485.1 uncultured Oscillospiraceae bacterium | reverse complement strand
CCGAACATAGGCGGCAGAAAAACCGCCGTCGTCGGCATAGAGCCAGACCTTGCCCTTTTCAAAAATGTATATGACGAGCTTTGCGCCGTAAGAAGCGATTTGCCCGGGCTTTCGCTTGTCGCCGTAACAGATTGCCGGCTTGTAAGCAACGAAAACGGCTTTGAATATATCACAGCCTTGGACGGTAAAAAAACAGAATTTTTCGTCTTTGTCGCCGCACCGCTTGACGAGCTTGAAATAAAGCTTGCGGCGGCGCAGGGACTTGCGGGAAACGCACTTACCATCACGGGCAGACTTTTGGCTATGGGCTTTATGAACGGCGATTTCCGCCACGCCGACGAAAGGCTTTGCTTTTCGCTTTTCTGCGCTTTTAAAAAGCTTGGGCTTGACTTCAAAAAAAGCGGCGAGGAAAGAAACCGTGTAAAAGCCGATAAAATAACTGCCTCCGCACTGCTTCCGTATAAAAATTCGCACAAGGGCGAGCGTTGCTTTGTGCTTGGCTGCGGCTGCTGCGGAAGCCTTGATAAAATCAACCTGTTGATGAACGAACGAACCTTTTCCTGTGACGGAATCTGCGAATGCTTTTCACGGACGGCACAGCGCCCGTCCTACTATCTCCTGACCGAACAGGAGGTTTATGACAAAGGCGGAAAATACATCGAAGGGCTCGAAGCCTTTGTTTCAAACAGCGTAAAAATAAGCGCCGAAAAATTCAAGAAAAAGCCGGTTGTGTTCAACGAAAAAAGCGGTTTTGCAAGCGGGCTTATCGGTTTTGAGCCTCTTTTCGAAAGCGGCTCGCTTTCACCGATCAGATCGCTTTGTTAATATGATTGAGCTTGCGGCTTTCATGGGCTTTGACGAGATTTATACCTACGGCTTTTCCAGCCTTTACGACATTTGCTATACCGAATATGACGAAATTATCCCCGCCGAAGGCAAGGCGGAATTTCCCGTTGAGGCGCAGACCTTCCTTCAGGATATTGCGGAAAGCGCAGAAGCCTTGGGTTCGACCGTCTATTCGCTTGACGATGATATAACAGCTTTTAAAAAGGCTGATTTTGCCGCTGTATTTTCGGCAAACAGCGAAACGCTTAATCAACATTGACACGGCATTCGGAGGTGCAAAATGAGCAAGGCGGACGATATTTTCATTCAAAACTGCCGTGATATACTTGAAAACGGCGTTTGGGATACGGACGGCGAGGTTCGCCCGCACTGGGAGGACGGAAAGCCCGCCCATACGGTTAAACGCTTTGCCGTTGTGAACCGCTATGATTTGGCGGAGGAATTTCCTATTCTCACGCTTAGAAAAATTAACTATAAAAATGCGATTGACGAGATTTTATGGATATATCAAAAAAAATCAAACAGAATCGCCGACCTTAAAAGCAAAATCTGGGACGCTTGGGCTGATGAAAACGGAACAATCGGCAAAGCCTATGGCTATCAGCTTTCGGTCAAGCACAAATACCCCGAGGGCGAGTTTGATCAGGTTGACAGGCTTCTCTGGGATTTAAAAAACAACCCCAAAAGCCGCCGCATAATGACGAACCTCTATAACCACGCCGATTTGCACGAAATGGCGCTTGCGCCCTGCGCATACAGCTTTACCCTGAACGTAAGCGGCGACAGGCTGAACGGACTTTTAAACCAGCGCTCGCAGGATATGCTTGTCGCAAACAACTGGAACACCTGCCAGTATTCCGTGCTTTTGATGATGATTGCGCAAGCGACGGGCTTTAAGGCGGGCGAATTTGTACACGTAATCGCCGATGCGCATATTTACGACAGGCACGTTGAGCTTGTAAAAGAAATAATCAGCCGCAAGCCCTATGCCGCACCGAAAGCGGCGCTTGCCCCGAAAACCGATTTTTACAGCTTTGTTCCCGAGGATTTTTCGCTTGAAAATTATCAATATCACGACTTTAAGGTGAAAATCCCCGTCGCAATCTGAAAGGAGCAATTTTATGGATTTAATTGTCGCCGTTGACAAAGAATTCGGAATCGGCAAGGATAACAGGCTTTTGGCAAGCATCTCCGCTGATTTGCGCCGCTTTAAAAAGCTTACCCTTGGGAAAACCGTTGTGATGGGGCGCAAAACCTATGAAAGCTTGCCGAAAAAACCGCTCCCCGGAAGAAAAAACATAGTTATCTCACGGACAAAAAACGATATTGACGGGGCGGAGGTGTTTTCCTCTGTCAAAGCGTTTCTTGCCGCCACAGAGGGGGTTGGCGGCGAAATCATGGTTATTGGCGGGGGAGAGATTTACAAAGAGCTTCTTCCCTATTGCGGCACGGCTTATGTCACGAAAATAGACAGCGTTTTCGGCGCTGACACCTTTTTCCCGAACCTTGACGCATCACCGCACTGGACGCTTGTTTCGGAATCGGAAATACAACAGGAAGATTCTTATTCCTTTAAATATATAATATATAAAAACATGGACAAAAGGGTGATAAAATGAGCAAGATTCAGGATTATTCCCTTTCCCTCGTGTCGAAAGGGAACTTAGCGATTTTAAAGCAGAAAATGAAAAAGGCGGCAAACGGCGAAAGGATAACGGTTGCGGCGCTTGGCGGCTCGATTACGAACGGCTCTGCCTCAAGCGACTATGCCGAACACCGCTATGCCGACATAATGGTAAAATGGTGGAAGGACAAATTCGCCAATGTTAATTACGTAAATGCGGGAATAGGCGCAACAGGCTCTGTAATCGGACTTCACAGGCTTTACCGTGACATTCTTTCGCACAACCCCGACGTAGTAACAATCGACTTTGCAGTAAACGATTTTGAGGATAACGTCCAGACTCGTGACGCATTCGAAAACATTGTGAGGATTCTGCTTTCAAAGGGGATTGCGGTCGTCCTGCTTTTTATGTCCGACAAAAATGCAAATAACGTCCAAAAAGCACAGGCGGAAATCGGCAAATATTACAACGTCCCCATGCTGAGCTTCCGTGACCTTGTATGGCACAACATCTGCTCCGGCGCTTTTCTCTGGTCTGACATTGCCGCCGACGAGGTCCACCCGAACGACGAGGGCCACGCCATTCTCGGCGAAATGATCTGCCGCTTTTGGGATATGGCATTTGCGGAAATCGACGGCGCTTATGTTGAATATAAGCTTCCGGAACAGCCTCTTTACAGCGTTGAATTCAAAAACCCGCAAATTCTTATGAACGACGTGATAACCCCTGCGGCAATCGTTGATTTCGAGCCTGTATTAAACGGCGGCTTTCATCAATTTCCCTATGGCTGGACAGGAAACGGCATTCTCGAATTCAAGCTTGAATGCAGAAGCATAGGCGTGCTTTATCTCTCCTCCGCAACCGACGAAAGCCTCATGGGAAGCGCCGAAATAAGCGTTGACGGAGTGAAAAAGGCGGAAATAAGCGGCGATTTCAAAGGCGGCTGGGGCGACAGCGCAAAATATAAGCTTGTCGCTTTTTCGGGCAACTATGCCAAGCACGACCTTGTCGTCAAGTCAACAAGCGACAAAAAAATATGTATTCTCGCCGTGCTTGCGGATATAATCTGATTTAACGGTGAAACAGCATTTGAGAGGGCTTTGCCCTCTTTTTCCTTTTTCACCCCTTTACAAACTCCGAATTCTGGTATATAATAAAGGCATCACCGCACAAAGACCAGAAGCTTCCTTGACGGCACGCTTGCTTGCTCTTTTCGCCGATTTTGGCGTCAAAATTCC
>CAZYRV010000093.1:0-6486 GCA_964649485.1 uncultured Oscillospiraceae bacterium | reverse complement strand
GTCCGGGACGGATTACTTTCAACGCTCAACTCACCTCCCCTCATCAGGATGTCGTCGTCACTTCCGAAGAGGGAAACTGCGTAACACTTTCCGGCGTATCTTCCCTGCACGAAGGACTGAAAGGCAAAGTGGAGTTTCAGGGAAGACTGACCGCCCGGAACACTGGCGGTCAGATGGCATGTGCCGACGGTGTGCTTTCAGTAGAAGGAGCCGATGAAGCCATCGTCTACGTCTCCATCGCCACCAACTTCAATAACTATCAGGACATCACAGGCAATCCGGCCGAACGTGCCAAAGATTATCTGGTAAAAGCTATGACACATTCATTCACTGAAGCCCGGAAGAACCATACGGACTTTTATCGCCGATACCTGACACGCGTCTCCCTGGATTTAGGAGACAACCGATACGAACACGTGACTACCGACAAGCGCGTGGAGAACTTCAAACAGACCAATGACGCACATCTGGTGGCTACTTATTTCCAGTTCGGACGTTACCTCCTGATTTGTTCATCCCAACCCGGCGGGCAACCCGCCAATCTTCAGGGAATCTGGAACGATAAGCTTTTCCCCTCCTGGGACAGCAAATATACCTGTAACATTAACCTGGAAATGAACTATTGGCCCTCGGAAGTCACCAACCTGAGCGAACTGAACGCCCCCCTGTTCCGCCTGATACGCGAAGTCAGCGAAACAGGTAAGGAAACCGCCCGCATCATGTATGGCGCCAATGGCTGGGTGCTACATCACAACACCGATATATGGCGCATCACGGGCGCAGTAGACAAAGCTCCGTCAGGTTTATGGCCCAGCGGCGGCGCATGGCTTTGCCGGCATCTCTGGGAACGTTACCTCTACACCGGAGACACTGAATTCCTGCGCTCCGTCTATCCCATCTTGAGAGAGTCCGGACGCTTCTTCGACGAAATCATGGTGAAAGAACCTGCGCACAACTGGCTGGTGGTCTGTCCCAGCAACTCACCCGAAAATGTACATTCGGGCAGTAATGGCAAGTCTACCACAGCTGCCGGATGCACCCTCGACAATCAATTGATATTCGACCTTTGGACAGCCATCATAGCCGCCTCGGACATCCTGGATACAGACCGGGCATTTGCCGCCCGACTCTCACAACGCCTCCGTGAAATGGCTCCCATGCAGGTAGGACGCTGGGGACAGTTGCAGGAATGGATGTTCGACTGGGATGACCCGAAGGATGTACACCGCCACGTTTCCCATCTGTACGGACTGTTTCCAAGCAACCAGATATCTCCCTACCGCAGCCCGGAATTATTCAACGCTGCCCGCACTTCCCTCATTCATCGCGGCGACCCATCCACTGGCTGGAGCATGGGATGGAAAGTTTGCCTGTGGGCGCGTCTGCTCGACGGCAACCATGCCTACAAGCTCATTACAGACCAACTGACCCTGGTGCGTAATGAAAAGAAGAAAGGAGGTACCTACCCCAACCTGTTCGATGCACACCCACCCTTCCAGATTGACGGAAACTTTGGTTGTGCCGCAGGCATTGCCGAAATGCTTTTGCAAAGCCATAAGGGCTTTATAGAGCCGCTTCCTGCCGTTCCCGATTACTGGAGCGACGGCGAATTCAGCGGACTTTGCGCAAGGGGCGGCTTTGAGGTTTCGGTTAAGTGGCGGGGCGGAAAGCCGTATGAGATTCAGGTTTTATCAAATTGCGGGAACATTTGCCGAGTTAAAACCGACCTTCTTCTTGTCCAAGAAAATGGTGTAAAGGTTCTGGCAAGCTATGTTGACGGTGTTTTCGAGTTCCGTACAAAGGCTGATTGTGTTTATACGATAGTATAACCCTGATAATTTCGGCGCAACCGTTTGGCTGCGCCGTTTGTTTTAGACCGATGAAGCCGTGCATTTTTATCATTTATGTTCGGTATTAATATGGTGTTTATTTCCGTATAATATTGACGAGAGGAGTTCTTTTGTGTTATAATAACCTAGGGCATCACCGCACAAATACGGCGGTGTGATTGCGCAGGAATTTTAAGACCTTTGTGCGGTGATGCCCTAGGTATCTATTTGATAATAAATCAATAATATAAATCATGATTTCTTATTATTATATAATCAATACTGCACCGCGGCGCATAACCCATGCTTTTGGAGGGAAAATGACATCAAGAGAAGAATTTACACATATTTATAATGAGAAAATACAACGTGAGGGCGCTGATAAGCTCTTTGAGTTTCTTGAAAAAAGCGACTTTTTCACCGCACCCGCAAGCTCACGCTATCATCTTGCGGAGGAGGGCGGGCTTTGTCAGCATTCGCTTAATGTTTACCATTGTTTGGTTAATTATCTGGAAAGACCTCGTGTGAAAGAGCTTTACGGCTTGGATTACAATGATGAAACCGTGGCGATTTCGGCACTGCTTCACGATATATGCAAGGTGAACTGCTATTCCATAAGCTTTCGCAACGTCAAAAACGACGAAACGGGTCAGTGGGAGCGCAAGCCGTTTTATCAGTTTGACGACAAGCTTCCCTACGGGCACGGCGAAAAGTCGGTTTATATGATTACCGGCTTTATTCGGCTTTCACGTGAGGAAGCGTTTGCAATCCGCTATCACATGGGCTTTAGCGGGAATGAAGATAAAAATACCGTGGGAAAAGCGCTTGCCATGTTTCCGCTTGCCTTTGCGTTAAGCACGGCGGATATGGAAGCAAGCTATTTTCTTGAGGGATAGAGAAGTCCAAAGGAGGACAAAAATGAGCATTGCTCGACAGAATTATACCATGCTCTGTGATTTTTATGAGCTTACAATGGGAAACGGCTATTTAAAAAGCGGCATGGCGGAAACGATTGCTTATTTCGATTTGTATTTCAGAAAAATTCCGGACGGCGGCGGCTTTGCCATTGCGGCGGGGCTTGAGCAGGTTATCGAATATATAAACGACCTGAGGTTTACAGAGGACGATATCGAATATTTGCGGGGCAAAGGGATTTTTTCAGCGGAATTTCTTGATTATCTTGCAAATTTCCGCTTCACGGGCGACATTTATGCCGTCCCGGAGGGAACGCCCGTTTTCCCGAACGAACCGATTATAACCGTTCGTGCGCCCGCAATTCAGGCACAGCTTGTCGAAACATATCTGCTTTTGTGCGTAAACCACCAGTCGCTTATTGCAACCAAGGCAAACCGCATTGTCCGTGCGGCTGACGGAAGAAAGGTTTTCGAGTTCGGCTCTCGGAGGGCACAAGGTGCAAACGGAGCAATTTTAGGTGCAAGGGCGGCTTATATCGGCGGCTGTGACGGCACCGCCTGCGCCATCACAGCCGCGTCCCCGCAATGGGAACAATGGCGCATTCGTGGGTTCAGATGTTCGACACAGAGCTTGAGGCTTTCAAGACCTATTGCAGTGTATATCCGCATTCAACCGTTCTGCTTGTAGACACTTATAACGTGCTTAAAAGCGGGATTCCAAACGCAATCAGGGCTTTTGACGAGGTGCTTAAGCCGCTTGGCGCACGCCCTGTTGCAATCCGCCTTGATTCGGGCGACATAACCTACCTTTCCAAAAAAGCAAGAAAAATGCTTGACGAAGCAGGCTATGCCGATTGCCAAATAACAGCCTCAAACAGCCTTGACGAGTCTATAATCCGTGACTTGATTTATCAGGGCGCAAAAATCGACAGCTTTGGCGTCGGCGAAAGGCTTATCACCTCAAAAAGCGAGCCTGTTTTCGGAGGAGTTTATAAGCTTGTCGGAGTCGAGCGTGACGGCGCTATTATTCCGAGGATAAAGCTTTCGGAAAATGTTGAAAAAATCACAACGCCTTATTTCAAGCGCTCATATCGGCTTTTTGAAAAGCAAAGCGGCAAGGCGATTGCTGATTTGCTTTGCTGTCACGATGAAAAAGTTGACGAAACAAAGCCGCTTACTATTTTCGACCCCGACCATACATGGAAGCGCAAAACCCTGACCGATTTTGTCGCCAGAGAGCTTCAGGTGCCTGTTTTCAGAAACGGCGAACAGCTTTATTCATCACCCTCCGCACATGATATACGTGAATATTGCCTTGGCGAAATCGACAGGCTTTGGGACGAGGTAAAGCGTTTTGAAAATCCTCACAGATATTATGTTGACTTGTCCCAAAGGCTTTGGGATATTAAATATTCGCTTTTGTCGAGGCTTTCGGGCAATGCCGCAGAGCCTTACGGGAAAGGATAATGATGAGAAGGTTAGTTGCGGCTTTATTGTGTGTTTCCTTGCTTTTTTCGGGTTGTTCGTTTTCGCTTAATGTTCCGTTCGGCTCTATTGAATATTCCCGCCCTGACACGGCAAAGCTTCTTGAAAAAATTGCCGAGGTTGATGAATACATACAGAATAGTACGGATTTTAAAGGCAAGATGAATAAATATGCAGAGCTTAACAATCAAATCGGGCTTTTAAATACCATGAACACCTATGCGTATATCAAAAATTCGGTTGACCAGTCGGACGAAACCTATAAGGCGGAGGTTGATTTTTACAACGAAAACTATTCCGAGGTTATGACAAAGTTCAATCTGCTTATGAAGGATTTAGTCGAAACCTCAACCGACGACGAGCTTGGACAGTATTTTACCCCCTATCAAATCTGGCAGATTAAGCTTGGCGCAAAGCTTTATTCTGACGAAATGACGGAGGATTTAAACCGTGTTTCGCAGATAGAAGCCGAATATTGGGATATAATAAGCGAGATGGGCATCGACCCCGACGAGGCGGTTGACCCTGACGAGCTTGGCGGCTATGACAAGGCGGACGGCGGAGCAGAGGAAAGGCTTGGAAAGCTTTATCTCGAGCTTATCGAGCGTGGCAACAGCCTTGGCAAGGCGGCGGGCTTTTCGGGCGGCGCCGAATATTTTTACGGCGGATATATGCGGGATTACAGCCCCGCAGAAATGCTTGCGCTTTGCGACGGAATCAAAGCCTATATTATCCCCGCAATCAAAAACGGAGTGTTAAACGCAAGCTATGTCGAGCCGATTTCTATGCTTGACGAAACAAACGCTTATGACAGAATAACAGAGTTTCTTTCCGACAAAAACGCTGATTTCGGCGAAGCAATCGAGTTTATGAAAGAATATGAGCTTTCTGACACAACCGTTTCGCCGAACAAAAAAGCAAGCTCTTTTGTGACGCTTCTTACTTCGTATAACGAGCCTTATATGGTTGTTTCGCTTGACGGCGGCTATGATTCATTAAGCACCTTTGTGCATGAATTCGGGCATTTTTATGACAACTATTCCAGCTGTAAATATTACGAGCCGACCTCATCAACAATTGAAATGAGCGAGTTTTTTGCGCTTTCGCTTGAAATGATTCTTTCTCCGTCGCTTAACAGATTTATGGAAAACGACATAGGAAAAACAAGCGTAAGGCAATCCATGATGATTGACACGCTTTATAACAACCTCATTTTTCAGGCGGCGCTTGAGGAATTTCAGATTTCCGTTTTCAGCGATCCGCCCGAAACAACAGATGAAATATCCAAGCGCTTTGGAGAGGTTATGGCTTCTTACGGCATGAGCGGGCTTGACAGCGACTATTGGATTTATGTCCATCATCTGTTTATTGCGCCGTTTTACACCGGCGGCTATGCGGTTTCAATGATGAATGTGCTTGAAATATGGAACACCTCGCTTAAAAGCGAACAAAGCGCAATCAATCAATACATGAGCCTTACGAGAAGCTCCCGTGATTATTCATACCGTGATTTCATGTACGCAAACAGCCTGAATGACCCGTTTGACGAGAGCTTTATCATGGATATGGCGGGCAAGCTTGAGGATTATTTCGACTAATAAAGTTTATCAAAAGAACAGGGAGAATAAATGGTACAATTTGATGATGTAAAACAGCTTCTTTCAGAGCTTTCGCCGCAGATTAAAGAGCTTGCCGCCGCACTTAACCTAGAGCCGAGGAGGCTTCGTGCGGAAGAGCTTGAGCAAAAGGCGGCAGAGCCGAATTTCTGGGACGATGCGGATAATTCCCGCAAAATTTTGCAGGAGCTTGGCAACAACAAGGATATAATTGACGGCTATGCAAAGCTTTGCTCTGATTTTGACGATGTTTCGACTATGCTTGAGCTTGCGCAGGAGGAGGACGACACAAGCGCTCTTGCTGAAATTGACGCAATGGCAAAGGCGATTCAAGCGGAGTTTAAGCGGCAAAAGCTTACCACGCTTTTGACGGGCGAATATGATGCGAACAACGCAATCCTTACCTTTCATGCGGGTGCCGGCGGCACGGAGGCGCAGGACTGGGCGCAGATGCTTTATCGTATGTATAACCGCTGGGCGGAGGCGCACGGCTTTAAAACCGAGGTTCTGGACTATCTTGACGGGGAGGAAGCGGGGCTTAAAAGCGCATCAATTCTTGTTCAGGGGCATAATGCCTATGGCTATCTTAAGTCGGAAAACGGCGTCCACCGTCTGGTGCGTATTTCTCCGTTTGACAGCTCG
>CAZYRV010000092.1:0-6636 GCA_964649485.1 uncultured Oscillospiraceae bacterium | reverse complement strand
CGCCTTATGCCTTTGTCGTCGGGCTTTTTCTGGGCATAGCGGCGGTGCGCTCCGGCAGTACAATTGTGCCGATTATCCTCCATCTGCTCAACAATACGCTTATCACTCTCGGGCAATATGGAGAAACTCTGTTCGGCAAAAATTTTTTCGGCTCGATAAGCACCTATCTCCTAAACGACTTCACAATCCTGATTCTAGGGCTTTGCGCCTTAATTCTTCTTATAATTATCGGCGGACTTAAGCTTGAAAAGGCGGAATCAAAGGGCGCTTATTCCGCTGTTATTAAAAATATTTTTTTCCCGCTGTTTTTGGTTGCGGCGGTAATAAGCTTTGTTTTATAGAAAAATATTTCGTTGAAAACAACCATAAAAAAAGCGCCGTCGGCACTTGACAATCAGTCTTGAACGTGTTATAATTGTATTATGCCAATTAGTTCAGTTATACATAATAAGGAGTCTGAAATGAAAGTTTTGCTTTATTCAGAGGGTTATAATTATATAAAGGGCTCGGGTGTGGGAAGGGCTTTGCTTCACCAGATGAAAGCGCTTGAAATGGCGGGCATAGCATACACGCTTGACCCAAACGACAATTTTGACGTAATTCACATAAACACCGTCGGGCTTAAATCTCGTAAAATGGCGAGAAAAGCCAAGCGTGCAGGCAAAGCTGTTATTTTCCATGCGCACTCGACGGAGGAGGATTTCCGAAACTCTTTTATTTTCTCAAATCAAATTTCAAAGCTGTTTAAAATGTGGATTTGCTCGTGCTATAACATGGCTGACGTGCTTATTACACCGACGGAATATTCGAAAAAGCTTTTGCTCGGCTATGGCATAAAAAAGCCGATTTACGCTGTTTCAAACGGAATTGACATTAATTTTTACAAAGCCAAGCCCTCGGACAGAGAAGAATTCAGAAAGGCTTTCGGCTTTTCTGACGGCGATAAGGTCGTCATGTCTGCGGGACTGCTTTTCGAGCGCAAGGGGATACTTGATTTTGTAAAGCTTGCCGAACGTCTGCCGAATTATAAATTCATATGGTTCGGAAGCGTAAGCCGAGGGCTTATTCCCCGAAAAGTCAAAAAAGCGCTTGATAAAAAGCTTCCGAACCTGTTTTTCCCCGGCTTTCTCCCTGCGGACAAGCTTAAACAGGCATATGTCGGCTCTGACCTGTTTTTCTTTGCGTCAAAGGAAGAAACGGAAGGCATTGTCCTTTTAGAGGCGCTTGCGGCGGGCTCGAAAATCCTGCTTAGAAGCATTCCCGCTTTCAGCTGGGTCGCCGACAAAAAAGAGGTTTACAAGTCGGATAATGTCGTTGATATGGAGCAAAAAATAACCGCTATTCTTGAGGGAAAGCTTCCCGATATATCCGCAAACGGACGAAGCAAGGTTTTAGAAAAAGATTTGAACAATATAGGCAAACAGCTTTACGAGGTTTACACAGCCGCCATCGTCATAGCCTCCGAAAATTCAACGGAAAAGCTTGCTGTCCGTGCCGAAAATTAATCGGATATAATAGTTATCGGATATAGTGCGCCCGCTCAAGCCAAAAGCAACGGTTAATACGTATTTTTCAAGACACTTTTAGAATCCCCCAATATTGGACTGCCGTTGAAATAATCTTCCGAAATTGTAAACACAAACAAAGCCGCATCTTACTAATCTTTTTCACTGTTCTGCGATCATAAAACATCACTCCTCTGCTGACTCTGACGTTTTGAATAATGCTCACTGAACAAATCCGTTCGCATTGTTTGCCGTCGTTCAAATTGTTTGGCGGTGTTCGCAGACATTGAATAAACATCGGTGATATATTCATCAAAAAAACCGGACTGAAACATTTACAAATGCTTCAGTCCGGTTGTTCGTTTAATATCAGGCTTATTCCGTCTGACAAAGCGGGCTTTTTTGTTAAACCGTCATCGACGGCAAATTGCCAGATAATCAGGAAGCTTTTCCAAAAAGCTTCTGGTATCCGTCGGCGAATACCGCCGAACCAGATCAGAATTAGCAATAATCCGTCTTCCCTGCTCTGTCCCCGGAATTTCACCAAGGCTTATAAGCGCAGAAATCGCATTGCCAAGCGACGTCGCCTCAACAGGCCCCGCAACAACCTCTGCCCCAAGCGCCGAAGCCGTAAGCTGACAAAGCATAGAATCCCTTGCCCCGCCGCCGATTATATAAACTCTCTCATAATCCTTGCCCGTAAGCTTTCTTATGTCACGGAAGGTTCGTAAATATTCAAGCGCAAGGCTCTCATAAATACAGCGCACAACTTCACCTGCGTTTTCGGGGCAAGGCTGTCCTGTTTTTATACAAAAGCTCTTGATTTTTTCAGGAATGTTTCCGGGGGTTGAAAAGCTGTCGTGGTTGGGGTTTATCACGCATTTAAACGGCTCTACCACTGCCGCAAGCTCTTCAAGCTCTGCAAAGCTATACTTTTGCCCGTCCTTAAGCCATTGTCTGCGGCTTTCCTGTATAAGCCAAAGCCCCATAATATTTTTCAAAAGCTCGGTTTTTCTGTCAAAGCCGCCCTCATTTGAAAGCCCAAGCGCAAAAGCTTCGTCATTCGCAATCGGTCGGTCAAGCTCTGTTCCGAAAAGCGTCCAAGTGCCGCTGCTTAAAAAAACAAAGTCCTTTGTCACCGACGGAACGCTTACTATTGCCGATGCGGTATCGTGGCTCGGTGCGGCAATAACAGGCACCTGCTCGATTTTAAGCTCTGCCGCAAGCGACGGGCATAAAAGCCCGTATTCTTCTCCGGGCTGGATAATCGGGCAAAAAATTCTTTTCGGAATGCCAAGCTTGTCAATAAGCTCATAGTCCCAATCTCTGGAAACAGTGTTTACAAGCTGGGTTGTGGTTGCGTTTGTAAATTCTGTTTTCATCTCACCCGTCAGATAATAAGCAAGCAGGTCGGGAATCATAAGCATTTTATCAGCAGAAAACATTGTGTTTTTTTCATAAACAGTCTGAAAATAAAGCTGAAAAACGGTGTTTATCCTGTTCGGGTAAATTCCTGTGCGGGAGTAAAGCTCGTCAAAGCTTACGACCTCTTTCATTGCCTCAAAAACAAGCGCAGTACGCTTGTCACGATAGTGGACAGGGCTTGACATAAGCTCGCCGCCACGGTTTATAAGCCCGTAATCGACTCCCCACGAATCAATGCTTATCGCATCAAAGCCGCCGTTAAACACGGCAAGGCTCAGTGCGTTTTTGACTTCGCTGAATAAATACTCAAAATCCCAGCAAAGCTTGTCGTTTTCCATAATCAGGTTGTTTTCAAAACGGTGAATTTCCTTAAGCGTGATACTGCTTCCGTCAAAGCCGCAAAGCATTGCCCGAGCGCTTGAAGCCCCGAAATCAAAAACAAGAACCGTTTTAGCCATAATTTCCCCCGCCTAGCTGAATTTTTTATAACCGGGGTGCTTTCCGGGGCAATTAAATGCCGCGCGCACCTTAAGACAATCGTCAATCTGCTCTCTCGTAAGCTCTCTCGCACCGCCAAGCTGTCTTGCCGTAAGCGTCACCTTTGCGAAATGCTCGAGCGTTTCCATGCGGTAATACGCCTGCATAAGGTCAACGCCGACAGTCACAGCGCCATGATTTTCAAGCAAAATCGTGTCATGCTCCGGCAAAAAGGGTATAAGAGAATCCGGAACTTCATCGGTTGAGGGAGTACCATATTTTGCAATCGGCACAGAACCCAGAAAAATAATCGCCTCCGGCATGGAATAATCGTCAAGCGGAATATGCGCAATCGCAAAGCCCGTCGCAACAGGCGGGTGGGCATGGACGACAGAGTTTATATCCGGACGCTCTTTATAACAGCGCAGGTGCATTTTAAACTCCGACGACGGCTTGTACGAGCCGTTTGCCTCGAGAATTTCATTGTTTTCGCTCATACGGATAATCATTTCGGGCTTTAAAATGCTTTTGCTTGTACCCGTGGGTGTGGTAAGAATTGTGCCGTCAGGAAGCTTCACGGAAATGTTTCCGTCATTTGCGGCGACAAAGCCAAGCTGCCAGAGCCTGTGCCCGACGTCACAAATCGCCTCTTTTATGTCTAAAAATTCCATATATGTGCCTTTCGTTATAAATAATTTTATACCTATATTGTAGCACTTTTTCACCTGTTTGGCAAGACTTATACAACTATTTCATAAAAAAGTTTACAATTCGGCACAAAACAACATTTTTTTCTTTAAAATCTCCATATAAATTTAAGCGCAGCTTTGTTCTAACCTTGGACAAGACTTCATATTCTTAAATAAGAAAACGGAGGACGAAAAATGATTCAATGTAAAAAAACGCCTCTTGAGGAGGTTGCGGAATATCTCGGCGAGCTTAAACAGCCGATTTTGCGGTTTTCGGCAAGGCTTTGCTCTCAGGTTCAGGAAATACGGCTTCGTGCAGGACGGCCGATAGTCCTTCACATTAAAAATAAAAGCATCGCCGTTGACGGCGCAAACGTGACAAGGGGCGAGCTTGAGCAATGCTTTGAGCGCATCTGCCAATTTTCGGTTCACAGCTTCGGCAGGGAAATTTCGCAAGGCTTCATCACGCTTAAAGGCGGTCACCGTGCGGGTCTTTGCGGAACGGCAGTCGTCAAAAACGGCAGGGTTGAAAGCATGAAGGACATTTCGGGGATAAATTTCAGAATTGCTCGGGAAATAAGCGGCTGTGCCGACGAAATTATGGACAAGTGTTTTTGCGGAGAGCTTAGAAGCCTTATAATTGCGGGCGCTCCTTCAAGCGGAAAAACAACCATGCTCCGTGATCTGGCAAAACAGCTCGGCGCCCGTCACAAGGTTTGCATAATCGACGAAAGAAGCGAGATTGCCGCCGTTTACAGGGGCGAACCGCAGCTTGATGTCGGGCTTAACACCGACGTTCTTGACGGCTTTCCCAAAGGCGACGGCATAATGGCGGCGCTTAGGGCGTTAAGTCCGGAAATAATCCTCTGCGACGAAATCGGCGGCGATTATGACGAGGTAAGCGCCTGCTTGAATGCGGGGGTTCGTGTTGTCGTAACAGCTCATGCGGACAGCTTCGGGCAGCTTTGCCGCCGGCAGGCGACAGCCGGTCTTATCAAAACAGGTGCGTTTGAGATGGCGGTTATGCTTTGCGGCGGCGAAAATATAGGTGAAATTGACGATATTTACGCAATTACATAACGGACAGAGGTGGCTATGACAAGGCTTTTAATGGGGGTCGCCGCACTTTTGGTCGGAACGGCGGCTGGGTTTTATTTATCGCTTAAGCTTAAACGGCGCACGGCAGAGCTTGACCAGCTTGAAAGGCTTATTGACACGCTCATGGTGAAAATCCGCTTTTCGCATACGCAGACTGTTCGGCTTATTGAAGAGCTTTCCGAATCCGAGGCTTATCCGAATCTGGATTTTCTGGAGCTGACGCTCGAACGTTGTTCCCAAGGTGAAGAATTTCCATCGGCATGGAAAAAAGCCGTTTCGGAAAGCAACACCGCCATTAACGACGAGGAAAAAGAGCTTGCTTTGTCGATTGGAACGTTTCTCGGAAAAAGCGACGTCGAGGGACAGCTTGCCTTGCTTGCGGCACAAAAGCAGGCTGTTTCGGCAAGACTTAAGCTTGCCCGTGACGAATATCAGCGAAAAGCGCCGATGTACCGTTCTGTTTCAGCGCTTGTCGGCGCAGGTGCGGGAATAATTTTGTTATAGCAAGAGGTGACTTATGGAAATTGACCTTCTTTTTAAAATAGCCATAATCGGCATTGTCGTAGCAGTTTTAAGCGAGCTTTTAAAGCGTGCCGACCGTGCCGATCAAGCGATGATGACCTCGATTGCGGGGCTTATAATCGTGCTTTTGATGATAATAACAGAGATAAGCAAGCTTTTCGACACGATTAAATCAGTGTTCGGGCTTTGGTAACGGTGTTTTAACCGAAAATTCGGAGGACGTAAAATGAACATTGCGGCTTTGGTCGGGGTGGGCTTGGTTGCCGCCGTGCTTTCGATTGTGATAAAGCAGTACAAGCCCGAGCTTGGCATTTTCATTTCCCTGTTTGCGGGGATTATCATACTTTCGGCGATTCTCGGGGTGCTTAAGCCCGCAATTGACACAATCCTAGAGCTTGTGGGAATGGCAGGGCTTGACGAAAGCTATGGCAACGTTCTTATAAAAGCGCTTGCCGTGTGCTATGTAACGCAAATTGCGGCGGACAGCTGCCGTGATGCGGGCGAGGGGGCAATCGCCGGCAAGGTTGAAATGGCGGGCAAGGCGGCGATTATCGTGATTTCACTGCCGATGTTTAAGGCGCTGGTCAATACGGTGAGCGGGCTTTTCGCCCTTTGATGCTGTCAAAGAGGGTTGCCCTCTTTGGAACACCCTTTCAGAGGTTAGAGGTTAGAAGACAGAAGGCAGAAATGGTTTTTACGGTTTTTTGGGTTTTTGCAAGACTTGTGTCTTGCGGGTTTCCTCAAAGAGGGGACTAGTCCCCTCTTTGGAACACCCCTACTTCTTTCTTTGCGGAAAGAAGCAAAGAAGCAAAGGTGAACTTTTGCTATGGCTTATACTCTTGCGTTTTCGCCGAAAGTATGTTTTTAATCTAGGTCGCAAACATAAGTATCGGTGTACAATGCGCCCTTGATTTCGTGGC
>CAZYRV010000091.1:0-6682 GCA_964649485.1 uncultured Oscillospiraceae bacterium | reverse complement strand
AAGGCATTGTTATTGTCGAATCACTTGTAAATGTCGGAAAAATCACGGCGAAATCCGTTTTTTTCAGCGCCGCACCGCTTAAAATTGAAGGCTGTGACGGTGCGCCGACCAGAGCTTACGCAATCGAGCATAAGGATTAGGGCATCACCGCACAATGACCGGAAAATCCCTGCGCAATCGTACCGCCATCTTTGTACGGTGAAGCCTCAGTTATAAAATTTAAGCCGCTTTGCCTGCTCGAGGCTGTCCATGTAAAGGGCGGAAAGCTTTTTGCGGTCGAGTCTGTAATTTTCAGAAATACGGTCTACTTCAATCCAGTTTCCGTTTTCATAGTTCAGGGTAAGCTGACAGATGTCGCTGTGAAGTCCGCCGTTGCCGCGTATGCCGTTTTTGATTTCGTCGGAAACGGGAAATTCGTCAAGCGAGCTTAAATAGCCTGTTTCGCTTTCAATCGGAACAATCGATAAAAGCCCCATAAGATAAAGCTCGGTTATTATACGCTTTGCCGAGGGAATCATTTTGCCCAGCCCTTCGCAGAAGCGTGCACGGAAAAGCGCAAGCGACAATATTTCCGTGTTTTCTTTTCCGTAAATCCGGCGAAGCCCCATGAGATATATCCACTCTCGCAGATGGTCAATCCCGAGAAGCATAAGCGCCTGACTTACGTTTGAGATTTTGCTGTTAAACCCGAAATAAACCGAGTTTATAAGCCGCAAAAGCCTTTGCGTCAAGGCGGCGTCCTTTGAAATAACGTCAACAATCGCTTCTATATCAGGCTCGTTTGTTGAAATCAGATGAAGCACCTTCATGTATGTCGCACTCATTGGAGAGGTTGATTTTTTCGACATAAGAAGCGGCTTTGAATAATAATAGCCCTGAAAATAAACACAGCCTATGCGCTTTGCATAGTCGATTTCCTCAAGGGTTTCGACCTTTTCCGCAAGCATAATCTTGTTTGAATATCGGCATATGTATGAGGTTTCGTCAATATCATGCTTTGGAAAGCGGAAATCTATCTTTACAATGTCGCCAAGCTCAAAAATTTCACGGCTGTTTTCCTGATACATAAAGTCGTCAAGCGCAATGGTATAGCCGAGGTCTTTAAGCTCTGCGACAGCATCGAGAATTTCGTCGTCAATCAATATGTTTTCGAGGATTTCCACAACCATAGATTCAGGCGGCAGCATTTTTGGCACACCCCGCTTAAGCAGGTTGCCCGTAAAATTTATGAAAGCTTTTTTATTGCCTATTATTGATTGCATATGCATATCGAAAAAGGCGTTTATAATTACGTCGGCGGTTGACTCGTCGCCGGCAACCCCTGTGTAGGAGTTTACGGTGCCGTTGCTTCTGTAAAGAAGCTCGTAAGCAAAAACGTTGCTTTGAAGGTCATAAATCGGCTGTCTTGCAAGATAAATGTTCATAGCGCGCCTCTTTCATAAGTTATTAAACAGGTGCTTGATTTTTTTCTTATTTTATATTATACTACAAAAATAAACAGCTTTCAAGATAAAAAAGAAAAAATTGTGAAGAATTACGGAGGTTTCATGTCAACACCACATATTTCAGCCGAAAAAGGCGAAATCGCCCCAAAGGTAATCATGCCCGGCGACCCTCTGCGTGCTGAATTTATCGCAAAAAATTATCTTTCCGACGTAAAATGCTATAACAAGGTGAGAAATATGCTCGGCTTTACAGGGCTGTACCGTGGGGAGAGGGTTTCGGTTCAGGGAAGCGGCATGGGTATGCCTTCAATAGGCATTTATTCCCACGAGCTTTTTTCCGAATATGACGTCGAGGCGATTATTCGTGTCGGCACGGCGGGGGCGATTGCACAAGGGATTGGCCTGCGTGAGCTTGTAATCGCCGCAGGCGCTTGTACAAACGGCAATTTTGCACACCAGTTCGGGCTTACGGGGACATTTTCGCCGATTGCCGACTTTGGCTTGCTTGAGCAGGCGGTAAGCTTTGCACGTGAAAAAGGGCTTGTTTTTCACGTCGGCAACGTCTTAAGCAGCGATACTTTTTACGATGCTTCGTCGTCAACGGCGGTTTGGCGAAAAATGGGGGTTCTTGCTGTTGAAATGGAGGCGGCGGCGCTTTATATGAATGCTGCTTTTCTCGGCAAAAGGGCGCTTTGCCTGCTTACTGTTTCTGATTGCCCCCTTGAAGAAAGCCCTTTGTCAACGACACCCCGGGAGAGAGAAACAAGCTTTACCTCCATGATGGAAACTGCGTTATCCTTGAATTTGTAAATTTTAAAGCCCTTACACTGTTACACAGCTTTTTTATAGCATTTTGCACAAACAGAGCTTTGAAAATTCTAAGTCCGTTGTTGCAACGGTAAAGAAAAATAGCGTTTAAAGCGTTGTAATTATTAGTAATATATGATATAATATAAAAACAAGATGTCATTTTTTGAATGGGGGATGTGCGTTGAAAACATTTTCTTATGTTGCCACCGACGTAAACGGCAAAATCTACCGAGGGAAGCGCCGAAGATGCGATCGAGCTTGTCGAGGTGCTCAGGGCGAAAAACCTATTTTGTACGAGGTATAAGGACCTTGAAAAAAAGGCAAGCGTTGATGTCAAGTATAAGTTTAAAACCAAGGATTTGGCTTTTTTAAGCCGCCAGTTAAGCTCTATGCTTACTTCGGGCCTTACCCTTGTAAGGGCTCTTCATATCCTTCAGTCCCAGCAGACAAATAAAAAGGCAAAGGCAGTGCTTTTGGACATTTATGAAGATGTACAGAAGGGTACTGCGTTTTCAAAGGCTCTAAGCGACAGAGAGGGCGTTTTCCCGCCGCTTTTTGTAAGCATGGTCGGCGCAGGTGAAGCCAGCGGTAACCTTGACGTAATCATGACGAGGGTTTCTGACCACTATGCAAAAGAGCATAAAATAAACAATAAAGTTAAAAGCGCAATGACATATCCTATTATATTAGGCGTGCTCTGTATCGTAATCGTCGTTGGTATGTTTACCTTTATCATGCCTATGTTTATGAACCTATTTGGCGAGGGTGCGGAAATTCCGCCGCTTAGTCAGGCGATGATGGATTTCAGCATTTTCCTGCGTGAACAGTGGTACATAATGCTTATCATCGTAATTGCGGTTGTTATTGTATTCAGGATTTTGCTTGGCGTTGACAGCGTAAGGTTTAAGATTGACGAGTTTAAGCTTAAGATACCGAAGGTTGGAAAGCTTCTTTCAACCATTTATACAGGACGTTTTTCACGAACAATGTCAAACCTTTTCGCAAGCGGTCTGCAGATGGTTGACTGTATCCAGAAATCCGAGGCTACACTTAATAACAAATATATTTCCAAGCAGTTTGAAAAGGTTATTGAGGACGTCAAAAAGGGCGAAAACCTTTCAACGTCCATTCAGAAAACAGGTGTTTTCGAGCCGATGTTTTCTTCCATGATTTATGTCGGTGAAGAATCCGGTACGCTTGACACAATCCTAAGCAAGACGGCGGACTATTACGAGGAAGAATCCGAAACGGCTATCGGCAAGCTTGTAAGCATGATGGAGCCGCTTCTTATAATCGTAATGGGCGTGTGCGTAGCTCTTATTCTCGCAGCAATATTCCCGATGCTTTATAGTTCCTTTGAGGGCTTGGGCGCATAAAAATAATTGTTACTATGAGGTGAAACAATGCTATCAATTGAGATTACAGACAGACATATCAAACTCATTCGCGGCAATTACGGCGGCAACAAGGTCAGGGTTCAGGAGGCGCATATTCGTACGCTTACACCCGAGCTTGTTTCCAACGGATTTATTTCAGACGTTCCGCTTGTTGCGGCGGAGATTACCGACATTATTACTCAGGCGGGAATCAAGGAAAAGGAAACAATCGCAAGCGTTACGTCAAGCTCTGTTATACATAAGGAAATCGTGCTTCCAAAGCCGAAAAGCCTCAAAAACACGCTTGCCCTCGAAAGCATGATTCGCAGCAACATGAACCTGAATGCGGATTATAGCATTGCATATACCATTTCGGGCGAAACTCAGGACGAACAAAAAAACACCCTTATAAGAATAAGCGCCTCCGCCTGCCCGCAAAGGCTTGTGGACGGCTATGTCCGCTTGTTCAATCATCTGGGTATGCCGCTTAAGGGAGTGTTCCTCACGAACAGCAGCATTACAAAGCTTGTCACAAACACGCCAAAGCTTGTACAGAGAATGCCGTTTTTGCTTTGTCAGGTTGATCAGGATTTCTTGAATGTAAATCTTTACAGCGACCAGCAGCTTATTTTCTCAAGCTATTTCAAGATTAATCCAAACGAGGACGAGGACGTATCAACATATGTAAACCGTGCTGTTTATGAAAATCTGTTCAGAATGACACAGTTTATCAAAAACAGAAACGATATAAAGCCGATTAAGGAAATCATGTTTTACGGCGACATCGGCGACTTTATTTCTCTTTCAAACAACCTCTCGTCGCTTAATATCCCCACCCATGTTCTGAATGCGCCCGTAAACGTTATTCCCTCATGCGAGCTTGATTTTGCGAAATTTGCAAACGTAATCGGCGCACTTATAAAAAAGGATAATATTTACGAGCACCTTAACCTCCTCGACACAAGCAAGGCGAAGGAAACAAAAGGCGTAAGCTCTTTCCTGCTTATTCTCGGCGCAAGCCTACTGGCGTCGGGGCTTGTGGTGTTTGGCGTTGTACAGTTCCTCAATATGACAAATAAAGGAATTGAGGATAAAATCAAGGTTTTCGAAGCGGCAAAGCAAGACCCTGTTCTTATGAAGAACATTGAGGTCGTTAATCAGCGAGAGCAGATTAAAGTCGGCTTTGAGGAATATAGGACGCAAGTCAAGACGGCGAATATTCTTTTCGAATACCTGCCAAAATTTGATTCTAACCTTTTCAAGAAAATTGAAGAGCCGTTTGATAGCATGATAAGCGATGAAAACAAAAACCTCAAGGATTTCAAGGACGTAAAGGGCAAATACATTTTCACAAGCAGCGTAAACGTAAGCGGCTATGACATTGAGGCGAAATTCTATGCTTATTCTGACAACAAGCCGTCTGAAATTCCGTCCGAGTATGTTGAAAAAATCATCAAGGTCATGAACAAAAACGGAATGCCTTACTTCACGAACGTTGTTTATGAGGGCTTCAGCAAGGTTGACACTGAAAGCGATTCCAAGGATTCCGCACAAGCTGCGATAAACAGGGTTAAGGACGACAAGGGCTATTGGGTTGAGTTCACGGTCAATATGACGCTTAATCCCGGCAGCGACGAAAATGAAAACCACGGCGTTTACACGCTTGACGAGTTTGAGAAGGTTTATGAGGAATATGCCGGTTCTGTGGCGGCAGTAGAAGGAGGCGAAACCAATGAGAATGAGTAAACAGGAAAGAATTGCCATTATTATATTTTCAGTGGTTATAGTGTGCTTTTTAGGAACATTGTTTTTTATAATGCCGGCAATCACGAAAATTCAGACAAGCGAGGCGAACCTTGACACGGCACGCAAGGATTATAAGGAAATGTACGACAAGCAATCCTCCGCAGGGCAGCTTAAAGAAGACATTGTAAAGCTGTACGAGGAAGGCGGAGATATTGCCGATATGTTTTTCGAGGATTTAGAGCCTTATCAGGCTGATCAGGAAATCAGAAAATTTCTTGCACAGCTTGAGGATAAGGTTGTCGTCGAATCGCTTAATGTAAGCGAATATACAACCTATGACCTGAGTGCGGTTTTCACCGATCCGGAGGAGGTCACATATCCTATTAAGGAAAACGCCATTCAAGGCTTTGAAGATGAGGAATCAATCCGTGAGGCGAAAGAGCTTCGTGAAAAGTATAAGAATTTTCTTTCGGGCGTCGAAACGGTCGGCTCTATAACCGTCACCTTTGACGTTGAAATCGAGCCTGACAAGGTTGACAGCTTTATTGATTCGATAAACGATTATTGGGTTGACAAAACGAACGAGAACGGCGAAGTTGTTAAGGTGAGAAAAGCGCTTTATCTTACTGAATATCATACGCTAGTAGAAAAGACGGTTGGCAAGGACGAGGACGAAACGACAGCCGCTGCTGCGACGGGTGAAAATGGCGAAGCGCTTGGCGAAAGCGATGACGAAGAAGCGCCTACTTTTTCCGCAACGATTAATCTTTTCTGTATAAAGCGCATAAAGGATCCTGCCGAGCTTGACGGCATGGCGGATGATGCGATTGTACCTGTAAATGAAGTTGTCGTCAATTAATGTGACGGCACGGGTTTCCACGTTAAACTTGATTTGAGAGGTAAACGAAATGTTGGAATTTAAGCCGCTTAAGCAAAAGCGAGGCAGCATACTGCTTATAGTTGTAAGCATGATGTCGGTTTTGATCATGCTTGCGCAAGCATTGCTTCTTTCTGTGTCCGTGACACAGCAAACGCAGGTTACAAATTTTTATGATAAGCAGGCGTATCAGACGTCGCTGTCGGTGACGGATATTGTTGCGGCAACGCTTATGAGCGGTGATTCAAAATCTCAAGATATATTAAAAAACCTTGAAAAACCCGGTGACACTCTGTCAACGGGGCCGAACGGCTTTTCCGCTTTGGGGGCAGTTGGCGGCGCCGAACAGCTTAATAAGGTCGGAGCTTACAGGGTTGATATTACTAGGAAGAACGACACGAAAAACGGAAGCGGAGATACGCTTGAGG
>CAZYRV010000090.1:3672-6729 GCA_964649485.1 uncultured Oscillospiraceae bacterium | reverse complement strand
AAAGGTAAAATCAAGCTCGTCCGGCGGCGGGGGCGGCTCGACAATGTTTTCCTTCATTTTATCAAGCGCTTTTTGCTTGCTTTCCGCACGCTTTACGCTTTTTTCCTTGTTCCAGCGGCGAAGCTCGGTGATTACGTCCTCCATTCGGCGGCCTTCCTTCATATCGTTTTCATAATGACGCTCTAAAAGCTCAAGCTCCTCGTCACGCTGTCTGACATAATCCGAATAGCCGCCGTTATACACGGAAAGCCTGCCGTTTTCAAGCGCCATCGTCTTTGTCGTCACCCTGTCAAGAAAATAGCGGTCATGAGAAATGACGATAAATGCGCCCTTATACTCAATCAAAAGGCGCTCAAGCCAGTCAACCGACTCAATGTCGAGATGGTTTGTCGGCTCGTCAAGCAAAAGCACATCGGGGCTTGAAAGCAAAAGCTTTGCAAGCTGAAGCTTAGAGCGCTGTCCCCCGCTTAATGCGGAAACAGGCAAGCCGAAATCCTCCTGCGAAAAGCCAAGCCCGACAAGAGCCGAGGCTGTTTTCCCACGGAAAACCAAGCCGCCGTCGTTTTGAAATTTTTCCGTAAGCTGTGCCTGCTTTAAAAGGGTTTCGTCGCTGTGGTCGCCGCCGTCAATTCTGTCATGAAGCTCTTCAAGCTCAAGCTCCATGTCCTCAAGCCTTGCAAAAACAGTAAGCGCCTCGGCGAGAAGCGTTACTGAATCGTCACGGATTGTGTGCTGCTCCATATAGCCAAGCGAAACGCCCGCCGCCTTGCTTATTCCTCCGCTTTCGGGGATAAGCTCGCCCTTTAATATTTTAAAAAGCGTCGTTTTGCCGGTGCCGTTTGCCCCGACAAAGCCCATTCTTCCTTTCTCATCAAGCTGAAACGACGCACCTGAAAAAAGGGTTGTTCCGCCAAAACCCATTTCAAGCTTGTCTGCGCTTAAAACAATCATCTATACTCCTTAATGTAAATCCGTGAATGAAATCCGCCGTAAATCTCTACAAAAACTGCCGTGCAAACCAAAGTCCGCACGGCAAAATCCGTACACCCAATAAAGGCTGTTACTTCTTAATCTTTTCGGGGCTGTACTTTTTCGTAAGCGACTCATCAAGCTTTACTTCAATTGACGCCGCAGTATCATCAACGGTTTTTGTAAATTCCTCGTCCTTAAGCCCGTGCAGAATATCGCTTTTATAGGTTTCAACCGATTCGCTGTCGCCGCTTGCGTCCTTGCGGATTACCACATAATAAGCATTGTCGCCCTCAATAAGCTCAACCTTATTATAAGCCATTTTAAAAAGCTTATCTATAAAATCCGTACCATAGGCTGTGCTTGACTTGGCGATAATCTGGTCGTATTCCTCGTCAGCCTTGACAGTTTCTTCCTCGGCAACGGTTTCTTCTTCCGTGCCGTCAGAATTTTGCTTTGCGACATAATCCTGATATTCTTCATAGACACTGCCGAACTTTTCGCCGCCATTAAGCCTTTCCACGTACAAATCAGCAAGCGTTTTGGAAACCTCCTTGCCTGTTCCCTCGGGCATATTTTCGCCGTCTTCCTCAAAATCAACTTGAATCATATTAACCTTGGCGTAATTTTCCATATAATAAGCGTTGATTTCATCTTCGGAAACAGCCGCACTTCCGCCTTCTCCATAGATTGCATCAAAAATAACCGACCGCTTTGCGTTGTTCGTAACGATTTCCTTATACGATTGCTCGGAAATTCCAAGGCTTTCATAATACTTGCCCTGAGTGGTTATTCCCTCGCCATATATGGATTCAAAAGGCCAATAGCCGGCATAATATTCGTTTTCCCAAACGGTTTTAACATTTTCATTGATGCTTTTTTTCTGAACGCTTGAAAACGAAAGTCCCATATCCTTGAACATTTTTTCAACCGCACCGTATTCGGCAAGGCGCTCTTTTGTTTTTTCGACAATCCATTCGCTTACAGGCTTGCCATCGATGCTTTTAGCAAAAAATTCCTTATCAATCTGCTCTTGCGATTTTGTTTCGGCAGCGGTTGTTTCAGCCGCCTTTGTTTCAGCAGGAGCTTCGGTTGCGCTTACTGTTTCGGAAGCGGTGCTTTCCGAAGCCGAAACGTCGTCAGAAACGTCCGTGCTTTCGCTGTCATCAGCGGGAATAAGCGATTGCGCCTCGTTGTACGAATCAAGCATATAAGAAAGGTAAACCCCGTTTCTGATTGACGAATCGCCCGCCGTGCCGATGTAAGAGCTTTCCGCACAGCCCGCAAGGCTTAATGTAACCGCCGTCGCCAAAAAAACAGCGACAGCCTTTTTGAAATTGCTCATGTTAAAATTTCCTTTCGGTTGTTATTATTTTCTAAGTGCCACGCCGTTTTTCTCAAGCTCTGCAAGCACTGCCGCAACAGCAGAATCCGCTTCGCCATCGACCATTGTAGAATCAGACTTTCGCATTACAAGCTTATATGAAAGACATTTTTTGCCTTCTCCGATTTGTTCGCCGCGGAAAACGTCAAAAAGCGAAACGCTTTCAAGGTTTGCCGCCGTCTTTTTTATAGTGTCGATTATAAAGCCGTTTGTTGTACCTTCATCACAAACAAGACTTAAATCCCTTGTCATTGCGGGGAACTTCGGAAGCGGTTTATAAAGCCTTTCCCCTCCCCTTGCGGCAAACAAGCCGTCCATATAAAACGCCGCAACATAAACCCTTGCGCCAATTCCAAACGCTTCGCACACCTCAGGGTGAATTTCGCCGAGAGTGCCAAGCTTTTTGCCGTTTGCAAAAACCTCGGCGCATTTTCCGGGGTGGAAGGTTGGGTTTTCACGCTGTGCCTTGTACTCCGCATCAATATCAAAATGGTTGAAAGCCGCTTCAACTGCGCCCTTAAGCGTGAAGAAATCCTCATCGGCGCCGTAAAATCCAATTGACAAAACCTCTTTTTCATCGGGCAAAACATTTTCACGAGGCACAAATTTTCTGCTTATCTCGAAAAATCTTCCCGCAAGATTTCTGTCGTTGAAATTATTCGCAATTACCTCAAGCATGGACGGAATAACCGTCGTCCGCATAA
>CAZYRV010000090.1:0-3662 GCA_964649485.1 uncultured Oscillospiraceae bacterium | reverse complement strand
CCAAAGGGTTGATAATGGTTACGCTCTTGCGCTGCTCCTCGGGGAGGCGGATTTTTTCGTAAGCCTTAGGCGAAATGAAGGAAAAGGTTTCTGTTTCAAAACAACCCTGAGCAAGCATTACGTCAACAAGCTGACGGCTGAAAATTTGTTCGGGCGTGCGCTTTGCGTTGCTTGAAAGGCGGGGAGTTGTTGACGGAATGCGGTTATAGCCGTAAATACGGGCGACCTCCTCCGCCAAATCGCACTGGCGCTCTATATCAATTCTCGTGTTCGGCACAATCGCAAAGCCGTCCTCATAGCCAAAGCCAAGGCTCTTGAGAATACGAATTTGCTCATTTTCAGGAATTTCAATCCCTAAAAATTTACTTATCCACTCGTGGTCGTGCTTAAGCCTGTGCGGGGTTTTGTTTGCGTTATCAATGTCAATATATTCAGTAATAACCTCACCACAGCCAAGCTCCTCAACAAGCTCTAAAGCCCGCATCAAAGCCGCTTTTGCGTTTATCGGGTCAATTCCCTTTTCAAAACGAGAGCTTGATTCGGTGCGCTTGTTGATTTTTTTTGCGGTTTTGCGGACAGAAACACCGTCAAAGCAAGCCGACTCGAAAACAACCGTCGTCGTGTCGTCCATGATTCCGCTGAATTCGCCGCCCATTATTCCTGCGATTGCGACAGGCTTTTTTCCGTCGGCAATAACGAGCATTTCCGGCGATAAAGCGATTTCGCTTCCGTCCAGAATGGTTATTTTTTCGCCGTCACCAGCATTTCTGACGTTGATTTCAGCGTTTTCGACATAGCGCAAATCAAAAGCGTGCATAGGGTGACCGTATTCAAGCATTACAAAATTTGTAATATCGACAAAATTGTTAATCGAACGTACACCGCTCGCCCTAAGCCTTTCGGCAAGCCATCTCGGCGACGGACCTATTTTAACGTTCTTTACCACAGCCGCCATATAGCGAGAGCAAAGCTCTTTATTCTGCACATTAACCTTGATGAAATCGGAAATTTTCCCGCCGACACCTTTAAAAGTTGGCTCTTTATAATTCATAGGGATTTCAAAGGTTGCCGATGCCTCCTTTGCAAGTCCGATTACGGAAAGGCAGTCGGGACGGTTGTTCGTGATTTCAAATTCGACAGAAATGTCGTTAAAGCCGACAGCCTCACGAATATCCATGCCGATTTTCATTTTTTCTATCTCAGGGTCATTATTTAAAATAAGAATGCCGTCCTTGATTGCGTAAGGAAAGTCCTCCTGCTCCATACCAAGCTCGACAAACGAGCAAAGCATACCGTTGCTTACAATGCCCCGAAGCTTTCCTCGTGTGATTTTCGTGCCGTCAGCAAGCACAGATTTGTGCAAGGCGACAGGAACAATCGCCCCCGCAAAAACGTTTGTTGCGGCGGTTACAATCTGCAAGGGTTCGCCGCCGCCGACATCAACCATACAAATATTAAGCCTGTCGGAATCGGGTGCTTTTTCTATGGAAACAACCTTTCCGACGACGACATTTTTGATTTTTTCGCCTTGAATTTCATAGGTTTCAACCTTAGAGCCAGACATTGTCATGGCATCAACAAATTCCTTTATAGGCATATCGGCTTTCACAAAATCGCAAAGCCATTTCATGGATAAATTCATTTCAATTCCTCCTTAAAACTGGCTTAAAAAGCGCAAATCGTTTTCGTATAAAAGCCGCATATCATCAATTTCATAACGGAGCATTGCAAGACGCTCGATTCCTACTCCAAAGGCAAAGCCGCTGAAAACCTCGGGGTCGATTCCACAGTTTTCAAGCACCTTCGGGTGAACCATACCGGCGCCTAAAATCTCAATCCAGCCCTCTCCCTTACACATAGGACAGCCCTCTCCGCCGCATTTAAAGCAGCGGCAGTCGATTTCGCACGACGGCTCTGTATACGGGAAATGGTGAGGGCGGAAGCGAAGCTTCATATCGTCGCCGTAAAGCCGTTTTGCAAACAGCTCAAGCGTGCCCTTGAGGTCGGCAAAGGTAATCCCCTTGTCAACAACAAGCCCTTCACACTGGTGGAAAATCGGCGAATGCGTTGCGTCAACCTCGTCACAGCGATAAACCCGACCCGGGCTTATAATCGCAATCGGCGGCTTTTGCTTTTCCATTGTACGAATCTGGACAGATGAGGTCTGCGTACGCAATATGGTTTTTTCGTCAATATAAAAAGTATCCTGCGGGTCACGTGCGGGGTGGCTTTCGGCGGTGTTAAGCATATCGAAAACATAGTGCGTGGTATCAACCTCCGGCCCGTCAACAACAGTATAGCCCATTCCCGAAAAAATCTCCGAAAGCTCGTCAATAATAAGCTTCAGAGGGTGACGCTTGCCATAAGCGGTGCGCTTTCCGGGCATTGTCACATCAACCGTTTCTGCGGCAAGCTTTTGCGCTGTTTCCGCCGCCTTAAGCGACGAAAGCTTGTCCGAAAGAGCCGTTTCGATTTCGGCACGGATTTCATTCGCAAGCTGACCGACGACAGGGCGTTCGTCTGCGGAAAGTCCGCCCATTTGCTTTAATATGGCGGTAAGCTCTCCTTTTTTGCCCAAAAATTTTACACGTATCGCATCAAGCTCTTTAAGCGACGCAGATTTCCCTATTTCATCAACGGCGCTCGCCTTAATTTGATGAAGCTGTTCTTTCATTGGCTTTACCTCTTTTATTTTTTTTACATCAATTATTTAGTATAGCACATTTTGTCGGAAGTTTCAAGGCTTATTTTGATTTTCGTATGAAATCGGCAAAAAAACAGTGTGAAAAGCGCAAAAGCGCCCATGTATCCATGAACGCTTGATAAAACTTCACCTATAAGCTTACTTCCGTGCCGCCGACAGGACGAATGCTTAAAATGTGACAGCTTCCCGCACCAAAGCAATTTTCCATATCAAGGCGGAATTCCTTAAGCTGTTCGATAGGCACAAAGGCCTGAATCGTACCCGCAAACCCCCCGCCGTGAACACGGCAAGCGCCCTTTCTATGAAGCGAATGCTCTGCTATGTTTAAGCCTATGCCGAGGGCTTGGTGTGTCACGTCAGAAACGGCAAAAATATTTTGTAAATATTTATATGAAGAATTTCCGCTTTCTCTTATGCTGTATAAAAATGCCTGAAAATCCTTTGCCTTAAGCGCATGAACAAGCTTGTCAACCCTTTCGTTCTCCTCGAAAAAGTGAAGCGAGCGCAAAATCGGTCGGTCGCCGTATTTTTCACGAAGCTTATTTATGTTGAGAATAATATCCTGCCTTGCAAGGCTGCGGAGGCAATCCGCAGAAAAAAAGTTTGCGATTTGCCGCATTTCCTCGGGAATAGCCGCATATTCGTGCGTTAAATCAGCGTGGTCGCCCTTGGTGTCAACAATGCAAAGCGCATGGGAAAACGCCCCGAAATCAACATTTATGTTTTCGACAACGGGATTTTTCGGGTCTTTAAAGTCGATTGCGACAAAGCCGCCGACAGATGAAGCGGTCTGGTCCATAAGCCCCGACGGCTTTCCGAAGTATACATTTTCTGCATACTGTGCAATCTGTGCAATTTTTATAGAACCTATCTTTTTATCGTTGTAAAGCGACGACAAAATCGTGCCGATAAGCACCTCAAAGGCCGCCGACGACGACAAGCCCGAGCCCTTAAGCAC
>CAZYRV010000089.1:6152-6930 GCA_964649485.1 uncultured Oscillospiraceae bacterium | reverse complement strand
GCCGGAATAATGATAAGCGACATCTACAAAAAAGGTTCGTTTTGATTTTAATCCCTCTGATTCGGGAACAACAAAGGTAAATTTCGGCACGTTTGCTATTCCTGTTTTTGAAACCTTAAGTGTTGTTATGCGTTGTGAAAGCACCCTGAATTCATCAGACAGCGGCTGTGATTCCTTGAGGATAACCGCTACGTTTACAAGCCGCTCCGGAATGAGGGCAGGGAGCGCAACGTTTACTTCAATAATACGTCCGTTGCTGCAATCGCCCTGCGGCGGAAAAATAATATTTACCGCTTTGCGGTCTGCGTTTTCTTCCAGTATAACCTGCTGGGTTTTGCCTGTACAGGGAATACAGATAGGGCTGTGCGGATATTCATCGTTTCCGATAAGCTCTAGAATTTTTTCTGATAACTGTTCGTTTTCCGAGGTTTTGTTGTCATGATTGTAATAATTGTATGCCATTATTTTCCTCCGAAATAAAATTGTTAAGGCTTCACCGCACTATATTCTATGATTAATTTTGTGTATAGTTGCATAATTTTGTAGAATTATAAAGAAAAAGCTTGTAATTTGACACATAGCAACAAAAGTAAGTATTATTCAACATAAATTTACAAAGCGATTCATATAGTATCAATATTGTACAAACCTTATGGTTATGCTATAATTTAAGTGCGCCAAGGTGATTTTGACATTTATCACAAGTGCGAATAATGTCAAATTTTGTCGTTTTGGCGAAGCCGCAAGAAAGGCAGGAGGGAAGCTCCACCCTCACATA
>CAZYRV010000089.1:4701-6142 GCA_964649485.1 uncultured Oscillospiraceae bacterium | reverse complement strand
ACATAATGGGAGGAAAAAATGGGTTTGAAAGAGTATTTGTCGCAGGCGCTTGAAATCGACCGTGCCATCGAATCCAAGTCCGAGCAGATTAAAGAGCTTTGGCAGACGGCGCTTAAATCGAAAGGAATTGCAGGCTTTGAAAAGGGCGGAGAGCATTCAAGCGAGGTTGAGAGAACCGTTGAGAAAATTTACAAGGCGGAAGCAGAGCTGAACGAGGAAATCGACCGCTTTGTAGACGCAAAACGTGAAATTTCGGAGTTTATCTCGCATATTCCGAATCTGACAAGCAGGATTGTTCTGGAAAATTATTATTTGCTTGGAATGACATGGGAAGAAATTTCGGATAAAATGTTCTTAAGTCTGCGTCAAATTCATAATATCAAGTCAAAGGCTTATGCTTTTCTTGAAAAGGTTTATGCCGAATGGGAAAGCGCTTGATTTAAAATCTTGCAAACTATCGCCTTCATTGCTCCGCCTCTGGGCGGAGCTGTGGCTTTTGAAAATAAAAAATCGTCCTCAAAAGAGAACGATGTTTTAAAAATACCCCTGTAATTTCCGAACGACAAGCGAAAATTTATTGTCGCTGAAGCTTTGAGATTCAGCTTAACTAAACTCCTTTGCGTCCTTATAAATCACAATTCCGCTGAACGGGTTATAGCTTATGTCGGCGCAATCCATGTTATAGAAAAAATATTCCGAGCGATAAAAAAGCGGAATGAAAACCGCCTTAGAAAGCACCTCAGCCTCTGCCTTGCGATATAATTCAGCCGATTTTGAAAGGCTTTCCGCCTGCTCTGCGCCGTCAAGCAATTCCTTAAATTCAGCGCTTTTAAAGCCTGTGTAATTTTTAGAATTTCCGGTGAGAAACCGGCTTAAAAAAGCCTTAGGACTGTTGTAATCGCCGCCAAGCTTTGTTATTGCAAAGGAATAATTGCCGCTTTTTATACGGCTTTCAAGCTGTGCGTCGGAAAGCGCCTCGACCTTGCAGAAAAAGCCTAAATCCTTTTGCCATTGCTGGAGAATATACGAAATGTTTTCCTTGATTTCCACGTCGTCGGGAACAATCAGAGTAAGGCTGTTCAGATAATCTCGGTCAAGCTCCTGAAGCGCTGTTTTCATCAGGCTTTGCGCTTTGGAGAGGGAATAAGCGGGCGCAATTTCGCCGTCTGCCGTTTCACGGTAGTTTTGATTGAGAATTTTCACCTCAGGCGGTATAATCGCCGAAGCAGTGTCATAGCCGTCAAGGCTTTGCGCAAAAAGCTCTCTGTCGGTTGCGTACATAAGCGCAAGGCGGAAGGCTTCGTTTGAAAACGGCTCTTCCTTGAGATTGAACATAAATCCGATGGTTGAATTAACGTATTTTTCGCTTTTAAACTTGCCTTGCAAAAGCTGTTCGGCTTCTGCTCCAGATGCGGCATAGCTGTCGGTTGAGCCGTTTTTG
>CAZYRV010000089.1:0-4608 GCA_964649485.1 uncultured Oscillospiraceae bacterium | reverse complement strand
ACTTCTAAGCCCATATTTTCCCTGAGATTTATAAAAAAATTCTTCATTGCAGGGCAGGGCGGCGGCGGTGGTAAGAAGCTGGGGCAGGGCGGGATTTGGAGCTTCAAGCTTGATTATAAGGCGATAATCTCCGTCGGCATAAACGCCAAGCTTTGAAAAATCAGTAATCAGTCCTTGATTTATAGCCTTTGAGTTTGTAATGCTGAAGAAATCAGCGGCTTTCGGCGCTTGAGTTTGGGGGTTAAACAAACGCTGAAAAGCAAAAACAAAATCATTTGCCGTGCAGGGAGCTTCAAACTCATCATTATCAACCCAATAATAAGTGCTTTTCAGCTCAAAGGTGTAGACAAGCCCGTCCTCGGACACCTCATAGCTTTCCGCAACACCCTCGCTTATTGTGCCGTCGCTTTGTTCGGTCAAAAGTCCCACATACATATTGCTTATAATAAGCAAGGAGGAATAATCACCCGCAATCTGCGGGTCGAGAGTATCGGGGTTTTCTGCAATGTCCATTGAAAAAATATAGCCAGCACCGTCGTCCTCCCGACACGATGAAAGGCTTATTGCAAGAAAAATAATCGCAAGCAGTGACGCAATACGCTTCATTTCATATTTCCGTTTCTATTGGTTTTTTAAGCCGCCAGCTTTCCTTACAGTCAAGGATTCGTTGGTTTTCGCTTCCCCTGAATTTGAGAAGCAGGTTTTTCTGCGCAAGAATAAATCTTCCGTCAATAAGCACATCAAGTATGCCTAAAAGCTTTGCGGTATAGATGTCGGTTTCGCTTTGCCTGATAAGCTCGTCAAAGGTAAAGCCCGTGTAGGAAAGCAGGTGATAGCCGTCGGCTTTGAGCTTTTCGCAAAGCTTATAAAGCCCCTCTGTCTGACAGAACGGCTCGCCGCCTGAAAGGGTCACTCCCTTTATAAGCGGATTTTTCTTTATTTTATCGTAAAGAGTGTTTATATCTGTGGTTTTCCCTGCATTAAAGTCGTGGGTATGCGGGTTGTGGCAGCCCGGACAGGCATGGGGACAGCCCTGCACAAACACAACGAAACGAAGCCCCGGTCCGTCAACAACGGATTCGGGGATTATTCCCGAAATTTTCAGATTCATTTTATATCCTTATCATAGGTTTTGCGGGGCGGCTATAACCGGTCAATCCAACAATCCGGAAAACCAAGCATTGACATATCGACACAGTCGCTGTATTCGTCAACAAGCCCCGCAAGCTGTGACAAAAAGCCTCCGTCCCAACGCTTTTCACGGTTGTATAAAAGCTTTGCCGTAAGAAGATAGTCAAAAAGTGTATTCCCGAAAATATATTCTGATTCGGGAGGGGTTTTCGGCGTGCTTTCAAATACGTTTGCATAAAGGCGGTTATAGTGCGCACAGTGGTTGCGCAGGTCGCTCATGCACAAGAACCAGTCCTCAAGATAGGACGGGCTGTTGCGGTAAAAATTTTTTGCAATCTCTCTTTTGTCGCCGCCGTGCATATCAATGTAAAAATAGATAAGCGAGCCAAAGCTGAAAAGCTCCATAATTGCCCAGACAGGGAAAGCGCCCGAATATTTCTTTATATGGTGGCGGACAAAGGCTTTGTCCTCGTTTGATTCAATCATACACTGGATTTTAGACTGAAAAGCGATGTGGTTATGACTTCTGTCAAAGGTGGAGGCGTTCATATATCCAAGCGTGCCGTATTTGTCGGCGTGATAGTTCGAAACCGCCGCCCTAAGCGCAATTTCAATTTCCTCAAGCATGGACAGAATAAGCGTCCTAAGCCGCCTGTCAAAATCATAAATCCTGATTATTTTATCAAAGCTTGTGCCTTCACGATAGTGATTTTTCGTTTCTAAAAAAGGCTCGAAATAATGTGCCAAGCGAAAATAATTGATATAGCGGAGGGTCTGCGCCGCCTCGTCCTTGTTTTCAATTATACAGCCCCGTTCTTCAAGCTTTGCAAGCTGGTCGCTTATTGAAGCGGGACTTTTTATCGTCTTCACTTAACCATTACCGTTTTTACAAAATTCCACGAGTCACGGCACATATCGTCAACAGTTCTTGTCGGATTCCAGCCGATTTCCTTTGCGGCAAGGCTTGCGTCAGCAAAATATTCTGCAAGGTCGCCGTCACGTCTGCCGATTATTTCATATGGGATTTTAATTCCGCTTGCTTTTTCAAAAGCGGCGACAAGCTCTAAAACCGAGGTAGAGTTTCCCGTGCCGAGGTTGTATGCTTTGACTCCGTTTATTTCCTCAATATGCTCGAGCGCCTGAAGATGTCCGACGGCAAGGTCAACAACATGGATATAGTCACGGCAGCCCGTTCCGTCCTTTGTGGGATAGTCGTTTCCGAAAACATAAAGCTTTTCAAGCTTTCCGCTTGCGACCTGCTGGATATAGGGCATAAGATTGTTCGGAATATCGTTCGGGTCTTCGCCGATAAGCCTGCTTTCATGCGCACCGACAGGGTTGAAATAGCGCAGAAGCATAGCCTTAAAGCCGTTTTCGGCATAGCAGAGGTCAGTTATGATTTGCTCTATCATAAGCTTGGTATAGCCGTAAGGATTCGTCGCCGAAAGCGGCATTCCCTCTATGTAGGGAACAGGGTTAATCGGGCCGTAAACGGTTGCGGACGAGCTGAACACAATCCGTGAAACTCCGCTTTCTTTCATTGCCTCAAGCAGGTTGACTGTGCCGCCGATGTTTGTTTCATAATATTTAAGCGGTTTTTTTACAGATTCTCCGACAGCCTTAAGCCCCGCAAAGTGAATCACGGCATCTATTTTGTTTTCGGAGAATATTTCACGCAGCTGCGCTTTATTCATCATATCGTATTGGTAAAATTTGAAGTCTTTGCCTGTTATTTTTTTAATTGCGTCAAGCGCTTTTGGCGATGAATTGTAGAAATTGTCCATGACAACGATTTCATATCCGCTTTTTAAAAGCTCTATACAGGTGTGAGAGCCGATATATCCGGCGCCGCCGGTTACGAGTACTTTCATAATAATTCTCCTTTTGCGATATTTTAGTTTACACTATTATTTTAACCTATTTTATTAAGAATTGCAATAGTTAAAATGCTTTTTTGCAATATTTTTGATAGGGGATAAAAATTGTGTTAATATAAGTAAATGCTTTAATTATTCTCTTGATTTTTTGTGTAAGATGTGATATTATTATAACAACTATAATCAGCTTATAATAACAAGTATGTATTCACTCGCTGTTTTGCGAGAGCTTTCATCAAATACTCACACCACCGAAAGGGGCAGACAATGGAAACAGGAAAAATACTCATAAACAACGAGTGGAGCTTTATAAAAACAGGACTTGACACAGGGCTTGACGAGGCGCTTTCGCTTTCGGGCTGGAAAGGGGTTGAAATCCCGCACGACTGGCTTATCGGCGATACGGACAACCTCTATGAAAGCGGAATCGGCTGGTATAAGCGGACTTTCATGGCGGAGTGCTGTCTTATTGACGGCGGTTGCTTGTCGCTTTGCTTTGACGGCGTTTATATGGACAGCACGCTTTACATAAACGGCAGGGAAGTCGGGAACAACAAATACGGCTATTCGTCATTCGAGCATGATATAACTCCCTATGTAAAGGTCGGGCTTAACACGATTGTAATGCGTGTTCGCTTTGAAGCGCCGAACAGCCGCTGGTATTCTGGCGCCGGTATATACCGCAACGTCTGGTTTAAAACGTCCGGACTTGTTTCGATCCCTGAAAACGGTGTTTATATTTGCACAAACGGGCAGGGCGGAAAAGCCGCAATCGAAACGGCGGTGCTCAACCGGAAGGGCGAAACGGCTGTCGGTGAGGTTATTCACAGCATTTTCGACTGCTTTGGAAACGAAATTGCCTTTGACAGAGCCGAATTTGAAGCACTCGCAGGCATGGCTGTCCATAATTATCAGGTGCTTTTTGTCGATAATCCCGAGCTCTGGAGCATCGAAAACCCTAATATGTACACGCTTCATACCGCTGTTTTTATTGACGGAGAAATAATTGATTTTGTTGAAACAAATTTCGGTTTTCGCACCACTTTATTTACAAGTGATAAAGGTTTTTTCCTGAACGGCGAACACGTTAAGCTTAAAGGCGTTTGTCTTCACCATGATTTAGGGGCGCTCGGCGCAGCGGTGAACGAAGCCGCAATCCGCCGCCAGCTTGAGCTTATGAAATCAATGGGCGCAAACGCAATCAGGACGACTCATAATATGCCCGCCCGAGAGGTCATGGATTTTTGCGATAACATAGGGCTTCTTGTGGTAAGCGAAGCCTTTGATATGTGGGAATCGCCGAAAAATCAATATGATTATTCAAGGTTTTTCGAGGAATGGGCAAAGGTTGATGTTGAAAGCTGGGTCAAACGTGACCGAAATCACCCAAGCCTTATAATGTGGAGCATAGGCAATGAAATTTACGATACTCACGTAAGCGGGCACGGGCTTGAAATCACTGAAATGCTTAAGGAGCTGGTGCTTGAATTTGATCCGTATATGAATGGCAGAGTTACGATTGGCTCGAATTTCATGCAGTGGGAAAATGCGCAGAAATGTGCCGATTTGCTTAAATTTGCGGGCTATAATTATGCTGAGG
>CAZYRV010000088.1:371-7135 GCA_964649485.1 uncultured Oscillospiraceae bacterium | reverse complement strand
TCGTTGTTATTATATCATATCAGCGCTACCCATTCAATATAGCGAAGAGCCTAAACATTATTATCAAAGACAACGGACAAGGCTTTCCCGAAAACATTTTATATATACTCAACAACTCGCTTTGGGAAAGCACAAAGGGGCATATAGGACTTAAAAATATAGTGCAAAGATGCCGGCTTATTTACGGCGATAATTTCAACTTTTCCTTCTCAAACAACAACGGCGGTGTTGTAAACCTGTTCTTCACCGCAACCTATAAAGAAGAAAAACCGGATATTGACAAAAACGCATAAGGAGGGTAAAAATGAATCTGTTGATTGTGGACGACCAGATTAAGGTTGTGGACGGACTTCGTGAAAAGGTTGACTGGAAAAGCTATGACATTAACAAGGTTTTCGGCGCATACAGCGCCGCCGAGGCACAGCAAATAATCAGAGATAACAAAATCAACATTCTGCTTTGCGACATTGAAATGCCCGTCGAAAACGGCCTTTCGCTTATAAGCTGGATTAAAGCATTTGACAGTGAAATCCGCTTTATCCTTCTGACGGCGCACGCAAATTTTGCCTATGCGCACCAATCGCTTAAGCTTAACGTTTTTGACTATCTTCTTCAGCCTGCTCCCTATGAAAAAATTGCAGCGGCGGTTAAGCGTGCGGCTGACGACATTAACAAAAGTGACGAGGAAAAACAAATTGTTTCCTATGGAAAAGAGCTTATAAAGCGGGAAGGAAGCATTTCAAGAGGCGTTTTCCGCTCGCTTTTAAACGGCTTTGTAAATAAGGAAGAAATTGCGTCTTATATCAAGCTTAAAATGCTTCCCGAAAAAAACGATAATGTTCATCTTATGCTGCTGCAGATTCTGCGCTGGACCAAGGTTGAAGAATGGACGGCGGCGCTTCTCACCGCCGCATTTCAGAACATAATAAGCGAGGTTTTTCAGCCCTATGGGCAAACCGTAATCGTCGCCTCCTACGACAAGGGCGAGCTTGCCGTGCTTTTATGGAAAAGCGAGCGTGAAATCGCCGAATCGGGCATGGAACAGCAGTTTAATTTTCTCCTTTCCGTCTGCCGTCAATATTTTAACTGTATTGCGGCGGTTTATACGGCGGAATGCTCTGCGGTGGATATTCCCGAGAGATGGAGGGAAGTTATTTCCATGCGTGACAACAATGTGGCAAGGCAAGAAAAGGTTTTCATGTTCGAAAAGCATAAATCCGAAATCAAATATTCATTCCGTTTGCCCGAGATTTCCCGCTGGACAAGCATATTAAAGGGCGAATATCCTCAAACGGTTGAAGATGAGGCTTTGCGCTATCTTGACGACATTGTAAGGGCGGAAAAGCTTGATGCAAGGGTTTTGCGGGAGTTTTATCAGGACTATCTCCATGCCTTTCACATTGCCTTAGGCGAGGACGACAGCTTTTGGCGGGAAACGCTTAACGACCAGAAAAACTATGAAATCTATTATAACGGCGCACGCTCGGTTGACGATATGAAGGCGCTTGTAAGCCTCACCGTGGGCTATCTCACAACCAAAACAAGCCCTCCCGAAAAAGAGCTTTTGGATAAAATAAACGATTATATCGACAAAAATCTCGAATACGAAATCAACAGAAGCGACCTTGCCGCCCATGTTTATCTGAACCCCGATTATCTCAACAGAATTTTCAAGCAAATGACGGGAAACTCACTTAAAGAATATATAATAATCAAAAAAATGGAGGCGGCAAAATCCCTCCTGCTTACGACGAATCTGCCCATAGGTATCGTCGCCGCAAAGGTCGGCTATGGTCATTTATCGCATTTTTCAACCGCATATAAAAAGATGTTTTCCGAAAGCCCGCTTAAAACAAGACAGCAGATCAAAAAGGTGAAGCTTTGATGAGAAAATATAAAATCATCGCAGGTGCGGCGGCATTGATTCTGATAATAATCGCAATCGCCGTCTGGAGTACTGTGAAAGAAAAAAACATTGATTCCGCCGACGATGCCCCCACAATAAACATTCTCATGCTCGGCGGAAGCACCGCCGACTCGGAAAAACGAGTCGCCGATAAAATAAATGAAATAACCATGGAAAAGCTCGGCTGTAAGGTTAATATCGAAAAAGTAACGCTTTCAAGCTATTCCACGGTTATAAATCAGAGGCAGTTTAACGGCGACCTGCCCGACATTTTCGTCACAATCGACTCAAATATGCTCTCCTCTCTCACAAAATTCGGAGCAGTCCTTGAGCTTTCGGATTATCTTGGTGACAGCAATTTTTCAGAGCTTATCACACAGGATTTCGAATGGCGAACCGTAACCTTCGGCGACGGAATTTACGGCATTCCGTATAACAACGGTGAGGAAGGCTATTTCGGCTTTATCATGAGAAAAGACATATGCGACGAGCTTGGGGTTGACGCCAAAAGCATAACGGACTATGACGAGCTTTACAGCTTTCTTTTAAAAGTAAAGCACTTTCACCCCGAGCTTAATGTCGTAATCCCGAACTTTTCAATTATTGCGCCAAGCGTTTTGTGGGACCCGCTTTATGACGGAATCGGCGTTTTAATGTATCGAAATAATGAAATCAAGCCGACGATAGAGCTTCTTGCCGAAACCGACGAATTTTACGACTGGTGTAAAACCATGTACAAATGGAACAAAGCAGGGCTTATTATGGACGACGTATCATTTAACAGGGAATCCCGGCAGGCAATGTTTCGGAGGGCGAAGCCTTCGGATATTTTTCGCAAATCTCCGTGCCGAACCTTTCGGGTCAAAGCATAACATTGGGAATGCCCGTTGAATACGTTGTGCTAAGCCCTAAAAAGCTTGATTACGCAAATTATAACCTTTCCTTCTCACTTTCGTCCGACACAAAGCTTGCCGAGCTTTCAATCAAATTCCTCGAGCTTCTATATAATGACAAAGAGCTTTTGACGCTTTGCATTTACGGCGAGGAGGGGGTTGATTATGAGATAACAGCCGGCGGCGATATTGAGCGCCCCGCAAATTCCGAGCTTTCCAAAAACGAACAGTATATTTCAACCTCATGGGTCTGGCCGAACAGGTCAAGCGTTATTCTCGGAAACAAGATTGAATTTCCGGAAAGCGACGTGATTATTTCGCCCGGAATAGGCTTTGTTTTTGACAGCAGCACAATCCAAAGCAAATACAGTCTTTGTCAGGCAATCCAGCAAAAATATTATTATCCGCTTATGGCAGGCGAGCTTAACCCCGACATTGCAATTCCAAAATTCATTGCCGAGCTTAAGGAAGCGGGGGCATATGATTTAATAAATGAAAAGCAAAAACAATTTGACTCATGGCTTGCGGGCGAATAATTCTGTGCGCCTCGTAAATTTTATAAACCCTCCTTCAAAATATAACAGCTTATCATTTCAACAAGCTCTGTAATGACTTTATTTTGGTCAAAATCGCTGGAAAAAAACACGATTTCATGCACAACCGCCTCAATTGAGCTTTGTATAATAAAAACCGCCGTGTCAATATCCCGAAGCTTGAGCAAAGCCTGATAATTCCCCAGAATAACACGGATTCTTTCACGGACAAATTCGTGGTTTTTGCGCTCGCTTTCGTGAAATTCGTCGTTCATCATAGAAAGCGAATGAACCTCACGCTGAAAATCGCTCATAAATTTATGCTCTTTAATCAAAAACTCGATATACATGGTTAAAATTTCCCGCGGGGCTGCGTTTTCCGGCACGGAAAGCCCCTCAAGCCTTTCAAAAACATTTTGATAAAGCTCTGTGGTAATCTCCTCATAAACCGCCTTTTTATCGGCGAAATAAGCGTAAAAAGTGCCGACGGAAACGCCCGCTTCCTTTGAAATTTCATTCGAGCTTGTGTTGAAATAGCCCTTTTCCGAAAATAATTTTATTGCGGCTTCTTTGATAAGCCGCTTTTTTTGTGCGCTTCTTTTTTGCTTTGGAATCCTGAAATCACTCGCCCCCATAGCCCCTCCTTTTATTGCGGAATCTGTTCTCAATGCTATTGTAGCACATTAATTTTAAAAAATCAACAAAAATATGAATAAAAGCTCATATTTCTATTGACACGATAGAATTGTTGTGCTATAATCTAAACATGAGCAATTACTCACATTATATTTTTTGGGGGTACATTATGAGCTTTATAAGCTTCAAAAACGTGGTTAAAGAATACAAAACAGGCGAAATTTCAATCAAAGCGCTTGACAAGGCGACCTTTGAGATTGAAAACGGGAAATTTACGGTTGTTCTCGGGCCGTCAGGCTCGGGAAAATCTACGCTTTTAAATCTGCTTGGCGGAATGGACGTTGCTACAAGCGGCGAAATCAATGTAGGAAAGCGGAAAATTTCCTCGCTTGGCGAAAAAGAGCTTACTGTTTACAGGCGGCACGATATCGGCTTTGTGTTTTAGTTTTACAATCTTATTCCGAATTTAACAGCCTTTGAAAATGTTGATATTTCCGCTTCTTTAAGCAAAACTCCGATTACCGCCGACGAGGCTCTTGCCGCCGTCGGACTTTCAAACAGGGCGAACAACCTCCCCGCACAGCTTTCCGGCGGCGAACAGCAAAGGGTTTCAATCGCACGTGCGCTTTGCAAAAATCCAAAGCTTCTTCTCTGTGACGAACCGACCGCCGCACTTGACAGCGTAACAGGACAAAAGGTGCTTGTTATGCTTCAGGAAATGTCAAGAAAATATGAAAGCGCCGTCGTCTTGGTTACGCATAATGCCGCAATCGCACCCGCCGCCGACCGCTTGATTCGGCTTAAGGACGGAAAGGTTCAGTCTATCGTTGACAATCCAAAGCCGGTTTCCGTTTCGGAGGTTGCTTGGTGATGAAATACTTAGTTATTAAATTTTTCCGTGACATAAAAAAGCTTTTTCCGCAGTTTATTTCCGTGCTGATTATGGCGGCGATTTCAACAACGATTTTCACAGGAATGAGCGCCGTCTGGGAAAGCATGGCGACCTCCGCCAAAGCCTATTATGACCAGTGCAATCTCGCCGATGTGTGGGTTTATGCGGGCGGAATAAATGACGACGACATTGCCGCCGCAAAGAAGCTTTCCTATGTGGAAAACGCCGCCGCTTCCGCCGCATTTACGGTTAATTTTGAGGAGAACGGCACAAGCAGTGACATTCAGCTTTTCACGTTAAACAACGATACGGAAGCCGTGTTAAATCCGCTTTTGCGAAGCGGAAACGCTGTAAATCCCGACAGCGGCGGCATTTGGTTAAACGAGGATTATGCCGCTTTAAACAACATAAAAACAGGCGATAACATAACAGTTACCGTTGCGGATTTCAAAACCGAGCTTGAAGTCAAAGGAATTGTGCTTGACGCAGAAAATATTTACTATGTGCGCTCGTCAATTGATTCTGTACCCGACAACCTCCGCCACGGCTATGGCTATGTCGGCGAAGCCTATGCGCAAGAGCATTTCGGCGCTGTGCCAAAAACTCAGCTTAGGCTTGCACTGAATGCCGAAACCGACAAAGAAAAGCTCACCGACGACATGAAAGAAATTTTCGGCGAGAGATATTACACGCTTAACACCCGTGATGATAAGGTTACGCTAAACCGCATCGTTGACGAACAAAAGCAGATTCAGAAGATGGCGCTTTTGTTCTCATCGGTGTTTATCGTGCTGTCGCTTCTCACCATGTACACAACAATGAGCCGCCTTGTCGATAACCAGATTCTGCAAATCGGAACGCTTAAGGCTCTCGGCTTCAGCAACGGGCAAATATATTTTCACTATGCAATGTACGGCTTTGTAATTTCCTTTATCGGCGGGCTTTGCGGTCATTTTCTCGGATTAAACCTTGTTTCGCCGATTGTGCTTAATGTTAAACAATCAACCCTCACCCTCCCCGAATGGAATATCACAATTACCCCCGAAGCAATCGCAATGTGGATATTGATTATTTTCATCTGCACCGTTTCTTCCCTGCTTACAGGCAGGCGGATTATCAAAGCTGTGCCGGCGCTTACGATTCAAGGAATTGCTCCCCGAAAAAGAAGCCATAACCGAGAGCTTAAGCGCTCTAAGCTTTCCTACGGCTGGCTTTGGACAATCAGAAGCATAAAGCTTCACAAGGCACGCTTTCTCATGGGAATAATCGCCGTGACGGGCAGTGTCGTCCTCATGACGGCGGGCTTGGGCGTGAATGATTCGCTTGTTTCGTCCTACAACGACGTTTACGAAAGCCTCTATACCTATGACTATGCGGCGACAATAGGTGCGGCGGATTTTCAAGCGGTAAAAGCTCTTGCCGACGGTGAAAAAGTTCAATACAGCGCCGTTTCGGAAGCGGATTTTACCCTTGGCGAAATAACCGACAGCGGCGTGATAACGGTTCTTTCCGACGGCGAATTTGTAAACTTATACGAAAATAAAACCCTGCTTTCATTGCCCGAAAGCGGAGTATGCATGACGAAAAAATTTGCCGAAAGCCTTGGGATTAATGCGGGCGACAAGGTTCAGATCCGTGAAAAGGATTCAAGCGAAACAAAGGAAATCACGGTTTCTCATATTGTAACCGCAAAGCTTCCGCAGGGAATTTTCGTTTCGGAAAAGGACTGGGAAAGCTTTGCTCCGACGACGATTTATTTTGACAAAAGCTTTCTTTCCGCCGCCGAAAACAGCCCGCTTATAAGCGGAATTATTTCCATTGACGAGCAAAAGGATAATGCCGACGAAATGATTGACAGCGTAAAATCAGTTATGACAATCCTCACTCTCGCCGCCTTTGTGCTC
>CAZYRV010000088.1:0-346 GCA_964649485.1 uncultured Oscillospiraceae bacterium | reverse complement strand
ACACGATAATAACGCTTATAATCGGGCTTGCCCTTGGGATTCCCGCAAGCTTTGCCTTTTTGGGATTATACATAAAAGTTGTTTCGCTTAAAGCGATGGAATGGACAGCTTATATCCAGCCTGTCAAGTTTATCGCTGTTCTTGCGATAATATCAGCGTTTACAATTGCAATAAGCCTGCTTGTCGCACACAAAATCAAAGCAGTTGACATGGTTGAGGCAATGAAATCGGTGGAATAGCGCCTAAAAAAACAGCAGTTTTTTCAAACTGCTGTTTTTTATTTAAATAATCGGCTTTATTTCACGAACACATTCTTGCGCCTGCGCAAGTGTCGGCATGGCGGGGA
>CAZYRV010000087.1:3655-7549 GCA_964649485.1 uncultured Oscillospiraceae bacterium | reverse complement strand
GTAAACGCTGCGACCGCTGTTACACCGGAGGTTACCACCGCAACAACAACTCAAACCACAGCAAAAACAACTTCCCAAACAATCGTAACCGACCCGAATTTGCCTGTTCTGACCTATCCCGACGAGCTTTCAAACGGCGGAATGGGCTTTGAGGGGTATATTGTTTATGATATTTCGGAGCTAATCACGGGGAATCCGTGGACGGAGGATGATGAAATCAGCATGCTTCCGGTGTATAAAAATATGCGCTTTTTCGATGATGAGGGAAATGTTCCTCGGGCGGATTTTGATTCTATGAAAGCAATTCTAATCGAAAAGGCGACAGCTTTGGGATATACAGTTTCCGATGGGGACATAACAACAATCAGTGACGAAAGTCCCTATGAAGAAAATCTTGAAAAAATTAAAGGCTATTACATGGAATATAAGGAAACAAGCTTAATTCAATATTTTTCAAGCGACAGAGTTTCCTATACGGCACCGGACGGAAGCCTTACAATTGAGGTTGATTCATGGCTTGACATCACGATTAAAATCCCGCCGCTTGAGGGCGTTTATTACGATTATGATATGCCATATTCTGATTATAAAAACGTTGCGAAAGCGTTTGAGGCTTTTATCGACGAGCACCCGGGCTTGCTCGGTTTTGAAAATCCGGAAGTAGTTGTCATTGGCGGCGACAGAGATAAGTACGGGAGCCAGAGCTTTGATATAGGCATTTACGAGCGGGAGGGCGGCATTGAAACCCAAATCTGCAACTATGATTTAAGCGAATGCAGAGTTGGATTGACTGACGAAATCTGGTATATCCGCATAAACGGAGCGGGCAAATCAGATATAATCGGCGACTATCCGATAATCACTTCTGCCGAGGCAAAAGAGCTTTTGCTTGACGGAAACTACGGCTCGTCCTACGTCAAATTTTTCGGCGAAGCCTCAATCGCAAAGGTCGAGCTTGTCTACCGCGAAAGCATGATGGATAAATATTATCTTCCATACTACAAGTTTTACGCCGAAATCGACGACGGCATGGACTTTGACGATGAAAACCTTAAAAGTTATGCCACGTATTATGTCCCCGCAATCAACAGCGCTTATCTCACCGGCTTTCCCGTGTATAAATCTGGATTTAACGGCTCGAACGACTATGAAACAAAGCACGACTGATTTATAAGGCAACGCCGCAATGATGCTGTAACTGCGCAGTCGGCTTTCTGACGCCTTTTAGGGAAAGTTTGCAGAATCGCCTGCGCTTTCAAGGAATCTTGACTCCAAAATCAGCAAAGTATTCGTCAAGGAATTTTCAGGTTTGTTTCCGCAAATATTATTCGCCTTGTCAAAGCTTTTGGCAAGGCGATTTTTTTCTGTATTATAATGTATTTTTTGTTGTATATAATTATCAATCACGCAAATACTAAAAACACGCTGATAAAGGCAGAGATTTACTGCTTTCACAACTTTGTCGTACACAAACAGCATAATTTTCGATATGGAGGAAGAAATATGAAAGCAACAGGAATTGTAAGACGTATAGACGACCTCGGACGGGTTGTTATTCCAAAGGAGATTCGCCGCACAATGCGCATAAGAGAGGGCGACCCTCTTGAAATTTACACAAGCGTTGACGGCGAGGTTATTTTTAAAAAATATTCGCCCGTCGGCGAAATATCAAATACAGCGGCGCAATATGCCGAGGTTTTATCAAAGGTTGGCGGCTGTCCGACGGTTATTTGTGACCGTGACCATGTAATCGCCGTTGCGGGAATGCAGAAAAAAGAGGTTCTCGAGCGCAGGGTTTCAAATTCGCTTGAGGATTTGATTGAACAGCGAAAATCGCTTTTCTACACGTCGGCGCAGGACGAAAAAATAAATCCGATTGAGGGCATAGACCGCTATGCGCTTGCGTGCTCGCCGATTATAAATCAAGGCGACGTAAGCGGCGCAGTCGTCATGCTTGCGGGTGAGGGGAACGATTTTGCAAAGTCAACCCACTCTGCCCTTGTACAAGCGGCGGCAATGTATTTTGGCAAACAGATGGAAGAATAGGCTGATTTTCATTAAACCAGCGCCATAAAAATTAAAAGCGGTATCTCCCAAAGGAAATACCGCTTTTTTTCTGTTCTGTTACTTTACAAGAGCAAGAATTGCCGCTTTTGGCTTTGCGCCGACAGAAGTCTGTACAGCCTCTCCGTTTTTGAAAACAATCATTGTCGGAATACTCATAACTCTATACTTCGCCGCAAGCTCCGGCTGTTCGTCAACGTTTACCTTTGCAACCTTGATGTCCTTTTCCTCCGCTGCGATTTCGTCGAGAATGGGGGAAACCATTCTGCAAGGACCGCACCAAGCCGCCCAGAAATCAACTATTACGGGCTTGTCGCTTTTGAGAACCTCCGTCTCGAAATTTTCCTTAGTAACATGTAATGCGCTCATATCAGACACTCCTTTTAAATAATTATTAAGCTTTTGCCGCCAAAGCATTGCGGCTTTGCCTTAAGCTTTTGCTTTAACTATATTATACCCATTTTTCGGAGATATTCTGTGAGCAGGTTACAAAAAGCAATGAATTATGAATTAATAATTCTTTCAAGCGATTCGGCGGGGGTAAGGTTGCCGCCGATTTGTATTGCATAGTGGTTATAAAAGCCGTGGAAATCGCTTCCGCCGGTTGTAATCAGATTATATTTTTCTGCAGTTGCAAGCAGACGCTTTTCGTCGCCCTCCTTGGTGCTTTGGTGCCAGACCTCGACGCCGTCGATTTTGCCGCTTTGAGCAAGCTCGTCAATAAGCTCAAAGCTTTGATACACCCTCGGGTGTGCGACAACGGCAAGCCCTTTCGCCGAATGAATCAGGTCAAGCACGAAACTAACCTCGGGATAATCCGTCGGCTCTGTGCTTACCTCCTCACGGCAAAGCCCGTTTTTCGGGTTGAAAATTTCATCATAAACAGTGCCGTAAAGGTCGGTTGTATAGCCATAATCCATAAGTGCGTGCATTATGTGGCAACGGTAAATCGCTTTGCTTGATGCGGCATATTTCATGATGCTTTCAAGCGAAATCGGATATTTTTTCATGACCTTGAAGGCCATGCTTTTCCCACGGTTTTTCCTGTATTCAGAGGTGCGATAGCACAAGCCCTCAAGTCTGTCGGGCTTTTTCGGCATATAGCACAGAATATGCACCTTTCTCCCACGCTTTTTATCAAAGGCGGAAAGCTCTACACCGGGAATAACGGTCACCCCATAGCGTTCGCCTAATACGGCGGAGCGTGACAAGGACGCAAGCGTATCGTGGTCGGTAATGGCAAGATAGTCAATCCCGTTACGTTCTGCCTGCTTGATTACGTCTGAAATTCCGAGAGAGCCGTCTGAAATTGACGTATGGCAATGTAAATCAGCCTTCATAGGTCACTCCTTTTCCTGTGGCCGCACGAATTTGTACAACAGTGAAAGGGGGAATGTGTTGAAAATATAAGGGAAATTTCGGCGCCTTAAAATATGCAGTAAGTCTATACCATAAAGCGAAGCGCAATGGTATAATCGCCCATCAAAAGGCGGTTGTAGCGGCTGAAAGCCGGTGACGAGCCGTTGGGCATAAGAAATAATAATTGCTGGCAATTATTATACCATGAAGCGAAGCGCAATGGTATAATCGCCCATCAAAAGGCGGTTGTCAGCGGCTGAAAGCCGGTGACGAGCCGTTGGGCATAAGAAATAATAATTGCTGGCAATTATTATACCATGAAGCGAAGCGCAATGGTATAATCGCCCATCAAAAGGCGGTTGTCAGCGGCTGAAAGCCGGTGACGAGCCGTTGGGCATAAGAAATAATAATTGCTAGCAATTATTATACCATGAAGCGAAGCGCAATGGTATAATCGCCCATCAAAAGGCG
>CAZYRV010000087.1:0-3555 GCA_964649485.1 uncultured Oscillospiraceae bacterium | reverse complement strand
CGGTGACGAGCCGTTGGGCATAAGAAATAATAATTGCTAGCAATTATTATACCATAAATATTGTGCAATTGCAATAGTTTTTTTACCTTTTTATTGTAAGGCTTGTGCAAACCTTAAGAATAGCCCTTGTAAAAAGGAAAAAACAGTTATCAAAAACAAAAATTGTGTTATTCGCAGATTAAATCTAATAAAATTTATACTCAGGCAAGTCCTGAAAAATTACTGTTTGGCGGCAAGAAATAATAAAGCTGATGAATCGCTGCATTTTCATGAATAATAGCATAAAAATTGCAAATAATTCTACTGTATAAAGGCTCGAAAGGAGAAGCAAAATGCTTAAAAGCAAAGCTACACAACAATTCATCTCGGCCGTTTCGGCGGTCATAATGGTTTTTTCATTTCTTGTAATCGCAAAAAACATTGTAAACCCGACTGTTTCTGTTTCCGACACAACGTCGCCCGCCTTGTCAAGGGTCGGCTCTCGAGGGGCGGAGGTTGAGGCTATACAGCGTGTTCTTAAAGAATGGGGAATTTTTACAGGTGAAATCACAGGCTATTACGGAACGCAGACAGAGGCAGCCGTTAAGCGCTTTCAGCGTTATAAGGGCATACAGGTTGACGGCATAGCAGGACCTGTGACGCTTCGCCTGCTTGGCATAAGCATAGGGACAGTGCCGTCGGCGACAGAGGCGAACGTAAACCTGCTTGCAAGAATTATTTCCGCAGAGGGACGAGGCGAGCCGTATATCGGGCAGGTCGCAATCGGTGCAGTTATTTGCAACCGTATAGAGCACCCCTCTTTCCCAGACACGCTTGCGGGCGTTATTTATCAGAACGGCGCTTTTACGGCTATTACTGACGGGCAGTTTGACCAGCCTGTTTCCGATTCGGCATATTCGGCGGCAAGAGAAGCGCTTGCCGGCTCTGACCCAAGCGGCGGCGCTATTTACTATTACAACCCCGACAAAACAAGCAACCAATGGATTCGCTCTCGCCCTGTCATCAAGCGTATCGGCGACCATCTATTCTGCTCGTAAGCACATACTTCTGATGTCAGCTTATTATTGAAATTCACCCCCCTGTCTGCCGTGTTTCAGCCTGTGACTATCACAGGTTGTATGCACGGCGATTTTTTGCGTTTGGTTGGTTTAATATTTTGGTTAAATCTGATAAATATATTTTGTTTTTTTGTGAAAGTTTAACGAAACTACTCCGGTAGTATTGACAAATCTAAACTACTGTGGTAGTATGTGATTGTCGACAAATATGCCATGGCAACAGGAGGTTTTTATGGAAATTAAACTTTTCGATTCCGAGCTTAGGGTTATGGACGTTTTATGGAAGGAGGGGGCGCTTCCCGCAAAGCAAATCGCCGATATTCTTGCGGAAAAGGTCGGTTGGAACAAGAACACAACCTACACCCTTATAAAGCGCTGTATCACAAAAAACGCAATTGAAAGAAGCGAGCCGAATTTCATCTGCCGTCCGCTTATCAACCGAGAGGAGGTTCAAGAGCAGGAAACAACCGAGCTTATAAACAAGGTTTTCGACGGCTCTGCCGACCTGCTTTTTGCTTCCCTTTTAAACAGAAAAACACTTTCCGAGGAAGAAATTGAAAAACTTAAGCAAATCGTAAACAGCTTGAAGTGAGGTTCTTATGAGCCTTTTGCAAATGAGCCTTGCCGCCTCCGTGATGATTATCGCAGTCATAATTCTGCGGTCGCTTTTCTTGAATAAGCTTCCGAAAACGACATTTCAGGCGCTTTGGGGGCTTGTTGTTCTGCGGCTTGTTCTGCCGTTTGAAATTCCGTCGCCGCTTAGCATTTATTCGGCGCTTTCCTCCGCACAAAGCTTTATTGAAAGCGATGCGCAAAGCGGCTTTTCCGCAAGCACAATAGCACAAAACGCTTTCACCATGCCCGCTGTTACCGCAAATTCTGCCCAAGCCTTTGATTTCACTTTGGCAATCCGGCTTTGCGGCACGATAATTGCCGCTGTATTTTTCGCAATATCGTACAGGAAAAGCATAAAAAGCTTTCGCCTTGCGGAAAAACTCATTTTACAAGCCGAATCAAGCGTTATTCCCAAAAGCCTCAGGGGCGTGCAAATAAAAAAATGCGGCAAAATAAATGCGCCGCTTACATATGGGATTTTCCGCCCTGTTATTTTGCTTCCCGAAAGCTTTGATTTCAGCGACAAGGCCGCCTTAGATTTTGTAATTGCCCATGAAAGTATTCATATAAAGCGGCTTGACGGGCTTAAAAAGCTTGTGCTGGCGGCGGCCGCCTGTATCCATTGGTTTAACCCGCTTGTCTGGGTGATGCTTGTGCTTGCGAACAGGGATATTGAGCTTTCCTGCGACGAAGCGGTTGTAAAGCGGTTCGGCAATGATTTCAAGTCGGATTATGCAATGGCTTTGATTCGCCTTGAAGAACGGAAAAGCCATTTTTCACCGCTTATAAGCCATTTCAGCAAAAACGCAATTGAAGAAAGGATTATATCTGTTATGAAACTTAAAAAAACTACTGCCGCAGGAATGATTGCGGCTCTCGCACTGATAACCGCCACAGCGACGGTTTTTGCAACAACCGCCGATTCGTCCACATCAAATTCGGACACGAATAACCAACAGGGACAAAATGTAATATTTGCAGAGAAAATAACGGACTTCGACAGCAATAAGGATATTACTTTTACCGAAAATCCCGATGCAAAATCTTTCCATTCGTACAGCGGTTCGGTAGGCGAGGCGGAACAAGAAGGCATTATCGCAAATCCTGAAGGCTTCTCATTCTCATCAGTAAATGGCACTGATGATGGGATTAACCATTCTGTCGATTTCGATGTTGAACAGGCAATTAAAGACATTGAATCAGGGAAGATAAAACCCCTGTCCAAAGACAATCTGCCGGGGGAAATCGACAAAGACAAAGTTGCAGACACCACCTTTACCATGATTGATGAAAACGGCAATAAGACAGATGTAACAAGCTGGATTGCTTAACGAGTAAGAGCCGCCCAAGGTCGTCTGCATAAACGGCGAAATTGTTTATTACACAGCGCAGACCGCCGACGAACTTGCCGCCGATTTAGCAGAACAGGTTCTTCTCGGAGAAATAACAAGTGCAAAAGCTGATGAGGCCGTAGAAGCGCTTAAATCGCAGATTACACTAACCGAAAACGTTCAATAAGCAGATTTGCGCATTACGAACGTAAAATTCCAGCCTTATTAGCCATTACGTAAATAAAAGCCGTACTGTCCATATATGATTTCATTCCCGATATCATTGAAGCGTTTATAAGGAAATAATCGACTTCATCATATCTTTAAAATTGTATAAATGTTTATCGAAAAATATTATCAATTTTATTAAATAAAAAAGCACGCAGATATGAAATCTGCGAGCAAATCTAAACGTATTATACACAACCCAAACACAGGCTTTCCGGGGTAAAACACAAATAAATCCGAACCCTCCATAAGAGTTCGGATTTATCCAGTTTGGCTCCCCCTGTCTGACTCGAACAGACGACCCTGCGGTTAACAGCCGCATG
>CAZYRV010000086.1:7775-7952 GCA_964649485.1 uncultured Oscillospiraceae bacterium | reverse complement strand
TTTCTGCTTCCACTCTTGCAACAGTCACAACCCCTGCGTATATGGGGACTGTAACGGCGATCGTAATAGCTTGCCTTACCGAATAAGGTCACAACCCCTGCGTATATGGGGACTGTAACTCTTATTATTCCTTTAAAATCAATAGAAGAAAACGTCACAACCTCTGCGTATATGGGG
>CAZYRV010000086.1:5242-7726 GCA_964649485.1 uncultured Oscillospiraceae bacterium | reverse complement strand
CTGTAACAAAAAATTGTTCGTGTTATGTGACAATTTCATAAGTCACAACCCCTGCGTATATGGGGACTGTAACGGCTTGTAATTCGTCCATGGCAGTCATGTATCGCGTCACAACCCCTGCGTATATGGGGACTGTAACGGCGACAGCTTGCATTGTAAGGGCTGATTTAATCGTCACAACCCCTGCGTATATGGGGACTGTAACAAAGGATCAAACTGACCAAGAGCTGAATTTGTTGGTCACAACCCCTGCGTATATGGGGACTGTAACACTTTATACCTGTGTGTAGATTGCGACGGCAAGATGTCACAACCCCTGCGTACGCAGGGGCTGTGACTTGCTTGGTGAAATTGGCACGTTTGCAAACGGATTTGTAGTGTTTAAAAGCGCTTGCTTCAAAACACTCCGCAAAAACCAAGGTTTTTGCTTCCGCTCGCATTGTCTGCCATCTGCCGACTTGTTTGGCGGAGCTACTTTAAGGTTTTTATAATCTGAAAAACATTGCACCTACAAAATTATAAAACCCTATTATTTACCGTTATTATCGTGTTTTATAATTGTTCGGCAGACATTAAAATAAGAAAGCACCCACACAAGAGCATTTCTTCTCTTGCATGGGCGCTTTTCATGTCTGTTCTTTTTTGAGGTGCCGCTCAAAAATTCACGTTTTCAGAAAATTACCAAGGCGCATTATAAAAACAGCGCCTGTTTTTTAATCAAAATTAATCGCTGATTAAAGATTATTATCAGCTTGCGTTAAGCTTATATTGCCTTGCCTGAACCTCAAACATCTCCGCATAGCTTCCGTCCATTTTCATAAGCTCGTCATGTGTGCCTTGCTCGGCAATTTCGCCATTCTCGAAAAGATAAATTTTATCAGCTTCACGAGTTGTTGAAAGCCTGTGACTTATGAAGATTATCGCAGAATTTTTTGCGTTTTCCATCATGCTTTTGTTAAGCTTATACTCGGCGTTCGGGTCTAAGGCGCTCGACGGTTCGTCAAGAATAGCAATCGGACAGCTTCCCTTGGCAAACATTCTCGAAACGGCGACTTTTTGCCCCTCGCCGCCCGAAAGCATTGTTCCCTCGTCGGAAAATTCTCTGGTAAGCTCGGTTTCAAGCCCGCCGCCAAGCTTTTGAAGCTTGTCGCCGAAGTCGGCTTTTTCAAGTGCGAGGATTGCCGCCGCATTTTCGTTTTTGTCGTATTTGTCCATGAAAATGTTTTCGCCAAGCGTCCCCGCATAGATTTGATAATCCTGAAAAACAGCGCCGATTTTTTCTCGATACTCTCTTATGTCAAAGTCCTTGATATTGATTCCGCCGTAGGTGATTTCGCCGCCGCTTACGTCGTAAAGCCGCATGATAAGCTTGATAAGCGTGGTTTTTCCCGCACCGTTTTCGCCGACAATCGCAATTTTTTCGCCCTTTGCAATCCTTAAATTAACATTTTTAAGCACAAGCTTGTCAGTCCCGTCATAGCCATAGCTGACATTTTTAAGCTCAAGCTCTCCCTCGGGAACGGCTTTTTTGCTCTTTGCCGTTTCGATGTTTTCCTTATAATCGTTGAATTTACGGAATTTTTCCGCATATTGCCCAACCTGCTGGAATGATATAAGGTTATAGTTAAGCGCATCGAGATAGCCTCGGATTGTGTTTGCGGCGTTGTTAAGCGAGGCGACGTCGCCCAAGGCAATGCTCATTTTGACAAGCGCAAGATAGCCTAAATAAACAGGCAGGCAGAAGAAAGAAAGCAGGGTAAAGGTGAAAATCCAGTTTATAAGCGATAGGACGGCGATTTTTTTGCCGTATTTTTTCGCCATTTGCTTTTCTTCGTCAAGCGACTCGTTAAACTGAAGCTTAAGTGCCTCGGCAATGCCCGAAAGCTTGATTTCCTTTGCATATTCGGGCTGGTAAAAAACCCTTTTTGAATAATCGGTTTTGCGGTTGATTTTCTTTTTTTCAAGGTCATATTGATATTCAAGCTTTGCGATTGCAAACCTTGTCACAATGTTTATGATAAAGCCAAGAATAGGAAATGCGGCAATCACGGGGCTTATCGAGAAAATAACCCCGCCCGCAACGAGCATTGCAAGTATGTTTGCGATGGTATATCCAAAGTTTCGCACGGCGCTGTAAACCATTTGTTCGCCTTGCTGTGCGGCGATTACGAAGTCGTTGAAATATTCGGTTTTGTCATAGCAGATTAAGTCCATAACAGCCGCTTTTTCGTGCCTCAAAAAACTGGTCAAGCAGATTTTGAACTATGATGTATGACGCAAAGAAAATAAGCTGGAAAATCATAAAGTGCAGAATGCTTATAAACGGCGTGTCGCCCGTAATCATATCGATTATGATTTTGAGAAAAACCGTGTCTACAATTGCGTTTCCGACGGAAAGAAGAATACTTCCGCCCATTGCCGCAAACACCATTGCCTTGTCCGCGAGCCATGCAAAGCCTATGACGTAGAAAAGATTGGAAATAA
>CAZYRV010000086.1:0-5232 GCA_964649485.1 uncultured Oscillospiraceae bacterium | reverse complement strand
TCAGACATTGGCGCTCACCTCCGTTTGCGAATATTCAAAATCCTCGGGAAGGCTTTCCTGATAATTTTTCGCCTGAAGCCGAAACATTTCGGCGTATTTCCCGTTTTGCTCCATAAGGCTGTCGTGCGTTCCCGATTCGATAACCGTGCCGTTCTCAAACATATAAACCATATCTGCAAGCCTTGCGGAGGAAAGCCTGTGGCTTATGAAAATAACTGTTTTGTCGCCCGAAATTTCCATCATGTTTCTGTACATTTTATACTCTGCAATCGGGTCAAGTGCGCTTGACGGCTCGTCAAGAATAACAATGTCGGGGTCTTTCGCAAACACCCTTGCAATGGCGATTTTTTGCGTTTCTCCACCCGAAAGGACGACTCCGTCGTCGTCAAATTCCTTGCTTACAATCGTGTCAATTCCACGTGGGAGCTTTTCAAGCTTTTCGCCGAACTGAGCCTTTTCAAGCGCAAGCTTTACAAGCGCACGTTCGTTTTCATCTTTCGGCTCTCTCATTATAACATTGTGCGAAAGCGGCAGGGCAAATACCTGTAAATCCTGGAAAACCGTTCCAAAGCGGCTGTGGTATGAGTCAAGCTCGTATTCGGTGGTGGTTTTGCCGCTTACTGAAATTTCGCCCTCAGTTGGCTTATAAAGCCCCATAAGAAGCTTTACAAGAGTTGTTTTCCCTGCGCCGTTATGCCCGACAAAGGCGACACGCTCGCCTTTTTTGATGGTCAAATCAACGTTTTTAAGCGTGGGAACCGAAGCCCCCTCGTATGTGAAGCTCATGTTTTTAATTTCAATATCATCAAGGCTTTGTGCCGCTATTCCGCCGCTTTTTTGTGTGGCGCTTGGGGAATAATCAAGAAATTCATGCAAATTATTCACAAATAATCCCGACTTGTTAAGCAATATGATTTTGTCAACGCTTGCGGAAATGTTCCACGAAATAAAGTCAAGCGAAATTGCCATCGAAATATAGGCGGCGACGTCAACCCCAGATACGTTTTTGACGACGAAAGCAGTGTACAACAGCGGCAGAGAAAGCGACATTACAACGAAAATCGACCAGCGTGCCGCCTCATATGCGGCGGTTTTGCGGCGGATTTTTTTCGTGCGCTCGTAAATGCTGTCATAGGCTTCCTTATGGCGCTTTAAAAGCACGTCCTTGATGTTGAACAGGCGGATTTCGCCCGCATATTTTTTCTCGTAAAAAACTCTTTTGACATAGCTTGCGGTTCTGCCGTCACGGGTATTTGAAAAGTCAAGCTCATAATAAAGCTTGCCCGTTTTCGAGCCGAAATAAAGGCTTGCGGCGACGGACGGAATTACGAACACCAGCAAAAACGGGTCAACCTCGATGATTATCCACGAGGCTATTAATGCGGCGATTACGTTGGCGAGAAACCACGAAATATTGTCAAGGATTTCAAAGCCACGTGTCACGCTGTCGTTTATCGCCCTTGTAAACCTGTCAAAAAAGTCGGGGCGCTCGAATTCCGTATAGTCCATTTCACGTGCCTTGTCAATAACGCTTCCGAAAATGTGGCGGTATACCTCCGGCGACCTCACCTTCATATAATAAGCGTGAAGCGCCGACGATATATGTGTGAGCACATGGATACCGCACATGATTGCAACAAGCAGAACAAATTCGTTAAACGGGGTTTTGTTTTCAATGCTTGTGTAAATGTATTTCGTCATATATACAAAGAAAAAGACGTAAAAAATGTTCTCTGAAACCGCTTTGAAGATGGAATAGGCGACAATTCCCCAGTCGCCCTCCCACATAAGCTTCATTATATAAACAATGTTTTGCAGGGGCGAATATCTGGGCTTTGATGAAGTGTTTTTGTCCATTAATACTCCTGTTTTCGTCGTACAACAAAAAGCTTGGGTCAGAGCCGTTGTTGCTCTTGCTTTTGGGCGCAAAAATACCGTGGAAAGCAGCCTTCTGCTGCCTCCCACGGTTAATAAACACGTGAAGTTTACGAAAGGTTACTTACTACGGCAAAACGCCGCTATTCGGTTAGATTTTTACCACCTTTGTGGACATCTGGATTCTCTCGTTGTGTAAAAACATTCGGATTCTCCTTTCGTAAATTTTTATGCTTTAAGCATAGTGATAATATAACATAAACAATTTTGTTTGTCAACAATTTTTTTATAAAAAAACCGAATTTTCATCAGTATTACATTATGCACGTTTTATCACTTTACAAAACCTTTACAAAAGATATACTCCTGCTTGCTTTTTTTACAATGTAAAATTAGTATAATAATAGTTGCAAGAAACAAAACAAAAGGAGAAAAACATGAATATTAAGAAATCTATTTCCGCAATTTTGGCGGCAAGTATCGTAACAGTTCTGGCGGCAGGCTGTGGCAACGCAAACGAAAGCAGCAAGTCTGACGACACATCAAAGGCTTCTGCTACAACAGCGGCAGGCGCAGCGGTCACAACAGAAGCTCAGCAGGCAACTGATGAAAAGCTTTCGGGAACGCTTACAATGAACGGTTCGACCTCGATGAAAAACGTTGCCGGCGCAGTAAACGCAGCATTTATGGAAAAATACCCTGACGTAACAATCGACTTAAAGCTTGACGGCTCCGGCACGGGAATCAAGGATGCAATGGCTGGAACAGCCGACATCGGAAACGCAAGCCGTGACCTTAAGGACACCGAAACAGGACTTGTCGCAACGGTTGTCGGAATCGACGGAATCGCAATTATCGTACATAGCGGTGCGGGAATCGACGACATAAGCCTTGAGGATTTAAGAAAGGTTTATCTCGGCGAAATCAAGAACTGGAGTGAGCTTGGCGGCGCTGACGAACAGATTGTTCCGATCGGACGTGAGGACGGCTCGGGAACACGTGACGGCTTTGAAAGCATTGTCCTTACAGGCGACGACGACAAGGCGGCTTACGCACAAGAGCTTTCAAGCACCGGCTCGGTTATAAGCACTGTTTCTACAACGGCTGGCGCAATCGGCTATGCTTCGCTTGCAAGCGTTGACGAATCGGTTGTAACCCTTAAGGTAAACGGCGTAGAACCGACAAAAGCAACCGTTCAGGACAAGAGTTATCCCGTACAGAGAAACTTCAACTGTGTAATTCAAGAGGGTAACGAAAATCCGCTTGTAAAGGCTTATCTCGAATTCATTCTTTCGGACGAGGGCCAGGCGCTTGTTGAAAAGCAGGGAGCAATCTCCGTAGGCTAATATTTAAAATGGGCGGCAAAACCCACGGGTTCGCCGCCTATTTTCAGAGATAAAATTCGTAAAAGAACAGTAAAATTCATGTTAAGAGGAACGAAAATGAGAGAGGAACTGACTTTGGATAAATCGGCGGCAATACCACTTCCCAAAAAGCCTTTGCAAGGCGGCTTAAAAGCAAAATCCAGCGGCGTTGTCGAGCGTGTGATGAGCATTATTTTCTTGATTTGCGGAAGTATGGCGGTTATTTCCGTTGCGCTTATCACTCTTTATATGATAATTTCAGGCGCACCCGCAATCGGAAAGGTGGGCTTTAAGGAATTCTTTTTCGGCACGGTCTGGTATGCGAAAAACGAACAATTCGGCATACTTCCGCTTATTCTCACTTCGCTTTGCGGCACAATAGGTGCGGTTTTAATCGGCGTTCCGGTTGGAATTTTAACCTCGATTTTTCTGGCGGAAATTGCGCCGTCGCCCGTTGTGAAAATAATCCGCCCTATGGTAGAGCTTTTGGCGGGCATTCCGTCGGTTATTTACGGCTTGCTTGGCTCGATAATATTAAAGCCGTTTATCGCAAGCATTGAAAAAGCAATTTTCGCAAACGACCCGAACCACACCTTTACAGGCGGAGCAAACCTGATAAGCGCAGTCATTGTTCTTGCGATTATGATTTTGCCGACGATTGTAAACATTTCTTATACAACAATAAAGGCAATTCCCGAGGAATATCGTGAAGCCTCCTACGGCTTGGGCGCAACCCACATTCAGACGATATTCAAGGTTATGCTTCCGGCGGGAAAATCCGGACTTGCTTCGGGGGTTGTGCTTGGTGTAGGCAGGGCAATCGGCGAGGCAATGGCAATTATTCTCGTTGCGGGAAACACCGCAAATATGCCCGCTTTGTTTAATTCCGTCCGCTTTTTAACCACTGGCGTCGTCGCCGAATTTTCATATTCGTCAGGGCTTCACAGGGAAGTTTTGTTCAGCATCGGGCTTGTGCTTTTCGCCTTTATTATGGTGATTAATATCATTCTTAATAAAATCCTCAAAAGCGGCAATGCCGTGAAAGCGTAGGTGTAAAATGTCGGAATTAGTAAAGAAAAAAATACGTGTCGGCGAAATCCTTATGAAGGTGCTGATTTGGCTCTGTGCGCTTTCGGTTGCGGCGCTTGTCGTTGCGATGATAGTGTACATAGCGGTTGAGGGAGTGAAGGCGCTTGACTGGAATTTTCTCTCGACAAGCTCGGGCTTTACCGCGGAGGGCGACCAGAATTTCGGAATATTCGGCAATCTTGTGAATACAATTTATCTTATACTGCTTTCACTTGTAATCGCCGCACCAATCGGCATAGGCGGAGCAATTTACCTCACCGAATACGCAAAGCAGGGCAGGCTTACCCGGGCAATCGAGTTCACCACGGAAACTCTTGCGGGCATTCCGTCCATTATTTACGGACTTTTCGGAAGTGTGTTTTTTTACAGCGTTTTCGGCTTGGGAACATCAATTTTAAACGGCGCTCTCACGCTTTCAATCATGATTTTGCCGATTATTATCAGAACAACGCAGGAGGCAATCAAAACCGTCCCCGTGTCGTTCCGTGAGGGAAGCATGGGGCTTGGCGCAACAAAATGGCATACGATTCGGACAATAATTATTCCATGCTCGACGTTTTTTCAAAGGCGCTTAATCAAGGCGGCTCGCTTACCGTACAGCTTTACATCTATTCGTCGGAAAACGCAAGCGAGCTTAAATATGCGTTCAGCACGGCGCTTGTGCTGCTTGTTACGGTGCTTATTATCAACATTGCCACAAAGCTTATTGCAGGTGCGTTTAAGAAAGGAAGCAGAAGATGACGGAAAACGCAAAAATTTCAGCTAAAAACGTAAACTTATATTACGGAGACAACCATGCGCTTAAGGACGTAAGCCTTGACATTTTAGAGGGAAAAATAACCGCCTTTATCGGGCCGTCGGGCTGCGGGAAATCGACGCTCGTAAAAACGCTCAACCGCATGAA
>CAZYRV010000085.1:0-8309 GCA_964649485.1 uncultured Oscillospiraceae bacterium | reverse complement strand
GCGACTGCGAACAAGCGGAAGCCTACACCACACGCGCCATTTCAATCCACGCTCCCCACACGGGGAGCGACTTACAGGCGCACGGGAATTTGCGAAAAAGCAGTTCATTTCAATCCACGCTCCCCACACGGGGAGCGACGAGTTTTTAGAGCATTTTAAGTTCATTGTATCTATTTCAATCCACGCTCCCCACACGGGGAGCGACGAGAACGCTCCACCGATTACAGATGACGAGGTGCATTTCAATCCACGCTCCCCACACGGGGAGCGACCGCAAGATTTGCTCAAAAAAATTAATTCAAAAGCACATCTTGTGTTTGGCAAATTATCACATTCCTAATAATGCCAATATTATCATAAATTTCAATCGCATTCGGTGCGAACCTCCATGGCGGTTTATGTTCGCTTGAGGTTCGCACAAACGCTATATTATCAAATCCCCCTCAAAATCTATACTCGGTTTTATACCTATGTGAATAATTTTTTCCGAATAGTTGTTGCCTAAATTATAAAACCGCAAGCTGTCCTTTTCTATGTTTATAATCGCTTTAAGTTCGTTTTGCAGCTTTAAATACTGGCTCCAGTCAATGTTGCATTCAAAAACAGAATTTTGTACCCGCTGCCCATATGATAAGCATTTCTTAGCAACACGGTTGAGCCTTCTCCGCCCTCCGGCCGTTTCAGTACAAACATCATAGGTTACAAGCACAAGCATAGCTTCAGCCCTCACTTCCACAAAAACGGCGGATACTCTTCTAAATCTCCTCGGATAGTACGTGCAAGCAAAAGCGCTTGGCAATATGGCACTAAACCCCATTCAACCTTTTCTTTTAAAAACGGGTGTGTGATTTCTTCCTTTTTACGGTTTTGCCATGATGATAAAAACCGTTTTCGTGCTTCTTTCGTAAGATAAACCGCACCCGCACCCTGAAACTCAAAATCCACGCTTGTGACTTCATTCCTGTTTATAAGTGAAAGCACGAATCTATCGGCAAAATGAGGGCGCAGTTCCTCCATTATATCAAGCGCAAGAGAAGCCCTTCCGGGTCTGTCAACGTGCAAAAAACCAACATAGCTGTCAAGCCCCACAGCTTCCAAGGCATGGCGGCATTCGCTTGCAAGAAGCGTATATGCAAAAGAAAGCATTGCGTTGACCGCATCTGTCGGCGGGCGGCGGTTTCGGCTTGTAAACCTGAAAAAATCTTTATTCTGCAATATCAGCTCATTGAACGAGGAGAAATAATGATGCGCCGCATTGCCCTCACACGCCCGAAGATTACCTTCATTATCTATGCCAAGCAACTGTTTAAGCTGTTCGCCGATGAACACACTATGCTTTTTCAATAAATCGCAGTCCAGCCGCAGGGAATAATCCCGAATTGCCCGTTCGATAACCCATTTTTGATTATGAAGCTTGCCGAAAATAAAATTTTTCGCATACCTCAAAGCCCTGTCGTCGTCGGCAATCCGATATTGCTCTCGCCTAAGCAAAACATTCCCGCTGGATTCACCGACAAATGTTCCTTGATAATTACCGTGCTCGCTTAAAAAGCTGACGGTGATATTTCTTTTTGCACATTCTCCAAGAAGCTGCGGTGTCGCCCCGAAATAGTTGAACAAAACAATCTGCTCTAAATTCAAAAGCGGAACCCTAAGCAGAATTTCATCGTCCTTTTTAACCACAACATTTTCATAATCAAGATTTACAAAGGTTTCTGGGTTTGTAACAAAAAGAACATTAAGCATTTTTCTCATTCGAGATGCACCTCCATATATTTTCTCACAGAGGTTTCCGCTTTTTCTCCAAGCGTTGGCAGGCAGATATTTTTAACGCTGCAGCCTTGGCACCGCTTGTCCTTTACGGCTTTCGGCGTATATTTCCGATTATACATTTCGTGCATCGCCATAGCTGTTGCCGCCAGCTTATCACGCAGCTCGGCTGAAAACTCAACAATTTCACGGCGGCGCGGCTCGCCATAGAATAATGCTCCGTTTTTTATTTCAACACACAGCATTTCTTCAAGGCAGACCGCCTGTGCGCAAAGCTGAAGCCTGTCGCAATCGTCAAGCTTTGTTTTGCCACGCTTGTACTCAACCGGATACGGCAACCACAAGCCGTCATATCCATTAAGCACCACGCCGCCTTTTGACTTATGAAATTCGACAATATCACATTCGCCGCTTATGCCAAGCTCGGCAGACCTCACCTTCAAGGCTCGGAAAATTATCAAATTGCCACGCTTTTCCGTTGCATCTCCGTCATGAGCCTTGTTATGCAAAATCCTGCCGCTTGCCGTCAGATAATTTTCATTCCATTGCTCCTCAACGTGAATCAAAGCCCACTGCCGAGAACAAAACGCAAAATGCTGAATACCGGACAGCATTAAATAATCGTCTTCGGCGTAAATCATCCCTCGATTATTTCCGGCGTTAAGCCATCAAGCGCTTCAATCGTGACATTACCTTCCTTATCAACATCAACGCTTCTGTGAACCTTTGCGGACGAATATTGCCCCAGCTTTGTATTGTGCTCAAACCAAACAAGCTTTAAAACCTCCATAGAGCCGCTTGGGCGGGCAGAGGACTCATCTCCCTCAAATATGGAAACAAGCGCATCTTTAATCGCTTTTGCGTCCTCGTCCGAAAAGCCTGTTTTTTCCGCAAGCTGCGGGCTGATCGAGCCATATGTAACATATATTCCCTGACTTACACGGTGTTTCATTCCCATTGTGTCGGAGGATTTTTTGCCGTCGTCAGTAGGCTCGCTGTTGACGGATTTTGTAATTTGTATCGATTCAATAATAACGGGTTCGACACTGAAAGCGGACTGAATTGTAACAGGCCCTCTTACACCGATAGAAACCTCGGCTGTATCCTTGCCCTTTTTGAAAGCAAAAACCTGACCGAACGAACGGACGTCAATCCATTTTTCACAAGTCTTAGCGGCAACCGCATCTTTCGACTTCTGCTCGTCCTTTGAAAGTGTCTTAAGAAAATCATTGAACCGTGTGGACAGTCTGAACAAAAATATCCTTGCCCATTCGCTGTAAACGGTTGCGGATTTTACGCTTTAAGCAGACGTCAGAAACCTCGCCTAAGCCGTCGCTTGTTGTGCGCGGGCGGTTGCCGCCAAGCGGGTCGCCGTTCGGGTTTGCGTTCTTTGCCGTAAAAACGAGTGCGAAATCAATCTTATTCTTCAGTGTTGACATAGTCTGTTCCCTCCGTATTTTCATTGTCATTGTGTTTCATAAAAGCCCTGTTCTGCGCCGAATAACCAAGCAGATAAAGCGGAGAAAGCGGCGCATTGTTCTCAAAATCGTTGTTTTGGAAAAGCGTCATTATCTCATCAATTACAGATTGATAATACCGCGCCCCATTAAGCTGAGTTTTATAAGGAATAAGCTGATTAAAAATCAGCCCCCATGTCGAAAACGGCTTGAACTGAAAAGCGCTCATAAGCTTTACGGCATTTGTGGGACGCTTCACCTCCGCTTTATACAAAGCATTGCTTTCAAGCCTGTCCGCAACCGAAAGCAGCCTGCCGAACAGATAATCTCTGTCCGTCCTTTTTGTGTCAAGTTCCAATGCGATTTCCTCCTTTTGCTGTTTAAAATATTTACGTACAAGTGCACAAGAAATGCCGATTGCCATTGTCCAGTCGTTTTCATTGTAAAAAGACTTGTTTTCTTCCTTTTTCCAATCAACATCAAACGACATAGGATTCGAAGTCCGATAAACAGCCATTTCCACCATGCTTTTAGGAAAATTAAAACTACCAAACATACACTCTAGCAACTGCTTACGAATTTTCTTTTTAAGCGTATCATAGCCTTTATCTCCTCTCCCCTTGCCGTAAACGGCAAAAATTATATCGTCATAGGACGGCGCACCGATATAATGAATAAGCGTTTTTTTGTCCTTTCCCTTCTCGTCCTTGCCGTCCTTTTTCCAGGACGAGAGATAGTAGGAGGTGTCATTATGCCAATCGGCAATGCTTTCCAGATATTCGTTTTCGGCAAGCTCACGATAAAAAACAAGTCCCATTCTGCCGGTTGTCGCCGCATCAAACACAGCAATGCAAATTTTACGTGCGTGCTTTTCCAAGCTTTCCGCCTTGCCCATTCCCCTTAGCAGGTTATTAAGCTTTGCCGCATAATCGCCGTAAACCTGCGTTTTTGCTTCTGAAATTAAGTCGGCGGAGGTTTTTGTTGTTTCCATATCGCCGAATAAATCGAAGGAATCGTCCTGCGGCTTTGCCTTGACCACGGTGTCCTTGTCAACAGCCCAAGTGACGACCACCTGAGTATCAGCCGCATAGCCATAATTCGCAATCAGCCAGCGGAGCATCTGGTGCATTTTCGACGACTGGGCATAATCGGTTATAGCCGCATCATTTTGCTCTGAAAACCGCCCTCTGAATGTAAAGCCGCTTGTGTCATTGCATGAAAGCAGCTTTGCGTTTCCCGTCATGGCATTAATATTTTTAGGGTGCTGCGTCGCAATTGCGCTTACATTTTCCCCGCTTATATAATCAAATACGGAAGAATCGGCAGCAGCATTCTTGTTAATAAAATTTATCCAGGCATTTTGCAAGTCAACGCTTTCCCAGACCTTAACCTTATCGCCGTTATTGCGGACAATAAAACGGACGCCGAGCTTTCTCACCTTATCTTCATTAATAATTTTGTCCTTGTCCTCATCATATTCGTTGTCTTTGAAAAGGCTTGAAATATCAGAAATCAAGGTTTGCGAAGAAACGTAATTATAGATTGCATTAAGCTCCGGAATGTTGTCTTTCCACTCGCCAAGTCCTGTTAAATATGCGCTTGTTTTCTCATCGGAGATTCCGCCGACATAATCAATTTGGTCGCAAAGCGGGTGTGCGGCAATTCCTGAAGAACGCCCTCCCGAATTTTCCGTACAAGGAATAATTATAGTTGTTTCCTTATCGTCACGTTCGGCACTTATAAATTTCCCCTGCCCGTCAATCTCAACACAAATTTGTGATTTAAACGTCGTATGAAAAATCGGCAAAAGTGTTTTTTTATCATTGGAATTGCCATCAGAATCGGTTGCGGCAATTCCGATAATATAAGAGCATTTATCGTACGTTTCAAGCAGGTTCTGAAACAGACCCATTATTCATCACCGCCTTCTTCATTATCAACCGAAAGCATATTTTGCCCGATTATAAAATCCTTTACCGGTTGATTTTTATAAACAGTGCGGCGCTTAATCGTGCCGTCGCCCGGCGGCGGAAAAGCAATAATTCCGTCTTTCATCACGCAGGTCCAGAAGCGGACGTCAAAATTTTTCGCCGTCACGGTGTTTTCGTCGGGGTAATCAATCCCGTGGAACATAAATCCAAGGTTTAATTCGCCGTAATTATCATAAAATCCGTCGCCGCTTCCGAATTCGCACGGCTCGACATAGCCCTGACATTCTCGTGTGCCGAGAAATATATCCCGCCTGCCGCCTTTTTCAATGCTGCGTTTTGCGATATTGTGATGCTTGTTTTCATTGCGGTCATTCTGTAAATTCGGGCGGTTTGGGTTCCACTCAAAATGGGCAAGCACCTGATACCGAACATCCTTCAGATATGTATAATAGGCAAGGTCGTTCCCCCCGCCCATTTTAATCGGACGTATGCCTTTGCCCTCGGTCTGGATTTTGTTCATGACACGGACGGCATCAATAACCCACAAAAACGTCGGCTTCCAATAAACAGATTCCAAAATCCCCTTTAAAGCCTGATAAGTCGGCACCTGATACGAAAACTTTTCGCCTCCGACACGGGTTATCGGGTCTGAAAACAGCGCATATTTCGCATACACCTCAAACTCGACAGAATTTCTGTGCTTATGAATTTCTTTTACTGCATCGTCTTTCACGTTTTCCCTCCTTGCTATATAATTAGTTCTTCTGAAATTGCTTCCATAACAACCCCCGTTTCTTGAGAATAATAATTTTTGCTTAGAATAATAATGCCTGTTTCCTCATCTAAAATGGTAAACGCATTTTGCTCTGAAAGCTTTTTAATCTGCCAGTCGTATAAGCCAACGCTGTATTTTTGCAGATTTTGAATTATCCTGACTTTATCTTTAGTCATAATCCTTGCGGGCTGTTTTCTGTATTCATCAAGTAAAATTTCAGTTTTGGCGCACATAACAACAACCGATTTTGTGTTATTTTCAATCACGCAAAACTCAATATCCGCCGTATAAAATGCCTGAGTGATAAAATGCGGACAATTTTTGCCTGTTATGTTTTTATAATTACCCCTGCCTGTTGGATTACTGCCGAGCATTGAATAAACAGTCCCGTCTTTGCCGGTATCATAATCCATCTGACCTTCTTTTCCTAAAAAATATCGCTTATAAAATCTTGTCATTACGGCTTCGTCAAGCAAATCCTCGCCAGCTTTCAGGTTTGAAATAATCAAGTCGGCGATTTCCTTCCCCGATTTAATATCCTTTAATTTTTCAAGCCTTTCATCTTTGAGCGAAAAAGTGTAAACAGCTTTCGGGCTGATATCTTCTTCATTGCGGTTGCATCTGCCTGCCGCCTGAGCAATGGAATCAAGCCCCGACAAGGCTCTGACGACACAGGAAAATGAAATATCAACGCCCGCCTCAATAAGCTGGGTAGAAACGCAAATCACCTTGGTTTTATTCGCCAGATGTTCTTTCATTGTATTTATCGTTGAGCTTCTGTTTTCGGGATACATTGAGGTCGAAAGGTGCAAAACCTCAAAGCCGTTGGTATTGCTTTTCAGCATAGTGAAAATTTCAAAAGCTGATTTTTTTGTGTTTACAACTGCAAGGCAATTGCCGTTTTCGGCTGCTTTCCGCAAAATAAAATCAGCGGCGGAAGCTGTGTCCATTTCCTGCACCGGCACAACGTTTACACGTTTCAGGCTTTTAAATTCCTCCGTACAATCAATCAGTTTGGGATTTTCGGAAAGCAAAAGGTTTTCTCTCTGTGTAGCCTCCAAGGTCGGTTGAGTTGCAGAGCAAAGCAGAATTGTTGAGTTCAGTATTTTTGATAAAAACGTAACCGTTTCATTAAAGCAATGCACAGCTTTAATCGGCAAGGATTGAATTTCATCAAAAATAATTACCGAATCTGCCATCGACGCAAATTTTCTAAGCTTGCCGCCTTTTGACGACATAACCGTTTCTAAAAATTGCACCATGGTGGTTATTATAACAGGACTATCCCAGCGGGAAGCAGAAAGCTTTCTTATTTCAGAGGATTTTTCGTCCTCAGGCTCGACAATATTTGAATGATGCTCAAAAACAATGTCGTTATCGTCAGGCAAATTCAGAATTTCACGGATTTTATTCGCCGTTTGCTCAATAATCGACAAATACGGAATTACATATATGATTCGCTTTTTTCCGCAGGCTTTGCAATGATGAAGCGCAAACCGCAGAGAGGAAAGCGTTTTCCCCCCGCCTGTCGGCACGGAAAGCTGATATATACCTGTTTCTTTATTTGCTGCGGCCTTGCATTTTTCAGACACGGATTTTCTGATTTTATCAATATTTTTTTCGTGAGGATATGCGGAAATTTCGGCTTCGAATGTGTTTATTAACCCATTCCAATCGGCTCTGGCATCGGAAAAATCCTCGCCAATATCAAACAAATAGGCATCAAGCCTGTCCGCATCAATAAGAACCGAATATAAATATTTCACAAACAATCCAAGCGCAAAATTTACACTGCTTCCGTCCTTGTAAACCGATTTTATTTCCGAAAGAAAATCCGAAGCTTCTCTTTTTGCCTCATCGAATATCTGTTGTATTTCAGCCTTTTGCTTGTCCGTAATTTTGGCTTTTATTTCATCATAAAAATACTTTAATTCATTTACATTATTGAATTTTTCATAATAATCCACAGAGCCGTCAAGCGCAATTCCGTCGCTTAAATGATTATGATGAGAGGTAACGCAAAAGCCGACAATTTCTTTAAGCAGCAAAGCGGCCTGAGAGCTGTCGGCAACAAGCTCGTTGACAAGAAAAGCGCCCTGCCAAGCGTGAATTACGCTTCCCCTTTCGCCGCCTTCTTTTATGTATTTTTGAAAAGCCTCGGAAAGCTTTCCAGCGTCGTGAAGATAGGCGATAAGCTTGGAAATATTGGGATAACGGGAAAGCAAAAGCGAAATCGCCGCCACATTTTGCGTATGACTGCAAAGGCTTTGTGTCCGTCCGTCTGAATTTTTTCTTGCAATAATTTCAGTGCACATTATCAAACCTTCTTTTGAATATCGACTTTAAATTATATTCTGAAAAGATGTATATCAAGAT
>CAZYRV010000084.1:958-8484 GCA_964649485.1 uncultured Oscillospiraceae bacterium | reverse complement strand
TCGGACACGGCGGGAAGTACAATGAGGGTGAACGGACGATTTTCCGGGACAGCGCCACCGCGCCCGGCACTTATACGATCCGTTTTGAATCCCACGATGATTATTCCTCCAGCGTGACAGTCAGCCGCACCATCACGGCGCTGCCCTCACCGTTTGAGGAAATTATCCCGAATGTCACCCATGTGAAGGCTTCGCATATCCTGACGATTCGCTCGGCGACCAATACCGTGCGGAACTATTACAATTTGGCGGCGTTCAACTGGTCGAAGGCAATCACGGCGGGTGTTACCGAGGTGCGGGATTGGGTATTCCACATCCTCGAAATCCGTTCGGCGCTGAACCCCGTCATCGATCTGGTGGGCAGCTTCCATCCCGAAACCATGCCCTTTAGTATAATTGATTTTGAGTGGACTCCGCTGACCACTGGCAGACCGAAAGCGGATGTGATGACTCAGATTCACGGGTTGATTTTGAGCCTGTGAAAACGGGTTATAAAATAACGGACAATCACTTCCGCATATACATCATAGTAACGGTGTATGCGGGAGTGGTTTTATGACGGAGGCGCTTAAAAGTCAGATTATAAACAACATCTTATATGTTGATATAGATGGATACACATCCATTATCATTGACTTGCTATTACCCCGATTCAGAGGTATCATGTGACACCACCGAAGGTATTTCATAGCATTACCTCGAAAGGAGGTGTTATAACATGGGCAGAAACAGCCGACAAAAAAGTAATATTATCAGCATTCCAAGCAAGCAACTGATTCTCTGGCACATCGCCGTCTACATCCGGCTTTCCAGAGAGGATGGCAACGAGGAAAGCGAAAGCGTTATAAACCAGAAAAAAATCCTCAAGGAGTTTCTGGAGCAATATTTTGACGGGCAGTTTGTAGTCGTTGACTTTTACATAGACGACGGACTCACCGGCACGGATGACACCCGCGCCGATTTTATGCGTATGATACAGGACATCGAGCAAGGAAAGGTAAACTGCGTGGTGTGCAAAACCCTTTCCCGTGCTTTTCGTAATTACTCCGACCAAGGCTATTATTTGGAGTATTATTTTCCGCAGAAAAATGTGCGGTTTATTTCCACAGGCGACCCGAAGATTGACACTTACTTAAATCCGGAGGTCATCACCGGGATGGAAGTCCCGATTACCGGCTTGATGAACGACCGCTTTGCGGCAAGAACCTCCAGCGATATCCGCCGCACCTTCAACACGAAACGGCGCAACGGCGAGTTTATCGGAGCGTTCCCGCCTTACGGGTATTTGAAAGCACCCGATAACAAAAACCAGCTGGTTTTAGATGAGGAAATTGTTCCAATCAAACGGGATATTCTGCACTGGATTATCGATGAGGGCATGAGCCTGAACGGCATAGCAAAACGCTTGAACGAACTCGGCATCCCCAATCCCACTGCTTATAAACGGAGCAAGGGTTGGAATTACTGCAATCCGAAGGTCAAGGAAAATGACGGACTTTGGACAGGAAGCACAGTCCGCAGGATGATACTTGATAAAGTAAACATCGGTCATATGGTTCAGGGCAAGCAGCGTGTGGTCAGCTATAAGGTTCACGACAAGGTTACCGTGCCGGAGGATGAGTGGTTTATCAAAGAAAACACGCATGAGCCGACTTTCACGCAGGAGGAATACGACACGATGGCGCGGCTTTTGGAACGGGACACCCGTTCCCCGAATGGGAAACGGACGGTTCATTTGTTTTCCGGCTTCTTAAAATGCAAAGATTGCGGCAAGGCGCTTCAAAGGAAATCCTCAAAAAACATGGTCTACTATGCTTGCCGGACTTATACGGAAAAATCTAAAAGCAAGTGTACGAAGCATTCCATTCGGTTGGATATACTGGAAAAAGCGGTGCTGGCATCTATTCAGGCACAAATTGCGCTCATCGACTCCTTGTCGGAAATCGTGGATGAAATCAACCGCGCTCCTGTGGTCGACACGCAGTCGAAGCGTATCGAAAAAATGCTGAAAGAAAAGCAACAGGAGTCAGAAAGGCTACGGCGGTTGTCTGACGGATTGTATATGGACTGGAAATCAGGCGATATCAACCATGAGGATTATCGCCGGATGAAAGCAAGGTTCGAGGAGCAGATTTCTCAGACAGAAAACACCCTGCTGCATCTTGCCGAAGAGCAGCGGCGTATGGGGCAAGGCATTGACACAGACAATCCAGTTTTTACGGACTTTCTAAAGCACAAGAATATAACCCAGCTTGACCGAAGTTTGCTGGTGGAATTGGTTGATACCGTTTATGTGCATGAGGAGAAGGAAATCACCATCTTGTTCCGCTTCCAAGATGAACTTGAACGCATTCTCGAATTTGTGGAAATCAACACAGAACAGCAAAAGGCGAATTAGGCGCTATATTTTTTTAGCGTCGGTTGCGGATTAATGATCGCGGCTACAGGCGCTACCGGCGCCACCGGAGCAACAGGCGTGCCCGGTGCGATTGACCTGCTTGGAATGGATGTCGAGTATGCAACCCCATCTCCCTTGATTATTCCGGTTGATGAGCCTATACTGTTTAATACAATTTTAAACAGCCAAAGCCCCGCAATCTCATACAACCCATTATCCGGAGAATTTACAATTTCCGAACAAGGAAGCTATCTCGTAAACTGGTGGGCCGCCATTGACGGTGCGGCGACAGCCACGACATTAAGCATCTCGCTTTACACCGACGCTGTAGAATTTGCCCATTCGACATCGCCTGTTGTTTCGGCAAACGTAAGCGGAACGGCTTTTATATCAGTTCCGGCGCCTCCGATAACCCTAAGCCTGAGAAACACCTCGTCTGACGATATGTTCATAGGCGACACTCAAGTAAGCGCCGGCTTAACCATTATTCACATTTAATTTCATCATAAAAAAAGCTCTCCTCGCAAAATGCGGCGGAGAGTTTTTTCGATTGAACAATTTCTATGCAAAAAAGGCATGACTGAAATCCTGCAAAAGAATCTTATCATAGGTATATGCGATTTTAAGCTCGTTTTTAAGCTCGGAAGAAATCATTCCGAAAATTTCCCAAACATGGTCGGGGCTTTCGCCCTGAAGAATAATGACCGGCGGCTCGCTTATAGGGATATTGACCTGATGCTTATTCTTGACGACATTGCGATAGCGGGAAAGCTTGTCTGAAAGCGCATCTTTCCAGCCGTCGTCGAACCTTACCGCCTCGACAAAATAAAGGCTTTCCTCTTGATTAACAATCGAATGCGGGCGCACAATGCAATCGGAAATATCGGGGTTAAGCACTGTTTTGGCAGAGCTGAAGCTTATTTTGTTTTCTTGTGCGCAAGCGGTTATAAGCTGGTTTGCGGCAAGAATTTTCTTGACGGAAACAGGGTCGGCCTTTTCTATGTATTTTCTCATATTTACATGAATATCCTTAGACTCAAGAAAGGCACAGCCATGCTCGCCCAGTGCATAAAACTTAAAAGCGCTTATGCTCTGGTCGGTTTTGAAATGAAGCTGTTTTAAAAAGCCTTTTTCCTTAAGCCGGTATAATCTTCTTAAAATCTGCTCTTTGCCCGCAGAAAGCCCATTTCCCGTTATTATATCGATAAGCTGTTTTGAGGTTGCCAAAAGCAGAGAATTTACCGCAATCAAAAGCTCTGAGTCAAGCTCGGTTATAAAGCCGTTTTTCATGAGGAAATAATATTCGCCCTTTTTGATTTCGGCAGTATAAAGCGTTTCACAGCTTTCGCCCTGATAGATTGCAAAAGGTGATTTCTTGTCGTCAACTGCGTTTCCTGATGATATGCTTTTTATAGGTTCACATTGGTTTCCAAAAACAGTAAAACTGTTTTCCACACCCTTTAACCTAAGCTTTTTGAACAGCCCAAACAAATAATCACCTCGATATAACTGACTTAAGCCGCCTTCACATCAAATTCACACATGATGAGGCGACATTTTTTAAATTATAGCACAATTTTTAATTTATGTAAACGTTTTTATTGCCTTGACATTGATTTTCTATGAATTTAACAAAATTATTCTCATAATTTGGATAATATGCATAAATCGATCGAACTTTTATGCAATATTACTTCACATATCTCGTTATTCCTACAATTTTCCCGCCTTTTATGAAAATACGAGGAACCCTCATGCCGACATTGCATAAAAGCTCGTAATTGATCGTTTTGCAAAGCGCCGCAGCATCGTCAACAGAAAATTCGTCCTTTTCCGCCGAATATACCTTGACTGTATCCCCGACTCTTACCTCCGAAATATCTGTCACATCAAGCATTGCCATATCCATGCAAACCGTTCCCAGAACCGCCGCCTGCCTGCCGCAAACCGTCATTTTTGCCTTGCCCGACAAAAGCCGTGGGTATCCGTCGGCATAGCCAATCGGCACAACGGCAATTTTCATCGGCTTTTCCGACACAAAAGTCCTACCATAGCTTATAAATCTGCCTGCAGGGATTTCCTTAATCTGTGAAATTCTTGACTTAAGCGTCAGTATAGGCTTTAATTCAATCGGAATATCAAGCAAAGCGCTTGGCTTCTGCCCGTATAAAATTATGCCCGCCCGTACGTATTCCTCGGGAAAATCGGTATGATAAAGAATGCCGCCGCTGTTTTGCGTGTGGGCAATAAGTCCTCTGCCCCTTGCAAGGCGGATAAAATTTTCGTGCTGGCTTTTTGTAAATTCAACATCAGAAGCAGTGTTGCTGTCCGCAACGGAATAGTGTGTGTAAATCCCCTCAACCCTTATGCCGTCAAGCCCCATGATTTCGTCAAGCTCGTCCTCGCTTTCAAGCCCAAGCCTTGTCATTCCTGTGTCAAGCTTTATGTGCGTGCGTATTATCATGCCGTTTTCGGCGGCAAAATCGCTCAGTTCTTTTGCATAGCCAAGTCCGGCAATCGTATAGATAAAGTCAAGCTTTTCCGCCTCTTTAATCTGCCATAAATCCGCATAGCCGAAAATGAGGATATTCCCTTGTATCCCCGCCTCACGAAGGCTTTGCGCCTCCCATACGTTCGACACGCAGAAATATTTCGTGCCAATCGCCTCAAGCGCCCGACAAACGCCCGCATCGCCGTGTCCATAGGCATTCGCCTTCACCACAGCCATGATTTCCTTGCCGCCTGTATAGTCTTTGATTGCGTTATAGTTGCTTTCAAGCGCATCAAGGTCGATTTCCGCCCACGAACGCTCTGATATATCGTTAATCTTCATATTTACCCCAAACAAAAGTATTTTCGCCGCAAAAGAGCTTTTGTTGCTCAATCTATCAAACCTTGCAGTTATGCGGAAAAAACATATGCAGGATTCAATCGGCGAAGCAATATAATTATACTCCTTTTATTTTGAAAATACAACTGTTTTATCAGACCTGAAGACAAAACATAAACCCTTTATTAATGTACCTCTTTATTACAACAAAGCGCATAACATCGCACTTACGCAACATAATAAATCTTAGTATCATTATCACATAATTATTTCATATTGTCAAGGAAAACATTGGTTTGTAAACATAAATTTACGATTTGTTAACAATTGCGTTAATTTTAAAATAAAATTATACCTGATAATTTATTAACAAATCAATAACCATTCCTATTTTATATTACTTCATATCTAAATACTCATTGACAAACTGCTTATTATGTGGTAGAATATGTTCAAACGCAAAAGTTTTTATTTTTTGGCGTTAAAGTGGACTGATTAGGTATATATTTATATTACCCCATGCTAATTTAGAATGTCAAAAGTATAGATTTTTGCGCAAAAAAGTGTTATTATTATTTTAAAGAAAAGAGCCGCAATTTCAGAGTATAAATCGTAGAACATAATCTGGCTCTTTCAACAATAGGAACAATAGGAGGAAGAAATGATTTTTGAGCACACCAGAAACAACGAAGCTTGGGAAAACGACATCAATGTCAGAGATTTCATTGTTTCAAACTACACGCCGTATGACGGCGACGCAAGCTTTCTTGCAGACCCCACAGAGGATACAAAGGCGCTTTGGAACCAGCTTTCAGAGCAAATGAAAATCGAGCGTGAGCGCAAGGGAGTTTATGACATCGACGAAAAGACAATTTCAACGATTGATTCTCACAACGCAGGCTATATTAATAAGGATAAAGAAAAAATTGTCGGACTTCAGACTGACGAGCCGCTTAAGCGTGCGATTATGCCGTTTGGCGGAATCCGCCTGATTTACACAGAGCTTGAAGCTTACGGCAAGGAAATGGACCCGAACGTTGCGAACGTTTTCAAGTACAGAAAAACGCATAACGACGGTGTTTTTGACGCTTATACCGACGAAATGAAGAAAGCCCGCCACACCGGAATTATCACCGGACTTCCCGATGCTTACGGCAGAGGAAGAATCATCGGCGACTATCGCCGTGTTGCTCTTTACGGCGTTGACTTCCTTATTAATAAAAAAGCGGAAGCAAAGAAAAACATGGTATTTGATACCATTGACGAGGATACAATCAGAAGCCGTGAAGAAATATCAGAGCAGATTCGTGCGCTTAAAGAGCTTAAGGCTATGGCGGCAAAATATGGAATTGATATTTCAAAGCCCGCACAGGATACAAAGGAAGCAATCCAGTGGACATATTTCGGCTATCTTGCGGCTGTTAAAGAGCAGAACGGTGCGGCAATGTCAATCGGACGTGTTTCGACCTTCCTTGATATTTATGCCGAGCACGACTTAAAAACAGGAAAATACACCGAAGAAGAAATTCAGGAATTTGTTGATCACTTCATCATGAAGCTCAGAATCGTCCGCTTTTTGCGTACTCCTGCTTATGACGAGCTTTTCTCGGGCGATCCGACATGGGTTACGGAATCAATCGGCGGTATGTGCATGGACGGCCGTCACATGGTCACAAAAATGAGCTATCGCTTTATGCATACGCTTGTAAATTTAGGCCCCGCTCCAGAGCCGAACTTGACGGTGCTTTGGTCGCCGAGCCTGCCTGATAACTTCAAGAAATTCTGCGCTGATATTTCAATCAAAACCTCGTCAATTCAGTATGAAAGCGACGACCTTATGAGAGAAAAATTCGGCGACGACTATGGAATCGCCTGCTGTGTTTCCGCAATGAGAATCGGCAAGCAAATGCAGTTCTTCGGCGCTCGTGCAAACCTTGCAAAGGCTTTGCTTTACGCAATAAACGGCGGCAAGGACGAAAAATACGGCGATCAGGTCGCCCCTGAAATTGCTCCGATTACCTCCGAATATCTCGAATATGATGAGGTTATCAGAAAATACGACAGCATTATGGATTGGCTTGCAAGGCTTTATATCAACACCCTGAACATTATCCACTATATGCACGACAAATATTGCTATGAGCGCATTGAAATGGCTTTGCACGATGAGGAAATCTTCCGCACCTCCGCTTGCGGAATTGCCGGACTTTCCGTTGTTGTAGACAGCCTTTCGGCAATCAAATACGCAAAGGTTAAGCCCGTCCGTGACGAGCGTGGAATTGCGGTTGACTTTGAAAT
>CAZYRV010000084.1:0-857 GCA_964649485.1 uncultured Oscillospiraceae bacterium | reverse complement strand
TATGGATAAGCTTTCCAAGCACACAACTTACAGAAACTCCAAGCCGACAATGTCGATTCTTACAATCACATCAAACGTTGTATACGGCAAGAAAACAGGCTCTACCCCCGACGGCAGAAAAGCAGGCGAGCCTTTTGCACCGGGTGCAAACCCGATGCACGGACGTGACACAAACGGCTGTGTAGCATCGATGAAGTCGGTTGCAAAGCTTCCCTATGACTATGCGGAGGACGGAATTTCCTACACCTTCTCGATTGTTCCCGCCGCTTTGGGAAAAGAGCCGGAGGCAAAGGTCGAAAACCTCGTAAGCCTTATGGACGGCTATTTTGAGGAAAAGGGTCACCACATTAACGTAAACGTGCTTAACCGTGACACTCTCCTCGACGCAATGGATCACCCCGAGCTTTATCCGCAGCTTACAATCCGCGTTTCGGGTTATGCCGTAAACTTCATAAAGCTTACCCGTGAACAGCAGCTTGACGTTATCCACAGAACCTTCCACACAAGATTCTAGTAAACGGCAAAGCTTTAATCGAAACAAAACCGTGCTTTTTCAAGCACGGTTTTTCATTGTAAAGGCAATAAATTCATATGAAAATAACAGGCTTTCCGTTTGATACTGAATTCCGATTAAAAAACGTCTGAAAAATCGAGCAAAAGCTTGGATTTATGGGTTTTGCGAATATTTTTTAGCAACGTTTTCAATCAGGGATTAGTATTCGGAAAGCCTGCTGCAATTTTATTATTCTGAAAAAAGTGCTGTCGAAAGATAGCGTTCGCCCGTGTCGGGAAGCACGACGACTATTGTTTTGCCCTTGTTTTCGGGGCGCTTTGCAAGCTCTGCCGCCGCCCAAATT
>CAZYRV010000083.1:6970-8641 GCA_964649485.1 uncultured Oscillospiraceae bacterium | reverse complement strand
CGCAAACGGCGTACAGCCCAAGCCCCAAAACCCCGCTTATAAGCGCAAGCGTTCCAAAGCGCAGGGCAAATTGAAGCCGAAGCCGCCGCACGGTAAAGCCGAGCGCCCGTAAAATGCCGATGTCGGCACGTTCTTGCAAAAATGTTCGCATACAAATCATTGCGGAGCTTACGATTATGAAAATGACGGCGATTAAGTAGATAAAAATTACGCTTATATCCGTTACTTGCGTAATCATTTTTTCCTGCGAGTTGTCGGAGTTGTATTTTTCACATTTTATTGTATCGCCGAATTTTTCATCAAGAGCCGAAAGTATTTCGTCGGTTTTTTCGCCGTCCTTAACGACATAGTTTCTGTCCGTCATATAATCGGTTTTGTCATAAAGACGTGAAAATCCGTCCGTGTTAATCATTATGTTTATGCCGACGTCGTTCATTGACTGAAAATAACCTGTTATAATAAACTCTGCTTTTTTGTCGTTAAGCGTAATCAAAACCGTGTCGCCTATTGTTTTATCAAGCTGATATGCCACAAGCTCGGTTATAACAATTTCGTTATCGTAAAGAGGAAGCCGCCCTTGATAAAGGCTTACAAAAACATCAGGGGTGTCGGTTATTTGCGCGTAAATTTCGTCGCCGTCAACAACCATATACGTACCGCCTAAATAATATGATTTTTTTATAGGCGAATACTTTTCAATTTCCGCTTTAACCTCGCTGAAATCATCACTGTTCTGTGAAATGTTAAAATCATAATAAGTCCCGCCGTAAAGTGCCATAAGATTTGAATTGTCAGAAGACATAGTTTGGTTTATTATCGAGGTCACGTCCATTGTGATAATAAGAAATGCCGTCATAACCGCACCGATTAAAAGCAAGCCGCCATAGCGCCGCTTTTGCGAGGTGATTTGACGCAAAGCAAGGCGGAAATTTAAAAAGCTCTTGCCGATTGAGGCGTTCAGCCTGCTTTTGAAATAAACGCTTTCAAGCCCGCCCGATATTGCCTTTACAGGCGATATTGCGGCGATTTTTTTAGTTTTAATAAGCAAAAATGCAGCGCTTATCAATATTATTGCGAAAATAAACGCAAAGCTTACTCCTAAGTTGATTTCGCCGTTTGAGATTATGCCCGTTATTGATAAAAATTGTCGTGACAAAAACGCTGAAAGCGGAAAGCTTGCCGCAAAGCCGAGAACCCCGCCCACGGCGACAGCCGCAAGATATTGCCACAGCAAAACCATGCGGAGCCGTTCTTTTGTGAAGCCCTGCGATTTTAAAATGCCGAGGTTTACATAATCAAGCTCAATCCCCGTGCTTATGCTATGCCCGAGGATTATTATCACGATTGCGAATAAAATTAGGGCAAAGCCCATCATTATGCTGCCCATGGTTTTTGGAAGAATCATAAGATAATACTGCGACTGCTCACGTGTCATTGATATAAAGGCGGTTGAGGTTATGTTTGTTTCCATGCCGATTTGACGTTTGAAAGCGGCAACACTTTGACTTTTATCCGCCCTGTAAAGGTGAATAATCTTGCCGCCAATAGCATTTTCGTTTTGGCTTAGGGTTGAGTATTCATAATCGGCGACAACCGCACGCTTTATCCCCATCATCGAGCCGCCGTAAAGCGGGTCCTTTTCCTTGTAAAGCTGGGCCAGGGTGGCCTCCA
>CAZYRV010000083.1:1254-6960 GCA_964649485.1 uncultured Oscillospiraceae bacterium | reverse complement strand
GTTAGTGGTTATTTTATCACCGACTTTGAGGTTGAAAATATCTGCATAAACAACAGGGAGAAGAATTTCCCCTTTGTTAAGTGAGATTTCCTTGTCGAGAAAGCCTGTTTTGTTCTCGTTATAAATGCGAAACTGCCCATAGGTTGCCTCAGAACTGTAAAGAGCAGTGTCAGCGTTTGATATAAACGAACTGCCGTTGATTTGCAGGTTTACAAAGTAAACGTCATTTAGTTTATATTCTTCGATAGCTTCTGTGTTATCAAGCTCGTCTTGAATCTCACCGGTAAAATTTTTGTCGTTAAACATTGACATAATATCGCCGACATTTGCATAGTCCTGTTCGGCGATAATGCTTTTTTCATAGCCGGAAATAAAGCTGAACATTGTGCAAAGCGAAACGCAAACCACGAAAACAAGGGCAAGAGTGCCGATAAAAACGCCTTTTCTGTTCTTGAGATTTGCTTTAAGTAAGGTAATAATATCCATGCCGCCCTACCATTTCAGCGACGAAAGCCACGCATTTATCTGCGTTTCACGGCTTTTTTCGTCCTCTTTCGCATAAGCGGCAAGCTTGATTTCGCCGATGATTTTCCCGTCCTCAATGTAAAGCAGGCGGTTTGCTCTTGCCGCCGCACGCACGTCGTGAGTTACCATCAAAATGCTTTGCCCGTCGGCGTTAATTTCCGTAAGCAGGTCTAAAACCTCGGTCGAGCTTTTTCGGTTGAGTGCGCCTGTGGGTTCGTCGGCAAAAAGCAGCTTTGGGCTGTTGATAACCGCCCTTGCAATTGCACAGCGCTGTTGTTCGCCGCCGGAAGCCTGAGCGGGCAATCTGTTCTGTGCCGAATCAAGCCCCATTCTGCCAAGCAGAGAAGCGGATTTTTCACGGATTTCCGCCGTTGTTTTCACCTTGTTTAAATAGCCGGGAACAGCGACATTTTCAAAAAGAGTGAGGTTGCTTACAAGCCGCATTTGCTGGAAAACAAAGCCGAAATCGCCCGCACGAAGCCTTGCAAGCGCCCGTTCCTTTTCCTTTGCAATGTCTTTTCCGCCGTAACAATTTCACCGGAGGTCGGACGGTCCATTCCGCTTAGGCAGTACAAAAGCGTTGATTTTCCCGAGCCGGAAGCCCCCATAATCACAGTAAAATCGCCCTCGAAAAGCTCAAGGTCAACATTCGACAGCACGTGATTTTGAATCCCGTCGCCGGCATAGCTTTTGCAAAGCTGTTTTGCGGCAAGAATTGTTGTTCCCATAAAATCAGCTCCTTTATTCGTTTTCTTAATTCTAGTACGGAAGTTATTAAGAAATCTTTAAGAGCTGAGGGGAAATGAAAAAATTATTTCTGTGCCGCCGTGGTTGTCGATTTGAACCGCACCGTTCATTCTTTCGACAATGTGCTTTACAATGTAAAGCCCAAGCCCTGCGCCGTTTTCGCCGTAGCTGTTTTTCCCACGGAAAAATTTTTCCGTGACGAACGGCATATCCTCATCGGGGATTCCGCCGCCGAAATCACGGATTTTTATGCAATAATTTTCACCGATTTTTTCAGCGGCAACGGTTATTTTACTGCCCTTCGCATACTTTTGCGAGTTGGCGACAACGTTGCCCAAAGCTTGCGAAAAACGCTTTGGGTCGAGCATAAGCACAGCTTGCTCAAGCTTAATAATCTCAATTCCCGAAACCGCCGAGCTTTCGATTATATCGGCGATAAGCGAGCTTATTTCAACACGCTCTGAAGTGATTATAAGCTTGTCCATATCAGCGACAGAGTGCATAAAAAGGTCGTCCGTAAGCTTTTTAACCTCGGCGCATTTCCGCATAATTACGTCGGTATAATGCCGCATTTCCTCGGGAGTTCCGGCAATGTTCGCCTCAAGCGCCTCGGCGTAGGCGCTTATCGAAGCAATCGGCGTTTTGATGTCGTGGGAAAGCGCACCGACGATGGTTTTGTTTGCTTCAATTGCTTCTTTTTCACAGATTTTCGCCTTTTTAAGCTCTTTTCTCATGTGGTCGAAAGCCCATGTAAAATCGCCGAAAAAATTTGTCCGTTCATAGTTAAGCGGGATTTCCAGATTCCCCGCAGCAATCTCCGCCGCAAAATTTTTCAGCTTGTCAAACGGGCGAATTATCCTGAAATAAACGTAAAGCGTAAGAATAAGCGCAAATAAAATTACGGCGGCGCAGGCAAGCCAGATGAAAACAACACTTTGCGGAGCGCCGGTTTCGGCGGCATTTGCAGAGTCGATAACCTTGCCAAGCTCGGCGATTTTTTCGTTTAAATTCGGGCTGTTTTCTTTTGCCAGATGTGAAATTTCGTTTAAAATAACGGCGGTGTTGATTTCGGGAACAGCTTGTATTGCCGAAGAAATTTTTACGGAAAAAAGCAAGCCGCAGGCGATTATTACCGCTGAAAAAATAGCAAAAACCCACAAAACTTTAGCTTTCATCACAGCCCTCCAACGCATAGCCGATTCCCCACACGGTTTTGATGAATTTCGGGTTTGCGGGTTCGTCCTCAAGCTTTTCCCTAAGCCAGCGGATATGCACGGAAACAGTGGATTGCTCGACCTCGCAGAACGCACCCCAGACGGCGCTTAAAATGTCTGCCTTGGCAAGCGGCTTTCCCTTGTTTTGCGCAAGAAAAAGCAGTAAATCAAACTCTTTAAGCGAAAGCGAAACGGCTTTTCCCGCCTTTGAAACCGACCTTGTTTCGGGCAGAATTTCAACGTCGCCAAAGCTGATTTTTTCCTCAGCGGCGGGCGCTGTGCGCCGAAGCAATGCCTTGACCCGTGACAACAGCTCCCGCAGTGAATAGGGCTTTTCGAGATAATCGTCGCCGCCTATGTCAAGCGCATTTACCTTGTCGTTTTCGGCGGTTCTGGCGCTTACGAAAATAATCGGAACGGCAGAACGACGGCGGATTTCACGGCATATTTCAAAGCCGCTTTCGCCTGAAAGGTTTATGTCCAGTATAACAAGCGAAAAGGCTTTTTCCGAAAGCAGAGAATAAGCCGAGTCAGCGTTTTCGGCAATTTTCACGTCATAGCCATAGCTTTGAAGGGTTTTTGCCGTAATTTCGGATAAATCCTTGTCGTCCTCGACAAGGAGAATTTGAGCTTTATTCATGTTTTCTCCTAATGGAATTTGGTTTTAAATGATGTAAAAAAGCACTCATTTAAGAGTGCTTAGACTGAAGAAAAAGTGTTTTAAGCGAACAAAAAGCGAAAAATAAAAATTTCAAATATAGTAAATGATAATGCAAAGCCATTTGCACCTATACAGTTGCTAATCTCTAGCTATTCAGCTTGCAGGCTTCGTATGTAAATAGAGCGTCGTTTGAGATTTTTAATTTATCACAAATGCTCGGGAAGAAAAGGAATGTTTATAATTCCGAAGAAATGTAGGCTTGCCGCACCTGCCGCTAAAATTACAAGAATCAAAACGCTTATCAAAAGCTTTGAATTTCCTTTTCTTTTCGGCTTTACAGGCTTAAAAACCGCAGGCTGCTCGGGAATATCGATTTCAAGCGGAGGCTCGTCTATGATTGCGGCGCTTGGCCCTTGTACGGGGGAGGGGGCCTCGGGCTTTGGCTCTGATTCAGTCTTAGGCTCGGCAGGCTGACCTTGCTTTGTTTCTTCCATTTCGTTTAAAATTTGCTGCCAATTCGGAACGCTTCCGTTTGAGTTGCTCATAAAAACCTCCTCAAAATATTTTAAGGCATCACCGCACAAAGACCAGAATTTTCCTTGGCGGCACACTTGCTTTGTTCTCAATAGCAATTCCGCTCTGTTGATAGTTTTATGCAGAATTGCTATTCGCCGATTTTGGCGTCAAAATTCCTCAAAATACGCAAGTATTTCTGCGGATTTTTCCTAAAAATCGTCAGAAAATCCCTGCGCAATCGTACCGCCATCTTTGTGCGGTGAAGCCTTAAGTTAAAATCAAATTTTCACTCTTTATTCTGCCTAGACTAATCAGTGAGATTATAATATTTGTCATAATTTACAAGCTCGTCAAGAAGTGAGGCAAGCTTTTCTTCAAGATTATCCTTAAACTGGCACGTGCCGACTGCCTTGTGTCCGCCGCCGCCATATTTAAGCATAAGACTTCCGACATTTACCTTGCTTGTGCGGTTTAAAATTGAATATCCAACGGCGACAGAACAACCCTCGCCGCCCTTTCCGTCAACAATCCATGCGGAAATATTCTGCTCTGGATACAGGCTGTAAATGAGAAAACGGTTACCTGTGTAGATGGGCGAAACGCCTCGCAAATCGGTAATAATTACGTCACGCTCGACTTTGGTATATTTATGTACCATTTCCTTAAAATGCTCGGTTTGCTCGTTATAAAGCTCAATTCGCTCGACAATGTCGGGAAGCGAGAGAATTTCGTCGGTTGTTTTTGTTGCGCAGTATACAAGAAGCTTTTCCATAAGCTGATAGTTGCTTATTGTAAAGTTTCTGAAGCGTCCAAGCCCTGTGCGGGGGTCCATAAGAAAGCCGACAAGAATCCAGCCCGTAGGGTTTAATATTTCGTCACGGGTAAGGCTTCCGCTGTCAACCTTGTCAACCGCTTCCATCAGGTCGTCAAACTGGGGAAAACGCTCTTTCCCGCCGTAATATTCGTAAATAATTCGTGCGCAGCTTGGTGTTATGCGGCTTTCGCCCTTATATCTGCCCTTATATTTTATACGTTCGTCCTCGCTTGAGTGGTGGTCAAACCACATTCCGCAGCCTTCGACAAAAGGCACATTTGCGAGCACGTCATCGCTTGTTATCGGCACAAGTCCGTCCTGCAAATCCTTTGGATGAACAAATTTCCAGTTATCTACTATACCTGCCTCGAGAAGCAAAGCGCCGCAGGCAAGACCGTCAAAATCCGAGCGTGTAATTAATCTCATCAAACTACCTCTTGTAATTTTTTGATTTTACCGCAAAAGGAATATTATAGAAATAATGCGATTAAACCTTATATATTAATTATACCAAAAATTAATAACACTTGCAAGTGTTTTTGCGCAAAACAGTAAAAACCCTTAAAAAAACGATGAAAATTTGTGCAACATGACTATGAAAACGTTGTTTCGTGAACAGATTCTGAGGTTATTGTTTCGGGCGAGGAGGATTCATTTTCTGTTGTAACTATAATCGGTTCTGCCGGAACTGATGGGCTTTCCATTGACGGAACGGCTGGTTTTGTTGTTGAAACGGGATTTTTTGTTGTATCAGCAGGCTTGGTTGTCCGAACGGGGGGCTTCGTCGCAGGAGCAGAGGGCTTTGTCGTTGAAACGGCGGGCTTTGTCACAGCGGAAGCTTGAGTTGTCGTCGGTGTTTGAACAGGCGGAGCCGTCGCCGGAGGAATAAATTTCGGCGGCGCTTTTGGGGTGGGGAGTTTTTCGCCTTCTTCAGGGGAAGGCTTGTTATCGATAATGTTACCGAGTATGACCGAATAAGCCGCAGGGTTCAGATGAATGCCGTCGCCGCCCGAATATTCTGATTTAAGGCGGTTATAGCTGTCTTTAAGATAGTCGGTTGCGTTTATAAATTCCCAGTCATTTTCTGAATTTGCAATCGCTTTTTCAAGCGTCGAGTTAAATTTATCTATTTCCGAATTAGGCGTAAAATCAGAGCACACGGGCGTTATCGCAAGCACGACAAGCTTGCTGTTCGGGCAATAGTACTGTGTTTCGGTGAGAATTTTCAG
>CAZYRV010000083.1:0-1244 GCA_964649485.1 uncultured Oscillospiraceae bacterium | reverse complement strand
AGGTAATTCTCGGTAAAACTGTCGTCGTAAAGCATATTTACGTCATTCATTCCCATTGAGAAAACGATAATTTCGGGCTGAAGCCTGTATAAAGCGCCTAAAAAGTCCGTGGGATTAGTTTCTGTGCCGAAATTATAGTCGTGTATGCTCCACGTCGCAACCGAAGCGTGTGCGAGCACATTTTGGTAAGGTAAAACCTCATATGCGGCAAGACCATAGCAAATGCTGTCGCCGACGAAAACAAGCTTGTTTAAATAATCCATGTCGCTTTGGGTTAATGTTTTTGTATAAAAAATTTCATCTCGTACCTTTACAAGCGGTGTTGTGGAATCGGGCACGGTTGTTGCGTGCGTAGAATTAGCGCTTTGTGGCACAGTTTGCGAAACTGCGGGAGTCAAAACTGTTTCATAATCGGGAAGCGTGGCTGAGCTGTTATTATCGGCGGTTACACCGCAGGAAGAAAGCAGGGCGCAAAAGGCGCAAAAGGCAATGATTTTGTTTATTTTAAGCATAAAAAACCTCTAATTTTATATGTATTAATCACAGCTTGTATAATTAAATTATATGTTTATAATACCACAAAAAGCACGCTTAAGCAACAAAAAAATATTCCCGCTGTTCCAAAAATATTCATTTTATTAAGGGCTTTTTTGTTTATTTAGAAAAATTAATGTTAAATTTATGCGCAAGGGCTTGATTTTTTTAAAATATGTTGTATAATAGATTTAGCACTCTAAGATTGAGAGTGCTATATGTTAATTTTTACATATCAGAAAGGATGATTAATATGGGAAAAAAACAATTTAAGGCAGAATCAAAACGGCTTTTGGACATGATGATACACTCTATTTATACGCACAAGGAAATCTTCCTGCGTGAGCTTATTTCAAACGCAAGCGATGCGATTGACAAGCTTTATTTTAAATCCCTTTCCGAAAATATCGGCATGGGCAGAGAGGATTTTGAAATAAAGCTTATTCCCGACAAGGATAACGGCACGCTTGTCATAACCGATAACGGCATAGGAATGACAAAGGACGAGCTTGAAAACAATCTTGGTGTAATCGCCAAAAGCGGTTCGCTTGCTTTTAAAAATGAAAATGAGAAAAAAGAGGATATTGACATTATCGGGCAATTCGGTGTCGGTTTTTATTCCGCTTTTATGGTTGCGAAAAGGGTCACTGTTTTAAGCCGTGCTTATGGCTCGGACGAGGCTTGGGAATGGGAATCGGAGGGCGTTGAGG
>CAZYRV010000082.1:3948-8662 GCA_964649485.1 uncultured Oscillospiraceae bacterium | reverse complement strand
AACGTGGGGAGAAATGTACGATATGACCGTTTCTCGATCGTGGCCCGAATCCGACCCCGTGGCCGAGTATGTGCGGCAGTTTTCCGCCATCCGCGGCCTGCAGGCGGCGCATTGCGTGGCCTACACGCTGTACCGCACGCCTGGCGGATTGGCGGTATCGGTGCGCCGTACGGGCGGGGGTGCGGAGCGCCGGGCGTGCTGTGCCCTGGACATTGCCGACGACGCCTGCGCGGCCGATCTTTTGCTCTTTTTGTACGAGAACGCCGTTGCGCCCGAACATTTGCGGCGGGGTGCGATATTCGGTGCTGTCTTGGCGGGCTTGCTGATTTTAAGGGGCTTGAGCACAGGCTTGAGCTTGCCGCCGTGATTGATGGGGTTGAATTTGTAAACGACAGCATTTGTACGATTCCACAGGCGGCAATTGCGGCTGTGAAAGCGTTTGATGAGGTTGATACAATCATTGTCGGAGGCATGGACAGGGGTGTTTTTCAAGGGGAGCTTGTTGATTTTTTAAACACGGGTGCGGTGAAAAACGTAATCCTGCTTCCCGACAGTGGGCATAAGCTTGCCAAAAGCATAACAGGAAACGGGGTTTGCGTCCATATCGCAAACGATATGGCACAAGCTGTAAAGATTGCCAAAAAGGTTACGAGGGTCAGGTGCTTGCTTTCGCCTGCCGCCGCAAGCTATGGGTTTTATAAGGATTTTGAGGAGAGGGGCAGGCATTTTAAGAAGCTTTTGGCGGAGTGAACGGCTCGTCCGGCGGTGTCAGTTGTCGTTTAATCCGAATGGGATAGACAAAAGCTTTTTCTTATATCTGCTCTCGATTTCAATGACCTGCGCAGGATTCAGAGATGGAGGCAAAATCTGTAATACGGAAAATTGAAATTGACGAAAGCGCTCGGGGCTTGCCTCGAGCAATTTTTGCAGCTTTTTATTGCCGCCGTGCTTTGTACGGATATATTCCGTCCAACGTCCAAGCAGACCGCCTTGCCCATAAGCAGAACCGACATAAAGCCTGCCGTCCGATTTATCGGCAATCAGGTAAACCGCATTGACGGAGGAGAGGGCTGTGTGCCAGTTTTCGTAAAGGGTTTTGTCAGAAATAATTTCCTCAAGCTCGCTGAAGTCAAGCAGGATTTCGTCAAAGCCTTTGAAAATATATTTTGGATTTTCGGTTATGGCAAGGACGGGCTTTTCATTTGTCGCCCATTGATGCCAGTTTATGGTTGATTTTCCCCAGTCTATAATCAGCCGTTCTGCCAAGTCGGAGAAAATGTCGGTTTTTTCAAGTCCAGTAAAGTAAAGCGTGCCGTCAAACATTTCCTGCAAGGGAAAGCCGTCAGGCATATTTTCATGATTAGCGGCGATTGTTTCGCCTACGTGAAAACAGCCTAAAAGCTTTGCGCTTGTGCCTTGTTCGCTTATAAAGCTTAAAACATAGTCGCAATTATTGAAAAAGCCTTCTTTTTGAACGGACTGATATTCCTGCCAGAACCCTTTTTCATAGCACAAGCGAAAGCGTTCGTGCTTAACCGAATGGCGGATAAGCTTGACTCGGGTCGGGTTTATTTCGGCTCGGCGGAGTATATCGGACAGGTATAATGATGTCATGCTGACCTCCGAATTTTATTCAAGCACCATCTGGTCAATGTCAAATTTAACAAGCGTTCCTGCGACGGGGATTGTTTTCGTGCGGTAAAGCTCCGGCGACTCAACCATTCCCTCGGCGAAAATATAAACCGACTCCAGATTCGCCTTGGTAAGGCGCATAGCCTGTACGCCCTGCGTGTCACGGGCGCTTTTCGGAAGAACAAGCTCGGACGGGAAAATCATGATTTTGCCTGCGCTTGATTTGAGGATAAATTCAGTGTCGTCGGCGATTATGAAAAAGCCTTTGACGGGCGAAAGCGCCGAATAAGCGTTTGCAAGCTTTTTGCGCTTGGTTTTGGTTTCGTATGAGGACAGCGGGATTTTTGCGCATTTTCCGTTTTCGAAGAAAATCACAAGCGTTTCGGAATAATCAGCGGTCGCCGCCATGAAAACAACCCTTTCGTCAGGGTCAAAGCTTAGGCTTGCGGGGATATAGTCGCCGAGGTTCGCCGCTTTGCCGTCCTCAAAGTCGCCGCAGCGTGACTTGTAAACCTGAAATTTGTCGGTGAAGAACAAAAGCTCGTGGCGGTTCGTGACCTCCATCGTCTGGGAAACGTCGTCGCCGTCCTTGAATTTATTTTCCTTGCTCATTCTAAGCGATTGAGGCGTAATTTTTTTGAAATAACCCTCCTTGGAAAGGAAAATATGCACGGGATAGTCGGGAGTTTCTTCCTCAATGGCAACATCTTCCTCAACGGCATAAACAAGCCTTGATTTTCTTGGCTGGCCGTATTTTTTCGCAATGTCCTTGAGGTCGGTTATGATAAGCTGGCGGATTCGCTTTTCGTCGCCGAGAATAAGCTCCATTTCGGCAATATCCGCAATCAGATTTTCGATTTCTTCCGTGCGTTTTAAGATATACTCTCTGTTTATATGTCGTAATTTAATCTCTGCGACATATTCTGCTTGGATTTCGTCGATTCCAAAGCCTATCATCAGATTCGGAACAACAGCGGTTTCTTCGCCTGTTTCACGAATAATTTTGATTGCACGGTCGATGTCAAGCAGAATTTTTTTAAGTCCCTGTAAAAGGTGAAGCTTTTCTTTTTTCTTGTTTAAATCAAAATAAATCCGCCTTTTTATGCACTGAATGCGAAAAGCCGTCCATTCGTCCAGAATCTCGTAAATGCCCATGACACGGGGTGTTCCCGCAATCAGAATGTTGAAATTGCAGGAAAAGCTGTCTTGAAGCGGGGTTATACGGTAAAGCTTTTGCATAAGCGCATCGGCATCGACTCCACGCTTTAAATCAAGCGTAAGCTTGAGTCCGGACAAATCGGTTTCGTCACGCAGGTCGGAAATTTCCTTGATTTTTCCGAGCTTTACGTTTTCGACGATTTTGTCGATTATTGCTTCGACGGTGGTTGATGGCGGAATTTCGGTTATTTCTATACCATTTGTCGATTTATCGTATGAATATACAGCCCGTACTTTGATGCTTCCCCTGCCTGTCCTGTAAATCCGCCTGAGCTCGTCCTCGTCGTAGATGATAGAGCCGCCGCCGGGGAAGTCGGGGGCGGAAAGAGTCGAAACGGCGTCATGCTCGGGGTTGCGTAAGAGGGAAATTGTTGTTTCGCAGACCTCCTTGAGGTTGAACGGGCAAATCGAGCTTGCCATGGAAACGGCAAGTCCGAAGTTTGCGTTTACCAGAATAGACGGAAATTTTGCGGGCAAAAGTGTCGGCTCTGTCGTCGAATTATCATAGTTCGGCACCATGTCAACGGTGTCCTTGTCAATTTCAGAAAAAAGCTCGGTACAGATTGCTTCGAGCTTTGCCTCGGTATAACGTGCCGCCGCATATGCCATATCACGGGAATATGATTTACCAAAGTTTCCCTTGCTGTCAACGTAAGGGTGAAGAAGGGCTTCGTTTCCCCGTGAAAGCCGAACCATTGTTTCGTAAATTGGGCCGTCGCCGTGCGGATTAAGCCGCATGGTTTGTCCGACAATATTCGCTGATTTAGTACGATTTCCGTTTAAAAGCCCCATTTTATACATTGTGTATAAAAGTTTGCGGTGCGATGGCTTAAAGCCGTCGATTTCGGGCAGGGCACGTGAAATTATTACGCTCATGGCATAGGGCATATAGTTGTCTTTAAGCGTTTCGACAATTTTCTTTTCGGCGACAATGCCCGACTCTTCTATATATGCGCCTGTTTTGTTTTTTTTCAAAAATACCCCTCTTTCGGTGTTTTAATAATTGAGAATAAGTGTAAATTGGTTGTTAAAGCATAATGCTGTTATTTAAGCGAATCAACCTTTTTTCTGAAAAATTTTGTTATTTCCCACCAGATTGTTGACAATATGCCTGTGATTAATGCGGCAAAAAGTGCGGAAATGCTTATCGGAATAAGCCCGAAAATCGTGTTTACAGCGGGAATGTAAATTATGCAGAGCATAAGAGCGAGCACAGCAAAGACAACGAGGAAAATGCGGCTGTTTTCGGGCGAAAACGCTTTGAAAACCGCCTTGCTTCCAGTAAGATTTATAAGCGAATTTACGCAGAACGCAACCGTAATTATAATAAACGCAAAGGTTCTTGCAAAGCCGTAAAGCTCTGCCGTGCCTGTCGGATTCATGAAGAAAAAGCCGCAGAAAGCCGCAATCCCCGGAACTATCGCCTGTATCAGAATCTGTTTTATAAACGCACGGTTGATTTTGCCACGACTTACGTAGGACGAGGTTGACAGCCCTGTTTTTGAGTCGATTGAGTTCCCCGCAAACATAATCGCAAGCGCCGGAAGAATTATCGTCAAAAACAAGCCCAAAAGCGGCGCTGTCCACATTTGCCGCCAGCCGAATATTGCGGCAAGCAAAACCGATATTATAAGTGTTCCGGAGGCTGAAATCGCTGTCGCCATGCCCTTTTTAATATTGCGGTGAAGCTGGCGGGAGGTGCGGATTGCTTCCGCAGAGGCGGCAAAGCTGTCGTCGCTTACAAGCATTGTGGCGGCTTCCTGAGCCGCTCCTGTTGCGGTTTCCATTGAGGCGATTCCGAGGTCTGCCTTAAGCAGAACAGGGGCTTCGGCAAGGGTGTTGCCTGTGATTGCGACAATTTCTC
>CAZYRV010000082.1:0-3938 GCA_964649485.1 uncultured Oscillospiraceae bacterium | reverse complement strand
GTTGTCACGAAGCGCCTTTACGGCATCAGCCTTCTGGCTCGGCGAAATCGATGCGAAAATGCAGGCTGTGTCTATTTTGTCAAGCTCGCCCATCTCAAGCATTTCGCCTGTGATTATGTTATCTGTGGGAATGCCGATTTTATGCGCAGTTTTAACCGCCGAATCGGGGTTGTCGCCTGTAAGAAGCACAACCCTAAGCCCCGCACGCTTGCAGGTGCTTACGGCGGCGGGAATTTGCTCTTTTATGCGGTTTGTTATTCCGCAAAGCCCCATAAAGCTGAATTTGCAGTCGGTCAGGTTTTCGGGGATACCTTCTTCCTCATATTCGCAGAAGGCGCAGGCAATTATCGTAAGCCCCTCACGTGCAAGCTCTTCATAGCGCTGTTGTGCTTTGAAAAGTGTTTCGCCCTTAAGCCCGCAGAGCGGGAAAACTGTTTCGGGAGAGCCTTTTACGCAGAGAAGCCTGCTGTCCTTGACCTGCCAGAGGTTGCCCGATATTTTAAACCTTTTGTCAAACGGGTATGAAAAAAGGTTTTCGTTTTTGTAAAGCTCTGTGGTGTCGATTCCGCTGAAGCTTGAATAAAGCGAAATCGCCCTGTCAACCGAATCGGTTGAATTGCGGTTGTAGGAAAGAAGAAGAATATAGTTGAAAAGCTCGGTATTTTTGCTGTAAACGTGCTTGATTTCCTGCTGGGCTTTTGTCACTGTTCCGCTTTTGTCGATGCACATGACCGAAAGCGAATTAAGTTTTTCAATCGCCGATAAATCCTTTATAAGTGTGTTTTTGCGGGATAAAACAAGTGCGCCTATGATGTAATAAATTCGAATAATTGCCGTAAAGTGGACGGGCGTAAACGCAAGCGCTGCGGCAAGCCCGAAATTAAGCGATATGGGAATTGATTTGCCGCCAAAAAGTGTTATTATTGTGAAAATGCTTAGGACAAGCACGGAAATGACCGTCGTCACAGGCTCTGCCTTTTCGGCGGCAAGCTCAAGCGCAGTAAGCCTTGGTTTTGTGCTTGTCTTGCACATTCCCTCACGGCATAGTCTTGTGTCAACCCCTGTCGCCGTAACCTGTGCGATGGCGTTGCCTCGGATTATGTGCGAACCGCTTAGCAAAAGCCCGCATTCGCTTTCGTCACGCTTTTTTTCGGCAATGGCTTGTCCGTCGGGAAAAACGCTTTCGTCGCAGAGAAGGTCTGTTGATTCAAGAACGCCGCAGTCGGCGGGAACACTTTCTCCCGATTGAAGCACGATTATGTCGCCGGGAACAATTTCCTCTCGGGCGACAAGTGAGATTTCATCATCTCGCACAACACGGTATTTTATGCTTGAAAGGGCGAGCATATCCGAAAGCCTTGCGTCAAGCTTTATAATCCGCCAGCAATCGCAGAAAGCGAAAAATGCCGCCAGAAGCGCTGAAACCACACCCGAAAAGGGGTTTTCAAGGAAAAAAGCCGTAACCGCCGCCGCAATCAAAAGAATAAAGGTCGGGCTTGCGAAAACCATTGCAATGCGGCGTGCCCGAGTGTGCTCGGGCGGCTTTGCGCTTGTGTTCGGCCCGTAAAGCACCTGCTTTTCAAGCGCCTCCTCAGTCGTAAGTCCAGTATATTCATTATCCAAAGCTTTGAATTGTCCCATATCCACCTCGATGTCATTACGTTGGCTTATTGTCACATGGTCAGTGCGTTTTCTATGCCATCTTATATTGTCGCATATTTTCGCAAAAAAATCAAGTCATATTATGAAATTGTCGGAAAAGCCTTGGTATAGGCAATGTGTTTATGTTAGATTTATACAAAAACAGGGGGCTTAATTTATGGAAAGCCACTAGACGAGCAGAATAAAAGCGGAGGATTTTACGTTGCGTTCATTAGACGTAACCGTTTACCGCCGCTTTTTATTACTTTATAAAACTAAATCTGCTTTTTAATCTTGCTCAGAGCGTTTTTTTCAAGCCGTGAAACCTGTGCCTGTGAGATACCGATTTCACCCGCAACCTCAACCTGTGTTTTCCCTTGAAAAAAACGCAGGGAGAGTATTTTTTTCTCCCTGTCGCCAAGCTGACTCATCGCCTGCTTGATTGCTATTTCGTCAAGCCAGTTGTTATCGTCGTTTTTGTCGCCTATTTGGTCCATAACGTAGATTGTGTCGCCCTGCTCTGAAAAAACAGGCTCGTAAAGCGAAACAGGCTCGCTTATTGCCTCAAGTGCAAGCACAACATCCTCACGCTTTACGCCTATGTCCTTTGCGATTTGCTCGATCGTCGGGTCACGTGAAAGCTCGTTTGTAAGCCTTTCCTTTGACTGCATGGCACGATAGGCGAGGTCGCGGAGCGAACGGCTTACCCTTACGGGGTTATTATCCCGTAAATAGCGCCTGAGCTCACCCGAAATCATAGGCACGGCATAGGTGCTGAAGCGAACGTTTTGTGTCAGGTCAAAATTGTCGCCCCTGCTTATAAACCGTTGGATTACGCTTAATACAAGGCGGAGATTTCCGCTTATAAGCTCGTCACGTGCCTTTTGGTCGCCGCTTTCCTTAATACGCTTCAGGAGGGCGATTTTCTCCGCCTCTTTAAGCACCTTCAGGCTTGATGTATTAACTCCGCTGATTTCAACCTTGTTATAGTACACAAAACCACTCCGTTCAAGTTTTTTCCGTCAATAAAAGTATAGGCGGAGAGTGATTTTTTATGCGGAGCAAAAGGTGCTAAATTATGGCATTGGGATTATTCTAGAAAAAGAATAATTAGTTATTTACAGGTTAAAATAATTTTCAGAACATTTTGGAGGGCTCAAATGCTTATTGTGATAATACGTTCGGTTTTGCTTTACATTTTAATTATGCTTAGCCTGAGGCTTATGGGCAAGCGTCAGCTTGGCGAGCTTCAGCCGTCGGAGCTTGTCGTGACGATTTTAATTTCAAACATAGCCTCATGGCCGATCGAGGACTCGTCAATCCCTATGATTATGGGAATTGCGCCGATTTTGACCCTTGTGTGCATCGACGTTTTTATTTCGGGGATAATGCTTAAAAGCCATCGTTTTCGCAGGCTTGTTTCGGGCAATCCGAAAATTATTATATCGAACGGCAAAATTGACCAGCACGAATTGCGGGAGCTTAGGTACAGTGTTGATGATGTGCTTGAGTCAATGCGGGAAAATATGATTTTCGATATAAACGAGATTCAATATGCGATTGTTGAAACAACGGGTAAGATTAATTTTTACCAAAAGCAGGAATATCGCACCGTGATTAATAAAGACAGCGGGATTTCTCTCCCGAAAACAAACCCGCCGTCGGTGGTTATACGTGACGGTGAGGTTGATACGGAGGGGCTTCGGGAAGTGGGGTTTAATGAGAATTGGCTTAAAAACAGGCTTGACGAGCGCAAGCTTGATGTGCGTGACGTGTTTATCATGACAGCGGACAGCGACGGCACAGTCGGAGTTGTCACAAAGGAGGCGAAAAGATGAAAAGGCTTTATATTTGCGCCGTGATTATGGCGGCGGTCGTGGGGCTTTCGTTTTGGTCGCTTGGAATTTGCGTCGGACGGGCGCAGGAGGTTTCGGCGCTTGTCGCCGAGTCGAATGACGCCTTTGTCGCAGGGGATTTTGAAAGCTCTGTTATGTACGCTGAAAATGCGCTTAAGCGTTGGGAAGAGCTTACGAAAAGCTTGCTTTTTATAGGCGACCACGAGCAGACAAAGGATATTGCGACAGAGCTTTCGGAAATGGTTGCTTTTGCAAGGGTTGAGGACGACCAGTTTTATTCAAAATCGTACACCTCACGGCAACAGCTTAAAATTTTCTGCGAAAAGCAATTTTTTAACACGCAGAATATACTTTGAGTAAAGGCATCACCGCACAAAGATTGTAGTGTGATTGCGTAGGGATTTTCAGACGATTTTTAGGAAAGATCCGCAGAAATACTTG
>CAZYRV010000081.1:7348-8717 GCA_964649485.1 uncultured Oscillospiraceae bacterium | reverse complement strand
TTGCCTCCGCCGCAACCATATCCTCGACAGGCTCGGCAAGCGTTTTCGCCTCACTTACAGTAAGCTCATACTTTTCCCAAAGTGCCGAAACCGTCTTGTCATAATCCCTCTGAAACGCCGCCTGACGCTCTTCAAGCCGTGCAAGCTTAGCAGAATAGCTTTCACGGACAGAATTAAGCTCTCGGATTTCCGCACGAATTTCCGTAAGCTTTTTTTCATCGGCTTCCATTTCGGAAATAATTTCCTTAATCTCATCTTCAGCGCCCGAAATCCGATTTTCAATTAAATTACAGTTATTGTTAAGCTCATCAATCCTTGATTTAACAGATTTTATTTCATTTTCCAGAACAACAATCGCATCTTGTTGAGCCTTACTACTATTATATATACTTTCCTTGGAAATTTCAAGTTGTTTTTTTGCATTTTCAAGAGATTCCAAATCTTTTTCAGCTGAAATCTTCTTCATTTTAAGCTCTGAAATGGCATCAACAAAGGCTTGACGCTGTTTTTCCTTATCAGCACGGCTTTCATCAAATTTACTTAATATTTCATCATTAGCGGTAATTTTCGTGCGGATTTCATCAAGTCTTGCCGAAATTTCGGCGGCTTTTTGCCCTGTTTCCTCAAGCTTTTTCACTGCATTTTCCATCAGCTTGCTTTGACTGTCAAGTGTTGACGACAGCTGCTCAATAAGGCTCGAAAGCCGTTTCGCTTCGGCTTCTGAAGCGGTTTTCGCACGTTCTGCCGCCTCAAGCTCTTCTTCCATTCCCCGAGTTTCAATAGACAATTTCTTAAATTGCTCGTTTGCCGATTTATGCTCCCCAGAAAGCCTGTCAATCCTTTGGGAAAGCGATTCGACTTCCCTTTCAAGCGACTCAAGCTCTTGCTTTCTCGAAAAAATTCCGGCACTTTTTTGAAGACTTCCCCCGGTAAACGAGCCGCCTGCGTTGACGACCTGCCCATCTAAGGTTACGATTCTGAATTTATAACCATATTTTTTCGCTACGAATCCCGCAGAATCAATATTATCGGCAACAAGCGTCCGCCCAAGCAGATTTTTTACAATATTATCATATTTATCATCGAATGCAACTAATTCGGAAGCAATTCCTTCAATACCGTCCTCAAATTCAGCCTGCCCAAACTGATAAACACTTCCTTTTATTGATGTTAAAGGAAGAAAAGTCGCCCTGCCATAATTTCCATCTTTTAAGTATTTCATACAGCGTTTAGCAGTTTCCTCATTCTCGACGACAACGTTCTGCAAAGCCGCCCCCAAAGCGATTTCAACCGCCGCTGCATACTTAACGTCAACATTTAAAATATCGCCGACAATGCCATGAATACCGCTTATTCTGCCGCTTCGTGA